>NZ_JBVICA010000025.1:0-47894 GCF_055573115.1 Streptomyces sp. NPDC030222
CTGCAGGGGGGACCCTGTGGGAGAGTAGGACGCCGCCGAACTAATTGTGAATGGGGAAGCCCCGCACCGTGAGGTGCGGGGCTTCCCTGCGTTGTACACCCCTTGATGTGCCTTGGTGTCTCCGACTTGCCGGATGATCGTCGGAGCACCGAACGGAATGGCGGCCGGCTGCAGTACCAGCCGGCCGCCATTCCGGCAGAGACGATCAGAGGCGACCCGCGGCCTTGAGCCCGAGATAGGCATCGGCAAGAGCAGGAGCCAGTTCCTCGGGCGGCTCGTCGACGACAGTGACACCGTGGCGACGCAGCTGCTCCGCCGTACGGCGACGCTGCTCGACGGCCTGAGCGCCCGCGGCCGCCTCGTACACGGCATCGATGGAGCCGCGGGACTTGGTCATCTCCGCGACATGGGGATCGGCCACGGAGGCGACCATCACCGTGTGGCGCTGCGTGAGTTGGGGGAGCACGGGCAGCAGGCCCTCCTCGATCGGAGCCGCTTCGAGGCTGGTGATGAGGATGACCAGCGATCTGCGCGGTGTGCTGTGCAGGGCGGCCGCGCTGAGGCCGCGGGAGTCGGTCTCGACGAGCTCCGGCTCGAGTGTGGCCATGGCATTGACCAGCGACGGAAGCAGATCACCCGCCGCGCGTCCCTGCACTTGGGCACGGATGCGGCGGTCGTAGGCCAGAAGATCGACGCGGTCGCCTGCGCGAGACGCCAGCGCCGCGACCAGCAGGGCGGCGTCCATGGAAGCGTCGAGGCGGGGGACGTCGCCGACCCGGCCGGCCGATGTCCGGCCGGTGTCGAGTACCAGGAGGATGTGGCGGTCGCGCTCCGGGCGCCAGGTGCGCACGGCGACCGCGGCCTGGCGCGCGGTGGCCCGCCAGTCGATGGAGCGGGTGTCGTCACCGGGGACGTAGTCGCGGAGACTGTCGAACTCGGTCCCCTCACCACGCGTCAGCACGCTGGTGCCGCCGTCGAGTTCACGGAGCCGGGCCAGCTTCGACGGCAGGTGCTTACGGCTGGTGAAAGGCGGCAGGACCCGCACGGTCCAGGGCACGTCGTGGTTCCCCTGCCGGGCGGCGAGACCGAGCGGGCCGTAGGAGCGCACGGTGACACGTTCGGATCGCCGGTCGCCGCGGCGGGCGGGGCGCAAGAGCGTCGTGACGCGTCGCCGTTCGCCTGCGGGGACGGTGATCCTGTGCCGGGACACGCTCTCGTCCGCCCCTGAGGGCCAGCTGCTGGGCGGCCAGGCGTCGCGGAGCTGGGCGCGCAGTGGGCGACGGGATGGGTTGGTGACGGTGAGGTGCACCTTTGCTTCGTCGTCAAGTCGAACTGATGTGTCGCCACTTCGGGTGAACTGAAGCCTGCGCACTGGTGCGGCCAGAGCGTAGTCGCACACAATTGCGAGGGTGAGGGGAGCGTTCACCGCGAGCATTCCCGACCAGCTGGGGGCGAGGATGCCGACCGGGAGCGAGCCCAGGGCCGCGATGAGGGCTGTGCGTCCTGTGAGGGCCATCGTTCGCCTCAGCGCGGGACGGGGACGTGAGCGAGGATCGCGGAGATGACGGAGTCGGCCGTGACACCTTCCATCTCGGCCTCGGGCCGCAGTTGGATGCGATGCCGGAGGGTCGGGAGGGCCAGGGCCTTCACATCGTCCGGGGTGACGTAGTCCCGGCCGGTGAGCCAGGCCCAGGCACGCGCCGTCGACAGCAGAGCAGTGGCGCCTCGGGGGGAGACGCCGAGAGTGAGCGAGGGGGATTCACGCGTGGCACGGCAGATATCGACGACGTAACCGGCAATCTCGCTGGAGACCGTGGTCTTGGCGACCGCGGCCCGGGCCGCCTCCAGGTCTGCAGGGCCTGCGACCGGGCGCACGCCTGCGGCCTGCAGATCCCGGGGGTTGAAGCCCTCGGCGTGACGGGTTAGGACGTTGATCTCGTCGTCGCGTGAGGGCAGGGGGATCGTCAGCTTGAGGAGGAAGCGGTCGAGCTGGGCTTCCGGCAGTGGATAAGTGCCTTCGTACTCGACCGGGTTCTGCGTGGCTGCGACGAGGAACGGCTCGGGCAGGGGGCGCGGGACGCCGTCGACCGTGACCTGCCGTTCCTCCATGGCCTCCAGCAGGGAGGACTGGGTCTTGGGGGGCGTCCGGTTGATCTCGTCGGCCAGCAGCAGGTTGGTGAAGACCGGGCCGGGCTGGAAGGAGAACTCGGAAGTGCGGGCGTCGTAGACGAGTGAGCCCGTGACGTCGCTCGGCATGAGGTCGGGGGTGAACTGGACGCGCTTGGTGCCGAGTTCGAGGGAAGCGGCGAGCGTACGGATCAGAAGCGTCTTGGCGACGCCGGGCACGCCTTCGAGCAGGACGTGACCGCGGCAGAGCAGAGCGACGACGAGCCCGGTGACGGCCGGATCCTGGCCGACCACGGCCTTGGCGATCTCGGCGCGCAGGGCCTCCAACGAGGCGCGTGCGCTGTCCGAGCTCTCTACGGGCTGGGCGCTCATGAAGTGCGTACCTCTCTTTCGAGGGTGTCGAGTTGGTCTGCCAGACGGACTAGTTCGGCGTCGTCCACAGGGACGGTGCCGAAGAGGAGGGAGGAGAGGTCCCGGTCGGTGGCGGGCAGCCGTGCGGCCACCGCGGGGACGAGGACGCCGGGAGAGTGGGCCTGGGTTGCCGGCACGCCGAGCAAGGGGGCGAGGCGGGTGCGGGTCGCCGAGCGCAGCACGGTGGCCGCGCGGTCGCGGGCGTTGGCCTTGCGGTAGAGGCGGGCACGGCCCTCGGCCGACTCCGAGGCGCGGATGACCACCGGCAGTTTCTCGGTCACCAGCGGGCCGAGTCTGCGGGCACGCCAGACGGCGGCCAGTACGGCGGCGATGAACAGTTGGAGCGTTGCCCAGAGCCAGCCGGGCGGGACCAGCTCGGTGAAGCTGCGATCCGCGTCGTCGGTGGCCGTGGCATCGGAGAGTGAGGGGAGGTACCAGACCAGATGCGGGCGGGAACCGAGGAGTTGAAGAGCGAGCGAGGCGTTGCCCTGCTTGGCGAGACGGCTGTTGAGGAGGATGTCCGGTGCGCCCAGGAGGACGGTGTCCCCGCCGTGCGGGCGGTTCACGGTGAGGACCGTGGGCAGGCCGTCGGCGGGATAGCAGCCGATGGCGCCGGCGTTCGCCGTGCGGTAGCGCATGCGGCCGGTGTCGGCGCGGCCCGCGCGGACGGCTTCTGGCGCGGAGCACTCGGGGGCGCGTGCGGTGACACGGACCGGGGGGACGACGGCCGTCACCCCGGGGGCCAGTGTTTCGGCCGAGGCGTGGCCGGCGGAGACCAGTACGGTGCGTCCACCGGAGTCGGTGGACGCCGCGCGCAGGGCCTGCTGCTGATTCTTCGTCAGAGCGTCGGGCGTGATGATGAGAAGGGTGGTGTCCGCGGCGACGGCGGCGGTGGCCTCGTCGAGGGTGGTCACGACGCGTGTGTCGACGCCGTGGCCGCGCAGCAGTTCCGCCACGGCGCGGCTGCCGGAACGGTCGGCGGAGCGGGGGTCGAGCCGGCCGTGCTGCTCTCCGGAGCGTACGACGGCGAGGGCGATGGCTCCCGCAAGCACGATCACGGCGGTGAGCAGCAGTCCGCGGGTGCGCGTCCACACCTGCTGGGGCGTGGGCGCGGTGGAGGTGGATGGGGGAGTCGTCGTCACCGTCATGGGGCTGCTCCGTCCACCGAGCTCAGGACGGGCTTGGTGCGTTCCAGGTCGAGGTCCAGTCGGCGCAGCTCCTCGTATGCCTCCTGGGTCGCGGTCCGGCCGCCGTATGTGACGTCGTCGAACTCGCGGGCGGCGGCGCGGAGTCCTTCGGCGTGGTGGGGAAGGGACAGGGCGGCCTCTGAGGCGGCTTCGTCGGCGGTGCGTCCGGGCCGCGGTTCGAGGAGGGTGCGTTCCTCCAGGGACCGGACGATCGCGCGCATCCGTTCCTGGACGGCGTCGTTCCAGCGGTGGCCGGCGGCGTGGGCCTCGGCGGCCGTGCGGTGGTCCGCGGCGCTGCGGGGAGAGTCGTCGAAGAGGCCGGTGCCCGTGGCGGGAGCGCGGCGCGGAGTGCCCAGTCGCCACCAGAGAGCGGCGACCAGGGCGACGACGACCGTGATGACGACGGCGACGCCGACGATACCGCCCGGTGTGGCACCGGCCGCGGCGTTGAACAGGTCGTCGACCCACTCCCAGAAGCGGTCCAGGGCACGCTGGATCAGTCCGGGATCGTTCTCGTGGTACATCGGCTTGGACAGCTCGCGTTCGGCCGCCTCGCGGGCGGGGACGCGAGGCGTGTCCACCGGTACGTCCCGGGTGGTGCGGATGAGCCACGCCGGTGTCATGCCCCCCGTTGCGGACACCGCATCAGCTCCCGCTGGTGTCGTAGCCGGGCACGCCCGCGGCGCGGGCGAGTTCGAGGTCGAGTGCCTCGCGGCGGATGCGCTGGTCGATGTAGAGCAGGACGGTGACGCCGGCGGAGATCGGGTAGGTGATCGCAGAGGCGATCACGGATCCGATGCCCGTGATGACGAGGAAGGCCCAGCCGTACTGGGTGCTGGTCCCCGTCATGACGTTCTGGAAGTTCTCCATGTCCGCGATGAGCGCGATGATGGTGAACGGGACCGCGATGATCATCGAGACGATGGCGGTCATGACGAGCGTCAGGACGCTGATGCCGAAGATCCGCCACCAGGCTCCGCGTACCAGCTTGGCCGAGCGGTGCAGCGCCGTGATGATGCCCTGGCGCTCCAGCATGAAGGCGGGAGAGGCGAGGCTGAAGCGGATCCACAGCCAGACGATCGCCGCGGCCGCCGCGAATCCGCCGAGCACGGCCAGGGTGATGCCCATGGTGGACCCGATGAGCAGTCCGGGCAGGATTGCCACGGTCATGATGACGCCGGCCAGCACCGGTACGACCAGGCTCAGGCCCAGCATGCCCAGAAGGCGCGGGCGGGCCTCGCGCCATGCCTCGGAGAAGCTGACGGGGCGGCCCAGGACCGACCGGCTGACGATCATGGTGAGTATCGCCGCGGTGACCACGATGCCGATCTGGGAGACGAGCACGACCGGGAGCAGCCCGAGCAGGCTGTTGGTCGTCGACTCGGCGATCTGGCCCATGGCCTCGGCCGGGTCGGCGCCGGGCTCGACCGGCTGGGTCTGGGGGACCAGGAAGCGCTGCGCCAGGATGACGCAGAGCTGGGTGATGACGGCGACGGTGAGCGTGACGCCGAGAACGGGACGCCAGTGTGCGCGCATGGTCGACACCGCACCGTCGAGGATCTCGCCGATGCCGAGGGGGCGCAGCGGGATGACTCCCGGCTTCGCCGCCGGCGGCGGTGCCCATCCCGAACCCCAGCCTCCTCCGGCGCCTCCGGGGTGACCGGCCCAGCCCGCGGCGGTACCGGGTGCGGTGCCCGAAGGGGCCGTGTGGGCCGGCGGGGACCACTGTTCTGCCGGCGGCTGCTCCTTGGACCACTTCGGGGTGCTGTCCGCGTCTCCGGAAGCGTTCGGTCCTGGCGCGCCGTGACCCGGTTCGTCGGAGGGGGCGGATCCGGGCGAGGCCCAGCCCGGAGACTCGTTCATCGTGGCTCCTTCTCGTGCCCGGCCGCGGGTGGGGCGGCGGGATCCCAGCCATCGTGCCATGGGGTACGGACGGCCGTTCCCGGCCCCGTCACTGCTGCGTACTTTCGATTACCGGGGCGGGACGGCGAGGGGGCGAAGGCCGGGAGTGACGGAGCTCACTATTCCGCTTGTGTCGGCGGTACGGGCGGCTGCTGCCGGGGCGCCGGTGGGACCGCTGGGAGCCGGGGGTACGGCGCTGCGTTCGTTGCCGGGACACCCGAGTCGGTGACGGCGGCCAGGGGCCGGAGAGGCGTCATTACGCCGCTCACGGGCGGCGGAGGGGGCCGCTCTGTGGTCCAGGTCACGACGGGTCCCCATTAGCTAATGGGATGATGTCGATTATGAAAGGACGCGTCCTTGTCGTCGACGACGACTCCGCACTGGCCGAGATGCTCGGGATTGTGCTGCGTGGTGAAGGTTTCGAGCCGTCTTTCGTCGCCGACGGTGACAAGGCGCTTGCAGCCTTCCGGGAGACCAAGCCCGACCTGGTGCTGCTCGACCTGATGCTGCCCGGCCGGGACGGTATCGAGGTGTGCCGCCTGATCCGGGCGGAGTCCGGTGTGCCGATCGTGATGCTCACGGCGAAGAGCGACACCGTCGATGTGGTGGTCGGCCTGGAATCCGGCGCCGACGACTACATCGTCAAGCCGTTCAAGCCCAAGGAGCTGGTGGCCCGTATCCGGGCCCGGCTGCGGAGGTCGGAGGAGCCGGCCCCGGAGCAGCTGGCCATCGGTGACCTGGTCATCGATGTGGCCGGCCATTCGGTGAAGCGCGACGGCCAGTCGATCGCGCTCACTCCCCTCGAGTTCGACCTGCTGGTCGCGCTCGCCCGTAAGCCGTGGCAGGTGTTCACCCGCGAGGTGCTCCTCGAGCAGGTGTGGGGATACCGGCATGCGGCGGACACCAGGCTGGTGAACGTGCACGTGCAGCGACTGCGCTCCAAGGTCGAGAAGGACCCGGAGCGTCCGGAGATCGTCGTGACCGTTCGCGGTGTCGGCTACAAGGCGGGACCGAACTGATATGGACCGGGGCGGCGCTGCTCGGAAGCCCGGGGGGCCGGGAGACCGTACCGGGCCGGCGTCCGCCGGTCCGGGGCGCAGCGTGTCCCGGATGAGGCGGCTGGCCCAGGGGGGCCTGCTGCTGCACGACGGGTCCGTCGGCGGCCCCGTGCTGCGGTTGCTCGCGCGCTGGATCCGCAGGCCGTTGCTGCCCGCGGTGCGGCTGTGGCGGCGCAACATCCAGCTCAGGGTCGTCGCTGCCACGCTGCTGATGTCGCTGGGCGTGGTGCTGCTGCTCGGTTTCGTGGTGATCGGGCAGGTGCGCAACGGTCTGCTCGACGCGAAGGAGAACGCGGCGCAGATCCAGGCCGCAGGCGGTTTCGCCGTGGCCAAGGAGATAGCCGACGCTCCTGTGGCGCCGGGTGGCCAGGACGGCGACGCCGCGGAGGGTCGTACCGCGAAGAGCGCCACGAACTGGCGTTCGGATCTGGTCGGGCAGTTGGCCAGCGGCGGTCAGAGCGCCTACGAGGTGGTGGCGCTCAGCTCAGCGTCCAGCGAGGCCGGCGGCAGCAACCGCGGCCCGCGGGTCTCCGGCCAGGTCGATCCGACGGCGAGCGTCCCCGAGACGTTGCGCGAGGCGGTGGACCAGGGTGCGGGCACGTTCCAGGCTTTCACCAGGATCCGCTACACCGACGGCGAGGAACCGGTGCCGGGCCTGGTCATCGGCAAGCGGCTGAACGACGTCCAAGGCGAGCCGTACCAGCTGTACTACCTGTTCCCGCTGACGCAGGAAGAGAAGTCACTGACCCTGATCAAGGGCACGCTGGCCACCGCCGGGGTGTTCGTCGTGGTGCTGCTCGGGGCCATCGCCTGGCTCGTGGTGCGCCAGGTCGTGACGCCGGTGCGGATGGCCGCAGGTGTCGCGGAACGGCTGTCTGCGGGGCGGCTCCAGGAACGCATGAAGGTCACCGGCGAGGACGACATCGCCCGTCTGGGCGAAGCCTTCAACAAGATGGCGCACAGCCTCCAGCTGAAGATCCAGCAGCTCGAGGAGCTGTCGCGGATGCAGCGCCGCTTCGTCTCCGACGTGTCGCACGAGCTGCGGACGCCCCTCACGACGGTGCGGATGGCCGCGGACGTCATCCACGAGGCGCGGGTCGACTTCGATCCGGTGACGGCCCGGTCCGCGGAGCTGCTCGCCGGGCAGCTGGACCGTTTCGAGTCGCTGCTCGCCGATCTGCTGGAGATCAGCCGCTTCGACGCGGGCGCGGCCGCACTGGACGCCGAGCCGATAGACCTGCGCGATGTGGTGCGCCGGGTCATCGAGGGCGCCGAGCCGCTTGCCGAGCGCAAGGGCAGCCGTATCCGGGTGGTCGGGGACGAGCAGCCGGTGGTCGCCGAGGCCGACGCCCGGCGGGTCGAGCGGGTGCTGCGCAATCTCGTCGTCAACGCCGTCGAGCACGGTGAGGGCCGGGACGTCGTGGTACGGCTCGGTGCCGCGGGCGGTGCCGTCGCGGTCGCGGTCCGTGACTACGGCGTGGGTCTGAAGCCGGGCGAGGCGACCCGGGTCTTCAACCGGTTCTGGCGGGCCGACCCGGCTCGTGCCCGTACCACGGGCGGCACGGGTCTGGGCCTGTCGATCGCGGTGGAGGACGCGCGGCTGCACGGCGGCTGGCTGCAGGCGTGGGGTGAGCCGGGCGGCGGTTCCCAGTTCCGGCTGACGCTGCCGCGTACCGCGGACGAACCGCTGCGCGGGTCACCGATACCCCTGGAGCCGGAGGACTCCCGGCATCGCCGGGAGATGGCCGAGGCGGGGCCCGTGCAGGAGGGTGCCCACCGGCTGGTGGCGGTTCCGGTGCAGTCGGCCGGTGACCGCGGGAAGCTGCCCGCCGCGCCGCACACCGTGGTGGCGCCTCGCGTGACGGGCCCGTCGGCCGATCCGACGGCGTTGCCGGGCAGCGTGGCCCGGGTGGTGGCACGTGCGGCGGGGGACGCCCGCACGGAGGACGACGGGGCCCGGGAGGTCCCGGACCGGGAGGGAACGCCACGTGGGCGCTGACGTTGTCCGCCGCCTCGGGGGGCACGCACCGCGGACGGCCGTACTGCTCGGCTGCGCGCTGGTGGTGTCCGGATGCGCGACGATGCCGAGCGGCGGGGAGGTCGAGCCGGTCGACGCGTCGCAGCGGGCGGACTCCCAGGTCCGGGTGTACGCGGTGCCGCCGCGGGACGGCGCGCAGCCGACGGACATCGTCGACGGGTTCCTGGAGGCGATGACGAGTGACGACGTCCGCTTCACGATGGCCCGCAAGTATCTGACGAAGAAGGCGGCCCGCGACTGGAACCCGGGGGCGGCTACGACCGTTCTGGCGGACGGTCCGACGCACCGCGCGCTTCTGAGCAACGACCGGGACGGCTCGGAGGGCCACGTCTACGAGCTGAGCGGCTCCCAGGTCGCCGTGGTGGACTCCCGGCATGCGTACAAGCCCCTGGTGACGGAGTTCCGGAAGCAGATCCATCTGGTGAAGGAGGACGGGCCGAAGAGCAAGGAATGGCGCATCGACAGCCTTCCGGACGGTCTGCTGCTCGGTCAGTCCGACTTCCAGCGGCTCTATCAGCCCGTCAACAAGTACTACTACGCGAGCGGTCAGGACCGTCTCGTGGCGGACCCGGTGTACGTGCGGCAGCGCATCGACCCCGAGTCGAGGATGGACCCGGTCGCCCAGTCCGTACGGACGCTGCTCGAGGGGCCGACGAACTGGCTGGCCCCGGCGGTGGATTCGCGTTTCCCGAGCGGCACGGCCCTGAAGGGCGACGTCGTATCGCTGACACCCGACGAGCAAAACACGCTGAAGGTGCCGCTCAACGACAAGGTGTCCGACGTCGATGTGACGCAGTGCCGGAAGATGGCGGCCCAGCTGCTGTACACCGTGCGGGACGTGACGTCGTCGCGGATAGGCCAGGTCGAGCTGCAGCGGGCGAACGGTTCGCAGCTGTGTCTGCTGACCGCCGGTCAGGCGGAGTCCTATGCACCGGTCGTCACCTCGGTGAAGCCCCGTCAGTACTACATCGACGCCGACGCGCGGCTGGTGCGGATGGCGGACGCCGCCGCCGACAGCGAGGCCGAGCCGGTGGCCGGTCCGCTCGGCAGCCGGCAGGTGCGGCTGCGCACGGCCGCGGTGTCACGTGACGAGCAGTACGCGGCGGGTGTGTCGCAGGACGGCCGTTCGCTGTTCGTCGCGTCCCTGGCGCAGGGCGGCGAGCTGGGCGCCCCGCTGGCGACCAGCCAGGACGTGAAGCCGGGCGGCGGCCTGTCGGCGCCGAGCTGGGACGGCCGCGGCGATCTGTGGGTCGCTGACCGCGACCCCCGGCGTCCCCGTCTGCTGTGGATGGCACAGGGCACCGGGACACCTCAGGAAGTCGTGGTGAACGGCTTGAAGGGTGGGCGCATCGAAGAGCTGAGGGTGTCCGCCGACGGTGTGCGGATCGCGATGCTGGTGTCCGCGAACGGCCGTACGTCCCTGCAGATCGGCCTGGTCGAACGCACCGAGTCCGAGGGCAAGCAGAGCGTCTCCGTGGTGGAGCTCCACGAGGGTGCCCCGCAGATGGAGGTCACGGCCATGTCGTGGGCCGGTCCGAGCCGGCTCCTGGTGGTCGGCCGTGAAGCCGGCGGGGTGGAGCAGCTGCGGTACATGCGGACGGACGGTTCGACGTCGTCGGCCGGGGCGCTGCCCGGCGCCAACAAGGTGAAGGCGGTCGCCGCGTCGGACGACGAGAAGCTGCCGGTGCTGGCGCTGTCCGAGGACGACGGCATCGTGAAGCTCCCGCACGGCGCCAACTGGAAGACGGTGGACAAGAAGGGTCTCGCCCCGGTCTATCCGGGCTGACCCCTCCGCGGCCGGTGGGCAGGCTCGTCCGGACGGCGGAGGACGGCCTGCCACGGTTTTCCACAGGAGTGGCCGTATCCGTCGGCTCCGCGGAAAGTGGAGTCCGTGCGGACGAGCTGGTGGCGGGAGATCACCGGGCTGGCGCTGCCCGCGGCCTGCGGCGGCTGCGGGCGCCCGGACGCGGAGCTGTGCGGCCGGTGTGCCGGGGAGCTGTACGGGGCCGCGCCCCGACGGGTGCGGCCCGACCCCGAGCCGGCCGGGCTCCCGGCGGTGTATGCGGCCGCCCCTTACCGGGACGCCGTGCGGGCGGTCCTCCTCGAACACAAGGAACGGGGCGCTCTGGCCCTTGTACGCCCCCTGGGCGTGGCGCTGGCGGGGGCCGTGGAGGCCTGCCTCACGGCATCCCCCGCAGGGCCGTACGGGCGTATGTACCGGCGTGTCGAGCTGGTGCCGGTCCCGTCGGCGCGGGGCGCGGTGCGGGCGCGCGGGCACGACGCGGGGCGGAGGATCGCGCTCGCGGCGGCGGCCGAGCTTCGCCGCCGGGGGCTACGGGCAGGTGTGACCTGTGTACTGCGGCAGCGGCGTGCGGTGCGGGACCAGTCGGGGCTCGGAGCCGCGGAGCGGCTGGCGAATCTCGACGGGGCGCTGGAGACCGCCCCGGGAGCCGTACGTCTGCTGGAGGACTGCCGGATCGTCCTGGTCGACGATCTGCTGACGACGGGTGCGTCGCTGGCCGCGGCGGCGCAGGCGTGCGCACGCTCGCGCCGGCCCAGGACAGGCGGATTCCGCCCGCTCGGAGCCGCGGTTGTTGCAACTTCTCCGCTTGCTTTCGAAATAAACGGGAACTGACTGGGATCTTGCATCGTTGCAGGTGATCAGAGGGGAAAAAGCCCTGAACGGAGGTACGTGCGAGTAGCGGGTGCCGACATCCGTCCGGGCGAGCTATGTTCGGTTGTGAGGAATGGCGAAAGCCGCGCCTCGCTGAATGCGCAACTGCGCTTCGGGGTAATCCCTGCCTCGAAGTCGGTGGGGTGTGGATCTTCCCCCCGTGGGGGAGGAGGAGGTGAACTCGCCAAGTCCGAGACTCCGGCAATCACCGGAGTCTGGTGCAAGAGGGAGATGCTCCGCGGACAGGCGGAGCGATCCGGGAACGGAGTTCTGCGTGGACATCGTCGTCAAGGGCCGCAAGACCGAGGTGCCCGAGCGGTTCCGTAAGCACGTGGCCGAGAAGCTGAAGCTGGACAAGATCCAGAAGCTCGACGCCAAGGTAATCAGCCTCGACGTCGAGGTGTCCAAGGAGCACAACCCCCGTCAGGCCGACCGTTCCGACCGCGTGGAGATCACGCTGCTCTCACGGGGCCCGGTGATCCGGGCCGAAGCAGCGGCCGGCGACCCGTACGCCGCACTCGACCTGGCCACGGCCAAGCTGGAGGCGAGGCTGCGCAAGCAGCACGACAAGCGCTTCACCCGGCGTGGCAACGGCCGTCTGTCGGCCGCCGAAGTACCCGATGCCGTACCTGGCGTGGCCACGCTCAACGGCAGCGGCGAAGTGGCCTCCGAGGGGATCTCGGACGCCATTCCCACCACCAGGATCGGCTCCCTCGAGATCCAGGGCGAGGGTCCCCTCGTGGTACGCGAGAAGACCCACTCCGCGGCACCCATGTCCCTCGACCAGGCCCTCTACGAGATGGAGCTGGTCGGCCACGACTTCTATCTGTTCGTCGACTCCGACACCAAGCAGCCGAGCGTCGTCTACCGGCGGCACGCCTACGACTACGGCGTGATCCACCTCGAATCCGACCCGTTCGCCACCCCGCGGTCCGCCGGCGGAGGCAGCGCCCTCGGCGGATGACCCCCCTGGTACGCGCCACGACGTTGACACCTCGGTGACCCGATCCGGTGCCCCTGGAGAGGCCGTGCGCCCCCAGGGGCACTGGTGTGCCACCGCAGGATCACCGCTCGGGCGCTCGGGCATGAAATCATTGCCGCGCGAGTCAACCAACGAGCAACGGACCGCGGTTGACGTGGCATGAACTCCAGGCCACGGCCTTGAGGGGGAGGTAACGATGGCGGACAGCTTCGGGCCGGTGCACGACGGGTCGGACGCCGGGACCATGGTCGGCCCGGCCTCGGCCGGCGTCGACGCGGGCTCGTCACGCGGGGAACCGATCCGGGTCCTCGTCGTGGACGACCACGCGCTCTTCCGCAGGGGGCTCGAGATCGTCCTCGCCCACGAGGAGGACATCCAGGTCGTCGGTGAGGCGGGGGACGGGGCAGAGGCCGTGGACAAGGCCGCCGATCTGCTTCCCGACATCGTGCTGATGGACGTGCGTATGCCCAAGCGGGGCGGTATCGAGGCCTGCACCTCCATCAAGGAGGTGGCACCCAGCGCCAAGATCATCATGCTGACGATCAGCGACGAGGAGGCCGACCTCTACGACGCGATCAAGGCGGGCGCCACCGGATACCTCCTCAAGGAGATCTCCACCGACGAGGTCGCGACGGCGATCCGCGCGGTGGCCGACGGGCAGTCCCAGATCAGCCCGTCCATGGCGTCCAAACTGCTCACCGAGTTCAAGTCCATGATCCAGCGCACCGACGAGCGCCGCCTGGTCCCGGCCCCCCGGCTCACCGACCGCGAACTGGAAGTCCTCAAACTCGTCGCCACCGGCATGAACAATCGCGATATCGCGAAAGAGCTGTTCATTTCGGAGAATACGGTCAAGAATCACGTCCGGAACATTCTGGAGAAGCTCCAGCTGCACTCCCGGATGGAAGCCGTGGTCTACGCGATGCGGGAGAAGATCCTGGAGATCCGCTGACCGTCGGCGGACCCGGCGCATCCGGCGGACGGGCCGGACCGGCTGCCGCCCTCAGGCGACCGCAGCGGCCAGCGCGGCGGCGACGTCCGGACGGTCCTCCCGGCCTACGCGGACCACCTCGATCCGCACGGCGTCGCAGTCCACCCACCGGGCGGCCTCCACCAGGGCCTGTGCCATGGGCCGGACCGCCTTGGGGGTCTCCAGCGACACCTGCCGCGCCACCAGGGTCCGGCCCTCGCGCGTGGGGTCGACCCGGCCCAGCAGCCGGCCGCCGGACAGCAGCGGCATCGCGAAGTACCCGTGGATCCGCTTGGGCTTGGGCACATAGGCCTCAAGCCGGTGCGTGAAGCCGAAGATCCGCTCCGTGCGGGCACGGTCCCAGATCAGCGAGTCGAACGGCGACAGCAGCGTCGTCCGGTGCCGCCCGCGCGGCTCGCTCGCCAGCGCCGCCGGATCGGCCCACGCGGCCTTGCCCCAGCCCTCGACCTCGACCGGAACCAGCCCCGAGTCCGCGATCACCGCGTCGACCTGCTCGCCCTTGAGCCGGTGGTAGTCCGCGATGTCGGCACGGGTGCCGACACCCAGCGACTGCCCCGCCAGCGCCACCAGCCTGCGCAGGCACTCCGTGTCGTCGAGGTCGTCGTGGAACAGCCCGTCCGGGACGGCGCGCTCGGCCAGGTCGTAGACCCGCTTCCAGCCGCGCCGCTCCGCGCACACCACCTCGCCGTACATCAGCGCGCGCTCGACCGCGACCTTGGACTCGGACCAGTCCCACCACGGCCCGCCGTTCTTCGCACCGCCCAACTCGGTGGCCGTCAGCGGCCCTTCGGTGCGCAGCTGGGCGAGGACCGCGTCGTGGGCCCCGTCCTTCAGCTCGTGGAACCACTGTGGGCGGCGCCGGTAGGCGCGGCGGCGGAACGCGAAGTGCGGCCACTCCTCGACGGGCAGGACGCACGCCGCGTGCGACCAGTACTCGAAGGCGTGCCCGTCGGTCCAGTAGGCGTCCTCGACGGCCCTGCGGCCGACGGCGCCGAGCCGGGCGTACGGGATCAGCTCGTGGGACCTCGCCAGGACGGAGATCGTGTCCAGTTGCACCGCGCCCAGGTGCCGCAGCACCCCCCGCACGCCCGCCCGGCGGTCGGGGGCACCGAGGAAGCCCTGGGCGCGCAGGGCGATCCGGCGGGCCTCGTCGGCGGACAGGGTGGCGGCGGGAGGGGGCAGGCTCGTCATGCCCGAACTCTAGGTGCGGCCACTGACAGCGGACCCTCCGCCGGGGTGCCCCTGCGGCCCGGTCCCGCGGAGCGAGGCCCCGGGCGGGGGCGGTCGCTCGGAACACTCAGGAGCGCGGCGCCGTCTCCCGTGCGGGCAGGTAGGCGTGCTCCGAGGGCAGCCCCAGGTCCGATGGCAGCAGCGCCCCGGCCCAGCTGTCCCGGCGCGTTCCGTTGCCGAGCATGCCGGCGCGCCGCACGCCCTCGACGACGAAACCGGCCTTCTCCGCCACGGCCCGCGACCCCACGTTGCCGACCTCGGCCTGCCACTCCAGGCGCTCCACGCCCAGCGTGGTGAAGGACCAGCGGGCCAGCGCGGCGACGGCCTCGGCCGTGTAGCCGCGGCCGCGGTGCTCCTTCGCGGTCCAGTAGCCGACCTCCCAGACGCCCGGGTGGGAGCGCTGCGTCAGACCGATGCACCCCAGCAGCGGACCGCCGTCGCGCGGCAGCACCACGAACGTGCACATCGTGGAGTCGCGCCAGCCGCCGGGTGCGATCTCCTCGACGAAGGACACGGCGTGTTCCCGCCCATAAGGGGAAGGCACCGTGGTCCAGCGCTGGATGTCGGGATCCTGGCAGGCCAGGAAGACGGCGTCGGTGTCCTCGTACCCAGGGGTACGCAGAAGCAGACGCTCCGTGGTGAGGGTTACGGGTTCCATCGGCCGATTGTCCGCCCGTCCGGCAGCCGGACGCCATGCTTTTTGCCCGCGTCCCCGGTGCACCGGGCCCCGCGGGATTTCCCCCGGGTGCCCGGCACCTTCCCGGCGCCCCGTGCGTTGTCCTGGACAGCGGACCTCCCGGCGTGGCGGGGTCCTCGCATACGATGGCCGTTGCTCAAAAGAATTCCGACCGCGCCAGGCCCGACCGGCAAGGAGACCAACCCCCGTGTCCGTCCTCACCAAGCTCATGCGTGCAGGCGAAGGCAAGATCCTGCGCAAGCTGCACCGCATTGCGGACCAGGTCAACTCCATCGAAGAGGACTTCGTCAGCCTCTCCGACGCCGAGCTCCGTGCCCTCACCGAGGAGTACAAGCAGCGCTACGCCGACGGCGAGAGCCTCGACGACCTGCTCCCCGAGGCGTTCGCCACGGTCCGCGAGGCCGCCAAGCGCGTCCTCGGCCAGCGGCACTACGACGTCCAGCTGATGGGTGGCGCGGCCCTGCACCTCGGCTACGTCGCCGAAATGAAGACCGGTGAGGGCAAGACCCTCGTCGGTACGCTCCCGGCTTACCTGAACGCGCTGTCCGGCAAGGGTGTCCACCTGATCACGGTGAACGACTACCTGGCCGAGCGCGACTCCGAGCTGATGGGCCGCGTGCACCGGTTCCTCGGCCTCAGCGTGGGCTGCATCCTGGCCAACATGTCGCCGGCACAGCGCCGCGAGCAGTACGGCTGCGACATCACGTACGGAACGAACAACGAGTTCGGCTTCGACTACCTCCGCGACAACATGGCGTGGTCCCAGGACGAGCTCGTCCAGCGCGGCCACAACTTCGCCGTGGTCGACGAGGTCGACTCGATCCTCATCGACGAGGCCCGTACGCCGCTGATCATCTCCGGCCCGGCCGACCAGGCGACCAAGTGGTACGGCGACTTCGCCAAGCTGGTCAAGCGGCTGGAGCGCGGCGAGCCCGGCAACCAGCTCAAGGGCATCGAGGAGACCGGCGACTACGAGGTCGACGAGAAGAAGCGCACCGTCGCCATCCACGAGTCCGGTGTCGCCAAGGTCGAGGACTGGCTGGGCATCGACAACCTCTACGAGTCGGTGAACACCCCGCTGGTGGGCTACCTGAACAACGCCATCAAGGCGAAGGAGCTCTTCAAGGGCGACAAGGACTACGTCGTCATCGACGGCGAAGTCATGATCGTCGATGAGCACACCGGCCGTATCCTGGCCGGCCGCCGCTACAACGAGGGCATGCACCAGGCCATCGAGGCGAAGGAAGGGGTGGACATCAAGGACGAGAACCAGACCCTCGCCACGATCACCCTGCAGAACTTCTTCCGCCTCTACGACAAGCTCTCCGGCATGACCGGTACGGCGCAGACCGAGGCCGCCGAGTTCCACCAGATCTACAAGCTGGGCGTCGTGCCGATCCCGACGAACCGGCCGATGGTCCGCAAGGACCAGTCCGACCTGATCTACCGCACCGAGGTCGCCAAGTTCGCCGCGGTCGTCGAGGACATCGCCGAGAAGCACGAGAAGGGCCAGCCGATCCTCGTCGGCACCACCTCCGTCGAGAAGTCCGAGTACCTCTCGCAGCAGCTCTCCAAGCGCGGCATCCAGCACGAGGTGCTGAACGCCAAGAACCACGAGCGTGAGGCCAGCATCGTCGCCCAGGCCGGTCGCCGGGGCGCGGTCACCGTCGCCACCAACATGGCCGGCCGCGGTACGGACATCAAGCTCGGCGGAAACCCGGACGATCTCGCCGAGGCCGAGCTGCGCCAGCGTGGCATGGACCCGGACGAGCACGTGGAGGAGTGGGCCGCGGCACTGCCCGACGCGCTCGAGCGGGCGCAGTCGGCGGTCAAGGCCGAGTTCGAGGAGGTCAAGGAGCTCGGCGGCCTGTACGTCCTGGGCACGGAGCGCCACGAGTCGCGGCGCATCGACAACCAGCTCCGCGGTCGTTCCGGCCGTCAGGGCGACCCGGGCGAGTCCCGCTTCTACCTGTCGCTGGGCGACGACCTGATGCGCCTGTTCAAGGCACAGATGGTCGAGCGCGTCATGGCCATGGCCAATGTGCCGGACGACGTGCCGATCGAGAACAAGATGGTCACCCGTGCCATCGCGTCCGCGCAGTCGCAGGTCGAGCAGCAGAACTTCGAGACACGTAAGAACGTCCTGAAGTACGACGAGGTGCTCAACCGCCAGCGCGAGGTCATCTACGGCGAGCGCCGCCGCGTCCTGGAGGGCGAGGACCTGCACGAGCAGGTGCGCCACTTCATGGACGACACGATCGACGCGTACATCCAGGCGGAGACCGTCGAGGGCTTTGCGGAGGAGTGGGACCTGGACCGGCTGTGGGGCGCCTTCAAGCAGCTCTACCCGGTGAAGGTCACCATCGAGGAGCTGGAGGAGGCGGCCGGCGACCGTGCCGGGATCACCTCCGAGTTCATCGCGGAGTCCGTGAAGGAAGACATCCACGAGCAGTACGACGAGCGCGAGAAGCAGCTCGGCTCGGAGATCATGCGTGAGCTGGAGCGGCGCGTGGTGCTCTCCGTGCTCGACCGCAAGTGGCGTGAGCACCTCTACGAGATGGACTACCTCCAGGAGGGCATCGGCCTGCGTGCGATGGCCCAGAAGGACCCGCTGGTCGAGTACCAGCGCGAGGGCTTCGACATGTTCACGGCGATGATGGAGGGCATCAAGGAGGAGTCGGTCGGCTACCTGTTCAACCTGGAGGTCCAGGTCGAGCAGCAGGTCGAGGAAGTGCCCGTCCAGGACGCGGCGGAGCGGCCCTCGCTCGCCAAGCAGGACGCGGTGCCGGCCGGTGCGGGCCGCCCCGAGATCCGGGCCAAGGGCCTGGAGGCGCCGCAGCGTCCGGACCGGCTGCACTTCTCGGCGCCCAAGGTGGACGGCGAGGGTGACATCGTCGAGGGTGACTTCGAGACGGACGGCCCGGTCCGCTCCGCGGCGGACGGCATGACGCGCGCGGAGCGCCGCAAGGCGCAGAAGAGCACGGGCGGAGGCCGCCGCCGCAAGAAGTGACGCGGCGGGCGGGCGCCGGGGGGCGCCGCGGAGGCGCACCAGTCGGATCAGCGATCCGTAGCGATGCGATGGCAGACTGTCACGTGTACGCCGGGCGCCCAGGCGACGTCGGGCACCCTCCTCGGTGAGGTCGCGAGACCTCACCGACCAGCGTCCGGCGGGACGTGCCACGAGGGCTGTCGGCTCCTGCCGTTCGGCACCAGGGCACGAAGGCGCTTGGCTCACGTCCCTGAACAACACCGGGGATCACCAAGCCGATCAGAGACGCTACCGGGGACGGCGGGCCGGGATACCGGGGAAGCCGACCGGGGCGACGTCGGCGCCTGGGACGCCCAGGGCCGATGAAGACGAGACCGGACAGGGGCCGGGCACCACACACGTGGAGCCCGGCCCCCGCCGTGTCCGTAAGCATGCGCCGGGCGGTGGCCCTGGCTCGCGCTGCCGACAGGTGTTCGTGGCCATGTGTCCGTGGCGGTGTTCGTCGCGCCGGCCTTCGCCGGGTGCCGACGCCGTGGGCTTTCGGGGCTCTCGTGGCAGCGGGCGCCCGGCAAGGCTTTTGCGCTCGTAGGCCCGCTCGTGCCCGAGGCCCGGCGCGTGGCTGCGTACTGCGCGTGGCGGACTGCTGGGACGACGTCGGCCAAGCGCCCGGGCGAGGTCCTCGCGCCTTATGACCCCCTGCGCGTGCCTGAAGGCCCTGGGACGCGCGCAGGGGGCCGTGGGGCAGCGCCGTGGGCTTCGGGGCGCTGGTGGCGGCCTGTCCGGCGGGGCTGCTCGTGCTCGTCGCCCTGCGCGTGCCCGAGGCGCCGGTGCGCGGCCGCGGATTGTCGGGCAACGGGCGATCAGTCGGGGCGCGGGCCGAGTTCCACCGCGGTGCAACGCCAGCGGAGATCGGCGCACTGTTCCAGACGGAAGGCCATGGCGCTGACGCGGTCACCCGTGCCGATGCGGGCGAAGGCCTCGATGGCGCCCGGACGTGGCTGGTAGGCGCCGCAGTGGCGGATCACCGGATGGTGGCCGTCCGTGCGGAGCGGGGTTTGCGGGGCGAGGCGCACCAGCTGCTCGTAGGCCTCGCCGACGGTGTGGCCGAGCATCCAGTGGACCGGGCGCCGGCCGGTGAGCACCGCCAGGAGGCGCTCGGCGAACCAGTAGTGCGGCTTGAGGTGCCGCGGCCGGAGCGGGGCGCGGGGCGCGGGTACCGACCGGGGCCCGCGCTGGTCGTGGCGGCCCGCGGGCCGGGTCCTACTGTCCCGGGCCGTGGTGGTGGTGTCGATCCGTCGCATGGCGAACGCCCCGCTCTGCCGGGCCCGGCCGGAGCATTCCGATACCGGGCAGTAACTTGCGTCGCTGACCTTCTACGTGCAGTGACCGGCCGACGGCAATGCGTGCCAGGGGGTTCGGCGGGGCGGGGGCGATTCACCTATCAGGGTGATGGCCGGCCGGATCCCGGCTTCCGCAACGGCATCCGGCCGTCGTCGGGTGGACGGTGCGCACAGGGTCGTCCGCCCACCGAAGGGGGACGCCGCACGTATCCTGAGGGGCGTCTGTCGACTACGAAAGCGGCCTTCCATGCGCGTCTACGTCCCCCTGACCCTCCCCGGTCTCGCACAGGCGCACAAGGCGGGTGAATTCGGCCCCGCCCCGCTCACCGCCTACGCAGTCACCCCCGCCCTGCGCGAGTGGTACGTGTCGGACGACATCGAGGAACTGGAGTACGCCGCGCTCAACCGCGCCGCTGCCGCATCGCTGCGCCTCGTCGCCGCCGACCCCTCCGCTCCCCGTCGCCGGGTCGTCGTCGCCGTCGACGTTCCGGACGCGGCGGCGACCGTCGATCCGGACCGCGGGCTGGACGCCGGAGCGCTGGGCGAGGTGCGCATCTCCACCGCGGTGCGCCTGGCCGAGGCGGCGTCCGTGCACGTGGACTCCTCCGACGCCGAGGCCGACGTCTCGGCCGCAGCCGCTGTCCTGGGTGCGGCGGACCTGGGCGACGACGACGCACGGTTCACCGTCGACGGCGCGGAGGACCACGAGCTGCTCTGGTACGGCGTCCAGGAGATCCCCAACCTCGTCTGACCCGGCCGTCGTAGGCGAGGGGTATCGTCCTCGCATGGGGAAGCACGCTCGTACGCACATCGTGTGGGACTGGAACGGCACGCTGTTCCACGACATCGACGCCGTCATCCAGGCGACCAACGCCGCGTTCGGCGAGGTGGGCCTCGGGCCCATCACGCTGGAGCGCTACCGCGAGCTGTACTGCGTGCCGATTCCCCGTTTCTACGAGCGGGTCATGGGCCGGCTGCCCACCGAGACCGAGTGGCGGCTGATGGACGAACTCTTCCACCAGCACTACGCGCAGGCGCGGGTCGCGTGCGGGCTCACCGAGGGGGTGGAGCGGCTGCTGGACGACTGGCAGCGGGCGGGCCGCAGCCAGTCGATCCTCAGCATGCACGGGCACGAGCAGCTGGTGCCGCTGGTGCGCGACTTCGGGATCGACCGACGGTTCATACGTGTCGACGGCCGCACCGGGCCCTCGGGCGGCAGCAAGGCCGAGCACATGGCCCGCCACCTCTCCGCCCTGACGGAGATCCCGGCCGAGCGGGTCGTCGTGATCGGTGACGCGGTGGACGACGCCGTCGCGGCCGCGCATGTCGGGGCGGCTGTGGTCCTCTACACCGGCGGTGCCCACAGCCGGGCCAGTCTGGAGGCCGCCGGGGTTCCGGTGGTGGACAGCCTCGCGGAGGCCGTGGCGGAGGCTTCACGCCTCTGACGGCCTGTGCGGGCCGGCCGCCGGTGCCGTCCGCCGGGCGCGGCGGAATGCCGTGCAGCGCGCCGCACGCGATCCTGTGAGCCGTGATCCCGTACGGCGCCGCGCGATCCCGTACGGCCCGTCACGCGCACGTCGTGTCCACCGTCACGCGCAGCCGGCGTCCCACTTCGGACGTACCCGGCCGTCGGCCGCCCCGCGCACCTCGTTCAGCCGGTCGCCGGTGACTTCGCCCGCAGCACCGTGAGGAACTCCCGCATCCACGCAGGATGATCGGGCCAGGCGCGCGAGGAGACCAGCGTCCCGTCCACCACGGCCTCGGCGTCCTGGAAGGTGGCCCCAGCGGCCTGCATGTCGAGTTCCAGTGCCGGGTAGGACGTCACCCTGCGGCCGACCAGACTGTCGATCGCCGCGGTCAGCAGCGGTCCGTGACAGATCTGGGCGACCGGCTTGTCGGCGTCGAAGAACGATTTGAGGATCTTGCGGAGCTCCGGGTCGTTGCGCAGGTACTCCGGTGCCCGGCCGCCCGGGATGACCAGGGCCACGTACTCGCCCGGGTCGACTTCCGAGAACGCCAGGTCGGCGGGCCAGGTGTAGCCGGGCTTCTCGGTGTAGGTGTCGAAGCCGGGTTCGAAGTCATGGACGACGAAGCGCAGCTGCTTGCGGGACGGAGCCGCGACATGGACCTCGTAGCCTTCCTCGCGCAGCCGCTGGTACGGATACAGGACCTCCAGCGACTCCGCCGCGTCGCCGGTCACGATCAGGATTTTCGGTGCCATGGCACTCGCTCCCCTTCTCGGTAGCCGTCAAGGCCACGCTGCCCCGCGGCTCTCAGTTTGCCAAGAGGGCATGTGTCGCTGTCCACAGTGTCAAACTTCCACCCCTGCTTTTGTACACATACGGCTCATGACGACTCCCGGGTCCGGAGCGATAGCCTTGTGGCGTGATCAGCGCTATACGCCGTGGGGGCAGTGAGGCCCCCCGCCTGCGCCCGGAGCGGAACCGCGCCCGGGTGATCGCTGATCCTCGCGTCCGTGGCCTTCCGCCGAATTCGGCCGAGAACCGCCCGGGCATCTCTCATCCCGGCATAACGTCGAACCAGACCGGTGAACCCGCGTCACGGCGTTACGTCCCTTTTTTCACCTACGTCACGCAACGGCGCGCGACAGGAGCCAGAGGACATGCAGACCAAGCTGGACGAAGCCAAGGCCGAGCTGCTCGCACGGGCCGCCCGGGTAGCTGAGAACAGCCCGGCCGGGGGGTTGGGGGGTCCGGGCACAGCCCCCCGGACGACCACCGCACCGACCGGGGCCGTCAGCGAGGAGGCGCCCGACGAGGCCGCCCTACTCGCCTACCTCCAGCGCTACTACCTGCACACAGCCCCCGAGGACCTCACCGACCGCGACCCGGTCGACGCCTACGGGGCGGCACTCTCGCACTACCGGCTGGCCGAGAACCGTCCGCAGGGCACCGCGAACGTCCGCGTGCACACTCCCACCGTCGAGGAGAACGGCTGGACGTGCAGCCACTCCGTCGTCGAGGTCGTCACCGACGACATGCCGTTCCTCGTGGACTCCGTCACCAACGAGCTCTCCCGCCAGGGCCGTGGCATCCACCTGGTGATCCACCCGCAGGTCGTCGTCCGCCGTGACGTCACCGGCAAGCTCATCGAGATCCTGCCCGGCGGCGCCGCCCTCGGCGAACGGCCGCACGACGCGCTCACCGAGTCGTGGATCCACGTCGAGATCGACCGGGAGACCGACCGCTCCGACCTCAAGCAGATCACCGCCGACCTGCTGCGCGTCCTGTCCGACGCCCGCGAGGCCGTCGAGGACTGGGACAAGATGCGCGGCGCCGCCCTGCGCATCTCCGAGGACCTCGGCTCCGAGCCGGTGGCCTCCGACGTCCCCCAGGACGACGTCGCGGAGGCCCGCGAACTGCTGCGCTGGCTCTCCGACGACCACTTCACCTTCCTCGGCTACCGCGAGTACAACCTCGTCGACGGTGACGCCCTCTCCGCGGTCCCCGGCACCGGCCTGGGCATCCTGCGCTCCGACCCGCACCACAGCGGCAAGGACGACGGCCACCCCGTGTCGCCCTCGTTCAACCGGCTGCCCGCCGACGCCCGCGCCAAGGCCCGCGAGCACAAGCTGCTCATCCTCACCAAGGCCAACAGCCGCGCCACCGTGCACCGGCCCAGCTACCTCGACTACGTCGGGGTGAAGAAGTTCGACGCCGAGGGCAACGTCGTCGGCGAGCGCCGCTTCCTCGGCCTGTTCTCCTCGGCCGCGTACACCGAGTCGGTCCGCCGCGTCCCGGTCATCCGCCGCAAGGTGGACGAGGTCCTCAGGGGCGCCGGCTTCTCGCCGGACAGCCACGACGGCCGCGACCTGCTCCAGATCCTGGAGACCTACCCCCGCGACGAGCTGTTCCAGACCCCGGTCGACAAGCTCCGCGAGATCGTCACCTCGGTCCTCTACCTCCAGGAACGCCGCCGGCTGCGGCTCTACCTCCGCCAGGACGAGTACGGCCGCTACTACTCGGCGCTGGTCTACCTGCCGCGGGACCGCTACACCACCACCGTGCGGCTCCGGATCATCGACATCCTCAAGGAGGAGCTCGGCGGCATCAGCGTCGACTTCACCGCCTGGAACACCGAGTCGATCCTGTCCCGGATCCACTTCGTCGTCCGCGTCCCGCCGGGCACCGAGCTGCCCGACCTCACCGAGGCCGACGTCGACCGCATCGAGGCACGGCTCGTCGACGCCGCCCGCTCCTGGGAGGACGGTTTCGCCGAGGCCCTGAACGCCGAGTGCGGCGAGGAACGCGCCGCCGAACTGCTGCGCCGCTACGGCCACGCCTTCTCCGAGGGCTACAAGGCCGACCACACCCCGCGCGCGGCCGTCGCCGACCTGATCCGGCTGGAGCAGGTCACGCACGCCCGCAAGCACTTCGCGCTGTCGCTCTACGAGCCGGTGGGCGCTGCCCCCGGCGAGCGGCGCTTCAAGATCTACCGGGTCGGCGAGCAGGTGTCGCTGTCCGCGGTGCTGCCGGTGCTGAACCGGCTCGGCGTCGAGGTCATCGACGAGCGCCCGTACGAGCTGCGCTGCGCCGACCGTACGCACGCCTGGGTCTACGACTTCGGTCTGCGCATGCCGCAGGGGGCCGCGGGCGGCGACTACCTCGCCGACGACGCCCGCGAGCGCTTCCAGAACGCCTTCGCGGCCGTGTGGACGGGCGCGGCGGAGAACGACGGGTTCAACGCGCTGGTGCTGCGCGCCGGACTCACCTGGCGGCAGGCCGTGGTCCTCCGCGCGTACGCCAAGTACCTGCGGCAGGCCGGCTCGACGTTCAGCCAGGACTACATGGAGGACACCCTCTGCTCCAACGTCCACACCACCCGGCTGCTCGTCTCGCTGTTCGAGGCCCGGATGTCGCCGGAGCGGCAGCGGGCCGGCACCGAGCTGATCGACGGGCTGCTGGAGGAGCTGGACGGTGCCCTGGACCAGGTCGCGAGCCTGGACGAGGACCGCATCCTGAGGTCGTTCCTCACCGTCATCAAGGCCACGCTGCGGACCAACTTCTTCCAGCGGGCCGCGGACGGCGAACCCCACGCCTACGTGTCGATGAAGTTCGACCCGCAGGCCATCCCGGACCTGCCGGCGCCCCGTCCGGCGTTCGAGATCTGGGTGTACTCGCCGCGCGTCGAAGGCGTGCACCTGCGCTTCGGCAAGGTCGCGCGCGGCGGCCTGCGCTGGTCCGACCGGCGTGAGGACTTCCGCACCGAGATCCTCGGCCTGGTCAAGGCGCAGATGGTGAAGAACACCGTCATCGTGCCGGTCGGCGCCAAGGGCGGCTTCGTCGCCAAGCAGCTGCCGGACCCGTCGGTGGACCGTGACGCATGGCTCGCCGAGGGCGTCGCCTGCTACCGGACGTTCATCTCGGCGCTGCTGGACATCACCGACAACATGGTCGCGGGCGAGGTCGTGCCGCCGGCCGACGTGGTCCGGCACGACGAGGACGACACGTACCTGGTGGTCGCCGCCGACAAGGGCACCGCGACGTTCTCCGACATCGCCAACGAGGTCGCCGTCTCCTACGGCTTCTGGCTCGGCGACGCCTTCGCCTCCGGCGGCTCCGCCGGCTATGACCACAAGGGCATGGGCATCACCGCCCGCGGTGCCTGGGAGTCGGTCAAGCGCCACTTCCGGGAGCTGGGCCACGACACCCAGACCGAGGACTTCACGGTCGTCGGCGTCGGCGACATGTCCGGTGACGTGTTCGGCAACGGCATGCTGCTGTCCGAGCACATCCGCCTGGTCGCCGCCTTCGACCACCGCCACATCTTCATCGACCCGAACCCGGACGCGGCGGTCTCGTACGCCGAGCGCCGCAGGCTGTTCGAGCTGCCCCGCTCCTCCTGGGCGGACTACAACACCGAGCTCCTGTCGGCGGGCGGTGGCATCCACCCCCGTACGGCGAAGTCGATCCCGGTCAACGCGGCCATGCGCGAGGCCCTCGACCTGGACTCCGGTGTCACCAAGCTGACCCCGGCGGAACTGATGAAGGCGGTCCTCCAGGCCCCCGTCGATCTGCTGTGGAACGGCGGCATCGGTACGTACGTCAAGTCGTCCGCCGAGTCCAACGCGGACGTCGGCGACAAGGCGAACGACGCGATCCGCGTCAACGGCCACGACCTGCGGGTCAAGGTCGTCGGCGAGGGCGGCAACCTGGGCCTGACCCAGCTCGGCCGTATCGAGTTCGCCCGCCACGGCGGCAGGGTGAACACCGACGCCATCGACAACAGCGCCGGTGTGGACACCTCAGACCACGAGGTGAACATCAAGATCCTGCTGAACGGCCTGGTCGCCGACGGCGACCTCACCGTCAAGCAGCGCAACAAGCTGCTCGCCGAGATGACCGACGAGGTCGGCGCGCTCGTGCTGCGCAACAACTACGCGCAGAACGTCGCCCTGGCCAACGCGGTCGCCCAGTCGCCGAGCCTGCTCCATGCGCACGCCCGCTTCATGCGCCGGCTGGAGCGCGACGGGAAGCTCGACCGCGGGCTGGAGTTCCTGCCGCAGGACCGGCCGATCCGTGAGCTGCTCAACAACCGGCAGGGGCTGAGCCAGCCCGAGCTCGCCGTCCTCCTCGCCTACACCAAGATCACGATTGCCGAGGAGCTGATCTCCACCGATCTGCCGGACGACCCGCACCTGAATTCGCTGCTGCACGCCTACTTCCCGAAGGCGCTCCGCGAGCGGTTCCCGGAGGCCGTCGGCTCCCACGCGCTGCGCCGCGAGATCGTGACGACGGTGCTGGTCAACGACACGGTGAACAGCGGTGGTTCGACCTTCCTGCACCGGCTCCGGGAGGAGACGGGAGCGTCGCTGGAGGAGATCGTGCGGGCGCAGGCCGCGGCCCGTGAGATCTTCGGCCTGGGCGAGGTCTGGGACGACGTCGAGGGGCTGGACAACGTGGTGCCCGCCGACGTCCAGACCCGGATCAGGCTGCACTCCCGGCGGCTGGTCGAGCGCGGCACCCGCTGGCTGCTCAACAACCGGCCGCAGCCGCTCCGGCTCACCGAGACCGTCGAGTTCTTCGGCGAGCGCGTCGGCGCGGTCTGGGCGGAGCTGCCGAAGCTGCTTCGCGGCGCCGACCTGGAGTGGTTCGAGTCGGTGATGGACGAGCTGACCGGGGAGGGCGTGCCGGAGATCCTCGCGTCGCGGGTCGCCGGGTTCTCCTCGGCGTTCCCGACGCTGGACATCGTCGCGATCGCGGACCGGACCGGCAAGGACGCGATGGACGTCGCCGAGGTGTACTACGACCTCGCCGACCGGCTGAGCATCACGCAGCTGATGGACCGGATCATCGAGCTGCCGCGGGCCGACCGCTGGCAGTCCATGGCCCGTGCCGCCATCCGCGAGGACCTGTTCGCGGCGCACGCCGCACTCACGGCGGACGTGCTGTCCGTCGGCAACGGCAGCTCGATTCCCGAGGAGCGCTTCAAGCTCTGGGAGGAGAAGAACGCCGCGATCCTCAGCCGGGCCCGGTCGACGCTGGAGGAGATCCAGACGTCGGACGACTTCGACCTGGCGAACCTGTCGGTCGCGATGCGCACGATGCGGACGCTGCTGCGCACGCACACGTGACATCGCCGGTGATGTGACCGCATGACGTCAGGGGCGCCCGCCACCCGGTGGGCGCCCCTTCGCGTCGCGGGCGTGCGACGTCGCCGCTCCGGTCCGGGCCTTCGGGACGGCGGTCAGGCCGGGACGGCGTCGGGCAGCCGCGCCGGGTCGACGGTCGCGTTCCACAGCCGTCTGCAGGACAGGACGGCGGCGGCGAGCAGCAGACCGTTGCGGACGAGCATCAGGACGTTGCCGAGCGGGCTGCCGGTCATCACGTCGAGGTAGAAGACGGGAAAGGCCAGAGTGGTCACGGGTGTCGCCGCGAGCAGCAGCACCGCGACCGGGCGCTGGGTGGTGTGCCGGGAGGTGAGGCAGACCGCGGCCAGCCCGATCAGCCAGATCATGTACTGGGGGCTGATCACCCTGCTGGTGACCGTGAACAGCAGTACGGCGGCCAGGGCGGCGTCGAACGGTGTCGCCGGGTTCCACCGCGTGGCCCGTCCCCGCCACAGCAGCAGCCAGCCGAATGCGGCGGCCGTCAGCAGCAGGAACAGCTGGGTGAGCTCCTGCACGTACGGTCCTTCGAACTCCAGGGTGCCGTAACGGGATTCGATCCAGCCGGGCCAGCCGGCCGTCCATCGCGCCATCGACAGCGCGGTACCGGCGAGCGATTCGATCTGCACGCCCCGGTCGCCCTGGTGGCGCAGGAAGTCGAAGGTGTGCCGGAAACCGAGGGCGAGGACCAGCAGCAACGCCCCCGCGGCGACGGCGGCGGACCACCGGGCCTGCCTGCCGGACCGGCCCGGCGGTGTGCCCAGCAGGGTGAGCAGCGGCCAGACCTTCACCATGGCACCCAGTCCCGCGAGGGCCCCGCCGAGGCGTGGGCGGTGCCGTACGCAGAGCAGGGCCAGCACGGCGAAGGCGGTCACATGGATGTCGAACCGGCCGAGCGGCACGTTGAGCAGCGCGGGCAGCCCCGCGGTCCACACCCATGCCCCGGCGAGGCGCTCGCCCCGGACGGCGAGGGCGAGGGTGACGACGGCGTCGACGAGCAGGGTGAGCGTGACGAACGCGTTGAAGTAGGCGAGGAACGGCAGGGCGGTGGGGGTGAGGAACAGCGCGCCCGCGCCCGGCGGGTACTGCCATGTGACGTCGCCGACCGGGAAGGAGCCGTGGAGCAGCTGGTGCGCCCAGCCGGGGTAGAGCTGGGCCGCCTCGTCCGAGACGTTGCTGACGCCGATGCCGTCGTCGACGAGCAGGTACAGCATGACGAGCCGGGTGACGGCCCAGACCGCGAAGAGCGCGACGAGGGGCCGGCCCTCGGCCCATGATCCGGTGAGAGCGCGGACCGGGCCTCCGCCGCCGCGGGCGTCGGCGGAGGCAGCCACGGCGGCGACGGAGAGGGAAGGGCCGACTGCGGGAGTGGGGGAGGGGGGCGGGCTGTGGTGGTGCGGGGAGTCCGGTGACGAGGGGCTTCGGGGGCTGCTGTTGGGCTGCTGGTTCGTCATCTCCCGGGAGTTTAGACATGTTTCGCCCTAATTCGTCGCAGTGAACCGCTCGTACTCCGCCACGACTTCCTTCGCCGGACCGTCCATCCGCAGGGTCCCCGCCTCCAGCCACACGGCACGGTCGCAGGTGCGGGTGATGGTGGAGTTGCTGTGGCTGACGAGGAAGACGGTCCCCGCCTCCCGGCGCAGTTCCTCGATGCGTTCCCTGCTGCGACGCTGGAACCGGGCGTCTCCCGTGGCCAGGGCCTCGTCGATCAGCAGCACGTCATGGCTCTTGGCGGCCGCGATGGCGAACCGCAGCCGGGCGCCCATGCCCGAGGAGTACGTGCGCATCGGCAGGGAGGCGAAGTCGTCCTTCTCGTTGATCCCCGAGAATTCGATGATGTCGTCGTAGCGTTCCCGGATCTCGGTACGGGTCATGCCCATCGCCAGCCCTCCGAGGACGACGTTGCGCTCACCGGTCAGATCGCCCATCAGGGCGGCGTTCACGCCGAGGAGGGCGGGCTGCCCCTGGGTGTAGACCCGGCCCCGGGCGGCGGGGAGCAGGCCGGCGATGGCCTTCAGCAGGGTCGACTTGCCCGAGCCGTTGGAGCCGATCAGCCCGATGGCCTCGCCTCGGCGGGCGACGAGAGTGACCCCCTTGACGGCGTGTACTTCACGGGAGCCCGGCGGCCCCTTGCGGGTGCGTCCCCGGGTGCGGGGGCGGGGCATGAGTCGGCCCAGTGCGGACGGCGCGCCGCCCCCGCCGGGGCGCGAGCCGTTCACCGTGTAGACGATGTGGACGTCGTCGACCACGACGGTAGGCGTCCCCGAGTTCTCCCGGTTCTCGGGCTTCTCGGGGTTCTCGGGGTACTCAGGGTTCCCAGTGTTCTCGGGGTCAGCCACGGCCGTAGGTCTCCTCCGCCTGCCAGAAGTGGATGAAGCCGCCGAGCCCGGCCAGCGCCGCCCAGCCGGCGGCCACGGCCCAGGCGTACGGCGGCAGTTGGGAGTCCCCGAAGCTCTCGATGAGCGCGAAGCGCATCAGGTCGATGTAGACGGCGGCCGGATTGCACTCCAGGGCGATGGCGATCAGGTGCGGGAAGCGCCCGGTGCCCAGCACCTTGTCGATGCTCCACATCACGCCCGACGCGTACATCCAGGTCCGCAGGACGAAGGGCATCAGCTGCGCCAGGTCCGGTGTCCGGCTCGCGAGCCGGGCCATCACCATCGACAGGCCCGTGTTGAACACCGTCTGGAGCAGCAGGGCCGGCACCGCCAGCAGCCACGAGGCCCTCGGGAGCTCGCCGGAGCAGAGCAGGATCACCAGCAGAGCACCCAGGGAGTACAGCAGCTGCTGGAGCTGCTGCAGGGTGCAGGACACCGGCAGTGCGGCGCGCGGGAACTGCAGTGCCCGCACCAGGCCGAGGTTGCCGCTGACCGCCCGCGTCCCCGCCATGATCGAGTTGGCGGTGAACGTCCAGACGAATACGCCCGTGACCAGGAACGGGACGAAGTCCGGCACCTGGTCGCGGGTGCGCAGCAGCAGGCCGAACACGACGTAGTAGACAGCCGCGTTGAGCAGCGGCGTCGCGAGCTGCCAGAGGCCGCCCAGTCCGGTCCCGCTGTACTGCGCGGTCGTCCGGGCGGTGGCGAACGCCGCGATGAACTGGCGGCGGTCCCAGAGCTGTGCGGCGTAGGCGCCGAGTGCCGGCCGCTGCCCGTTCGCCCGCAGGCCGTGGGCGGCGGCCAGCGCGCCCGGGTCCCGGGTCTCGGTCACGGATCCCCCTCTCGGACGCGTCCCGTGCACGGTCACCGACCTGCGTCGGAACGGTCCCGTATCGTCGTTCCGTGGAGCCTAGGACCCTCTGTCGTCGGAACGCAACCGTATCGTCGTGACGTGGGTGGTGGTTATGCTCTGCGCATGACCTCCGAGACCGCACCCGGAAGCCCACGCCGCGCCCCCGCAGGAGCCGCGGTGCTCCGGGAGGACGTGACCTACGCGATCCGCGCCGCTGTCTTCGAGGAACTGGCCACCGTCGGCTTCGCCCGCATGTCCATCGAGGGGATCGCCCGGCGGGCCGGTGTCGGCAAGACCGCCGTCTACCGGCGCTGGAAGTCGAAGCTGCACCTGGTGCTCGACCTGGTCTCGGCGTTCGCCGCTCAGGGACTGCCCGCGCCCTCGACCGGCTCGCTGCACGGTGACGTGCGGGCCCTCCTCGAGGTCGCCGCGCACGCCCTGCGCCATCCGGTCGCCTCACAGGTCATCCCCGACCTGCTGGTCGAGGCCGTGCGCAACCCGGAGATCGCCGACGCGATCAAGGCGGCGCTCCTCGACGGCCAGCAGGGCGTCGCGGCCGTCGTCGTACGCGACGCCGTCGGACGCGGTGAACTCCCCGAGGGCACCGATCCCGGCCGGGTTCTCGACCTCATGATGGGCCCCCTCTACTGGCGCCTCGTCGTCGTCCGCGCCGAGCCCCCCGAGGGCTACCCCGCGTACCTCGACAGCCTCGCCGACTCCACCGTCGCCGCGCTCAGGGCGCTGTCGGCCGCCGACTGAGTCCCGGGAAGGGCTTACGGGCGGGAGTCAGGGCGGGGCGGGAGCGGCGCGCCTCCGAGCGCGTCAGGGCAGGCCGGTGCGTTCCCGTTCGCCGCAGTACCGGTTGAGGCACTCCCGTCCGCCTCGGAACGGGCCGCCGCGCCCCGGCCCCGAAGCGCGGCCACCACGCGCAGCGCCAGGTGCCGGACCGGCAGCCGCGGCAGGAGACGCAGGGCCCGGCCCACCGGGAGGACCCGGCCGAACGGGATCCGGGGGAGCAGCCGCCACCAGATGCGCGCGAGCGCCAGCGTGCGTACCGCATGCAGTGCATGCAGTGCATGCAGTGTCCCGGCCCGCACCGGAACCGGTGCCGTACGCCCCGTGTCTTCCCGTCCTGTGCTCTGCGCAGGAATCCTGACAGGAGCTGGCCGGGGCCGAACGGTCCGTCCGGGAACACTGAACCGCGGCACGGCACATCCCTGCGTCGGAAGACCACTGGTGGCCCCAGAACGCGTGCCGGAGTGATCGGTTACGCCGGACGTGGCGTACGGGGGATCCGGCGGCGGTCGCCTTGCCGGATGACCGCCGCCGGCGCCCGCTGCTGCACGGCTACTTCACGGCGCCCGCCATCACGCCCGACACGAACTGCCGTTGGAAGGCGAAGAACACCACGAGTGGGATCACCATCGACACGAACGCGCCCGGCGCGAGCACATCGATGTTGTTGCCGAACTGCCGCACCTGCTGCTGGAGGGCGACCGTGATCGGCGGGTTCTCCGAGTCCGCGAAGATCAGCGCGACCAGCATGTCGTTCCACACCCACAGGAACTGGAAGATGGCCAGCGAGGCGATGGCCGGACCGCCGAGGGGCAGCACGACACGGGTGAACAGCCGGAGCTCGCCCGCCCCGTCGAGCCGTGCGGCCTCCAGCAGCTCGCGGGGGATCTCCGCGAAGAAGTTCCGCAGCAGGAAGATCGCGAACGGCAGGCCGAACGCCACGTGGAACAGCACCACACCGAGGGTCGTCTCGAAGATCCCGATCTCGCCGAACAGCCGGGAGACCGGGATCAGCGCCACCTGCACCGGTACCACCAGCAGTGCCACGACCACGAGGAACCACCAGTCGCGTCCGGGGAAGTCCATCCAGGCGAAGGCGTATCCGGCGAGCGCGCCGATCACCACGACCAGGACCGTCGCGGGCACGGTGATCAGGACCGTGGCGACGAGCGAGTCGGTGATCGTCTCGTTGGCCAGCAGATGGCGGTAGTTCTCCATCGTCAACCGGGACGGGGCCGCGAAGACCTCCCACCAGCCGCCGGCGCTGATGTCGGACGGGCCGCGCAGCGAGGACAGCAGAAGCCCGATCGTGGGCATCAGCCAGAACAGCCCGACCAGGATCAGGAACACCCGCACGGCGCCGCCCGCGGTGAGCGCGGTGATACGTGCGGCGAGGGACCCGGGAGGCCGGTCCGGTGCCGGTCCGGTCTGCCGGGCCGGCCCTGATCCGGTCCGTGGACCCGTTCCCGTTCCCGGTCCTGATCCTGCGCTTGAGCCCGTCTGCGGTCCTGTCCCCGATCCCGTCCCTGCCCCTGACCCTGATCCCTTTCGTGAACCCGTCCGGGGTCCCGGCCGCCCCGGTCGCTGCGGGGGCGTCTCCTCGGTCATCGCCGTGCCTCCCTCCGCAAGCGCCGGACGTTGAACCACATCACCGGGATCACCAGCAGCAGCAGGAGCACCGCGATCGCACTGCCGACGCCCAGATGCGCGTCCGTGCCGAACGACGACCGGTACAGCTGGAGCGCCAGGACGTTGGCGTCGTCCTGCGACGACCCGGGCGCGATGATGAAGACCAGGTCGAAGATCTTCAGGACGTTGATCATCAGGGTGACGAGGACGACGGCGAGGACGGGGGCGAGCAGCGGCACGGTGATCCGGCGGAACACCTGCCACTCGTTCGCCCCGTCGACCCGGGCGGCCTCCAGGAGCTCACGGGGGACGCCGGCCAGGCCCGCTGCTATCAGCACCATCGCGAAGCCCGCCCACATCCAGATGTACGAGCCGATGATCGCCGGAGTGACCAGGGCGGGCCCCAGCCAGTCGACCCCGTCGTACGGCTCGCGGAAGTTCGAGGCGGGCAGCCGCAGCAGGGCACCGCCGGCCTGCTCGGGCAGGACGAACGTGCCGTCGGCGGCCGCCCGGGCCGATGCCACGACGCGGCCGTCCTTGACCGCCTCGACCTCGATGCCCTCCAGTCCCCGCTCGCTCGTGTCCACGATGTCGGGCCTGCCCCCGCCGCCGCGGGTGAAGTCGAGCCAGACCGTGCCGACCACTTTGCCGGGTTGCGGTAGGGCCTGCGCGGCGGGGCGCGCGCCCTCCGGGATCCTGTCCGGTGCCAGCCCCACCAGCGGCAGCAGGACGTTCCCGCCGAGCTCCGCCGGCTGCCGGGTGGTGACCGCGCCGTCAGCGGCCCGGTCGAACGGCGCGGCCGGCCTGGGGCGTGCCTTCGGGAAGGCCGCCGACTCCGCGAACGTGTCGTGCACCCCCACCCAGACGGCGTTGGCGACGCCCCGGTCCGGATCCTGCTCGTACACCAGCCGGAAGATGATGCCCGCGGCGAGCATCGAGATCGCCATCGGCATGAAGACGACGAGCTTGAACGCGGTGCCCCACCGGACCCGTTCGGTGAGCACCGCGAAGATCAGCCCGAGGACGGTGGCGACGGTCGGGGCGACCACGACCCAGATCGCGTTGTTCCGTACGGCGGTGAGGATCGCGTCGTCGGTGAAGATCTCCACGTAGTTGTCGAGCCCGGCGAAACCGCTGCCCGAGCGGTCGAAGAACGAACGCCGGACGGAGTACCCGATCGGGTAGACCACGAGGGCGCCCAGCAGGACGAGGGCGGGCAGCAGGAAGCCCGCGGCGACCAGCCCTCTGGTGCCGGTGACGCTTCTGCGCCGGTGTGCGCGCGGGCCTGCGGGAGCGTGTCCGCGGGTGCGGGGGCCACGGGGGCCGTGTCCGCTGGTGTGCGAGCCTCCAGTGCCTTGTCCGCGGGTGCGTGTGTCTGCGGGAGGCTCCGGACCGGCCGGTCCTCCCGTGCTCGGCGTCTTCACCGCGGCCTCAGTTCCGGAACGCCTTGGCCGCCTCGGCCTCCAGCCGCTGCTGGGTGCCCGCGATGTCCTTCGGGTTCTTCAGGAAGTCCTGGAGGGCCTTCCATTCGCCCTTGCCCGGTGTCCCGCCGAAGGACGCGGGCGCCTGGTCCGACATGTCGAAGCGGAAGTCGTCACCGGCGGCGATCAGTGCCTTCGCGATCTCCCGCTGCACGTCGTCCGGGTAGGCGGCGAGGTCCAGCGACCTGTTGGGGGAGACGAATCCGCCTTCCCGCGCCCAGATCCGTGCCGCGTCCGGCGAGGCCAGGAACGTCATCAGTGCCCGGGCACCCTTGGAGTCCTTCAGCGCCACGGCGGCGTCACCGCCCGACACCGCCGGAGCCTGCGCGCCCACGGCGGGGAACGGGAACACCTTCGCGTCGGTGCCGATCTTCGCGCCGGTCTGCCCGATGTTGACGGCCACGAAGTCGCCCTCGAAGACCATGGCGGCCTTGGGCTGGTCGCCGCCGCTGAACGTCTGGGTGACGGACACCGGGAACTCCGTCTGCAGGGCGCCGTTCGTCCCTCCCGCGATCAGCTCAGGTTTGCCGAACAGCTGGGCGAGGGTGGTCAGTGCGTCCTTCACGGACGGGTCCGTCCACGGGATCTGGTGCCGGGCCAGCTTGTCGTACTTCTCCGGGCCCGCCTGCGAGAGGTAGACGTTCTCGAACCAGTCGGTGAGCGTCCAGCCGTCCGCACCGCCGACCGAGACCGGTGTGATCCCGGAGGCGGAGATCGTCTCGGCCGTCGTCAGGAAGTCCTTCCACGTCTTCGGCACCTCGGCCCCGGCGTTCTCGAAGACGGCGTTGTTGTACCAGACCAGGGACTTGTTCGCCGCCTTGAAGTAGACGCCGTACTGCGTGCCGTCCACGGCGCCGAGGTCCTTCCAGCCCTGTGCGTAGTTCTTGTCCAGCTGGGCCTTCGTCTCGGGGCTCACGGGCTTGGCCCACTTCTTCGCCACCGCCTGCTGCAGCGCCCCCACCTGGGGCAGCATCGCCACGTCCGGGGGCTGTCCGCCCGCGATCTTCGTACCGAGGAAGTTCACGATCGGGTCCTGTGCCGGGACGAAGGTCACGGTGGCGCCGGTCCGTTTCTCGAACTCCTTCAGCACCTTCGTGAAGTTCTCCTGCTCCGGGCCCGTCCACACGGCTGCGACTTCGAGCTTCTCACCGTCCAGCCTCGGCAGGCCGACCGTGCCGGCCGTCCCCGTCGGCTGCCCCGGACCGTCCCCGCCCGCGTCACCCGGATCGCCGCCGCACCCCGCGAGTACGAGCGCTCCCACCGCGACGACCCCCACGGCGGCCTTGCGTGTACGAAGAGTTGTGCGCATCACTGCCCCGTCTCTCCCGTCCGCATACGGAGCGGCGCACCCCTGTGTGACTTCGGCGGCGCCGCCCCCGTCCGTGCGATCAGTCCTACGCCCGGCGCATGACACCCGCAATACCGCCTGTGGTTCTACGACTCGTCCGGGTGACGGATGTGCCGTGCCGGTCTGCTTGCCGTGGGGCGGTTGATGGCCGTGGGTCGACGGGAGGCTGTGGGGGTCCGGTGGCTGCCGACCGTCGGCGCGTCGGGCGCGTCGGGCGCGTCCGGCGCGGTCGGCCTCCGGCTGCCGGGAGCGCGGCGGCAGGTGGCCGGTGACTCCGAAGCCGCGACCCGACGGCCTTTCCGCGCCGATGCGGCCGGGGCGTGGGCGGGTCGGCGATCGAGCGGTCCGGTTGCCGCGGGTGCCCGGTGGCCGTCGGCTTCCGACGGCCGTGAGGCTTCTCGCCGCTGCGGCGCGACCCGAGACCGCGGGGGCTCCCCGCCGCCGTGGACGCGTCCGGCGACCCTAGGGGCCGACCGTAGGGGGCCTCCGGTGGTCGGGCGCGTGGCGCGGGCTCAGGTGCGGGGGCCCGCCTGGGCCGCCGGGGCGGCCGTTCCGGCGCGGACCGAACGGGCTGCCCGGTCGAGCGCGCTGGCGAGGAGCGCCAGGTCCGTGGGGCCGTTGCCGAGCTCGCGCACCGGGCGGCGGGCCGGCGGGTCGCCCATGCGTGCCCACTCCAGCGGCACCACCGTCGGCCGCAGCGTCGCCGTGCGCGGGATACGGCCCGTGACCCGCCCGCCCTGGAACGGGGTGATCCGGCCGTCGGCGTGCCGGATCACGCCGCGACCCGGCAGTGCGTCCTCCGGTCCCGGCGCGGCGGGCGGCGCTTCGAGGACCACTTTCAGCCGGGCTGCGCCGGCCGCCTCGGTCCGGTCCGTCCGTTCCGGCCGGGCCGTCGTGACGACCAGGTGGACGCCGAGCCGTTCGCCGTCCCGGGCCACCGCCTCCAGGACCCGCACCACGGACCCTGCCGCGGGGCGCCCGGGGCTGCCGAGAGCCGGTGCGACGAGCGCGTCGAAGTCGTCGACCAGGACGACGAGCCGCGGCAGGCCGCCGTCCGACAGGGCCGGCAGCATCTGCTCGCCCGGCTGCGTCCCCCCGGCGCCGGGGGGACGCAGCGACAGCGTGCGGCTGGCCGGCGCTTCGAGGTCGCCCCGGCGGGCGGCCGCGGTGTGGTCGCCGGTGTCGGCCGGACCTGCCGTGGCGCCGCCTGTGGTGCCGGGCCGGCGGGCAGCGGAGTCGGCGGCGTCGTGGGTACGCGTTCCCGGTCCGTCGTCGTGGTGGCCGCGGGGCCCCAGTGTGATGCGGCGGCCCTCCTGCGGCGGGGACGTCCGGCCGTAGGGCCCGGCACCGTCCCCGTCGGCACCGGTCTCGGGGTGCCCCGGGCCATCGGGCCGCCCGCGGTCGTCGGCGGGGCCGCGCTGCTCGCCCAGGAGCCGGCCGACGGCGCTTCGTATGGGAAGGACGGCCCCACGGGCGCGCCACTGCGCGAAGGAGGAGCCCTCCAGCAGTTCGGCCCGGCGCTTCAGCTCCGCGCCGAGGGCCTGGGCGAACCCGCGCATCCGCAGCGGCTCGGACGCGACCAGGTGCCCGGAGACGTGCGGCAGCTCCGTACATGCGTGCAGGCCCTCGCCGCGTTCCCCGCCGGCGCCGTCGACCAGGACGAGCCGCAGACGGTCCGGTGGCGCGGCCGCCGCCAGCGACGCGGCGACCGTGCGCAGGAGTTCCGTACGGCCGCTGCCGGTCGGCCCCTCGACGAAGAGGTGCGGGCTCTCGCCGAGGAGATCCGCGGTGACCGGGCCGCGCGGGCCGGTCCCCAGGACGGCGGTGCCCTCCGGGGCCGTCGCCCACCGGGTCATCAGCGACGCCGGGGTGGCGCGGGCCAGCCCCAGTTCGTCCAGGAGCCGGGACGACCGGGGGAGTGCCGCGGCCGGTCGTCCGCCGCGGTGGTGCTCCCCGGTACCGCCCTCCGCCCGCAGCGGCGCCATGGCGCGGGCGAACCTCTCGGCCCAGGCCGCGGAGACCGCGTCGACCGCGCCAACGGTGCCGTGCCCCACGGGCCGCCCGTCCGCCGTACGGAGCAGCCGCAGCGCGGTGGCCACGTCGCCGCTGAGCAGCGCCACGGCCCCGCACTCGCGGAACGGCGGCGAAGCCGCGCACGCAGTCTCGTAGGTGGCCGTGACGGGCGACACCGGCGAGGCCGCGGGCGTCTCCGCGAGGCAGACCAGATGGATGCCTGCGGCGGCGCCGGCGGAGGCGAGCCGGGCCGTGGTCTCGCGCAGCGTCGCGGTCCCGGGGTCTCCGTCGACGAGCACCACGGTGTACGGCCCGTCGTACTGCCGGGCGGCTTCGTCGATCTCGGCGCGTGCCGCGGACGCCCAGCCGGGGCCGAGGGGACCGTCGTCGAGACGGCGGGTGAGTTCGGCGGTGCGGGCGGTCGCCTGCTCCGGGTCGTGGGCGAGGAGCAGCCGGCAGTCCTGACCGTGGGCGGGCCGTACGTGCGGGAGCCAGCCCAGCCAGTCCCAGTCGTCGCCGGCGCTACGCGTACTGATGAGGACGATCTCCAGGTCGGCCGGCGAGTGGAGCGCGGCGAGCTGTGCGACGGCCGCCCTCGCCAGGCCGGCAAGCCGCGGGCGGGGGCCGGCGAGGCCCAGCGAACCCGCTTCGCGCAGACCGACGGTCACCGGTACGGCGGCCAGGTCCGCGCGGTCCGCGGTGCCCAGCCGGACCGCCAGCGTCTCGGCGTGGTCGCGGGGCCGCTCCCACAGCCGTGGGCCGGGGCCCAGCGCGGTGAGCAGCACCGTCGCCGGATCGGGCCAGGTCTCCAGGACGGGCCCGGCCCCCGGGGCGGAGGACGGGCCGGCGGCGGATTGCACCTGTGCACGCGTCGCCTCGCCCCGGCCGCCGGCCAGCCGCCGGGCCCAGGCGCCTATGCCGCCCAGTCTGCCGCCGGGTGCGGTTCTGCGCTCCTGCACCCGGGACGCCCGGTCCGCGCCGTCGGCGGCGTCCGCCTCCGCCCGGCCCGTGCCACCGGGGTGCGCCGGATGGCCTGCGCCGCCACCGGGATGCGTCGGACGACCTGGTCCGGCGGCGGAGGGCGAGCCGGTGTGCCCGCTCGGTCCGGACGCGTCGCCGTGCGAATCGCTCTCCGGACTGTGGCTGCGCCGCCACGCGCCCTCGTCACCGGACCCGGCCGGGGTCGCGGAGCTGCGCGGCCCGTTCGGGCTGCCCTCGCCGCCCGCGGTGGGACCCGACGCGGCGCGACCCGGGTCCGTCCCGGAGGAGGGGCCGGGATGACCCTGACGGGTGGCTTCCGTGCTCAGGGAACCGTCCTGCCCGCCGTGGCCCGGGCCCGCAGAGCCCGAGGCCAGGGAGCCAGGGCCCACCGGGTCGGGGTCCGGGTGATCCGCCTCGGCGGAGTGCCCGGCGTACCCCTGCGCGTACCGGGCCGGGCCCGTGCCCCGTGCGGCGTCCGCCGCCCCGTGTGGCCGCCCGGAACCGTCGGCCGGGCGGCCCGCGGAGCCGGCGCGGCCGCTGCCCGGCCCGGTGGGGTCGTCGGCCTGCCCGTACGGGCCGCCGGCCGCGGCCGCGGCACCGTGGCCCGGATCGCCGAGCCGGCCGGCCCGACCGAGGCCGGCGCCCCCGTCGGGTGCGCCCCCCGCCGGTCCCGTGCCGCCCGGCGCGGATCCCGGCTCGTACGTGCCGTGGGCACGGGCGGTCTCGCCGCCCTCGTACCCGTAGGTGTGCGTGGCGGCCTCCCCGGACCGCTGCCCCGGGACGGCCGTCATGGGGCCGGGGAGGGAGCGCGAGGCCCCGGTGAGGGTGACCCGGAGATGGCCCTCGGCGTCGGGCGTGACGGTGAGGGTGGGGCCGGGGGCGTCCTGGGTGAGACGCAGGGCGGATTCACCGACGCGGAGGAGCGCGCCGGGAGCGAGCCGGACGGGACGTTCGCCGACGTCCTTGCCGTCGACCGTCGTCCCGTTCGTGGAGCCCAGGTCCGCGACCGAGACCGTGCCGTCGTCCGCGACCGTCACGGCGCAGTGCAGCCGCGAGACGTCGGGGTCGTCGAGCGGGACGTCCGCGTCCGCCGCGCGGCCGATGCTCACCCGGCCGCCGTGCAGCAGATGGACGCCGCCGGCGTCCGGGCCCGCCACGACGTGCAGCCGGGCCGTGGCGGCACCGGCCTCGTGCGCGGTGGCGGACTCGTCGTCCGCGGGCTGCTGGAGCGAGAGCACGGCACCGTCGACGAGCGGCGGCTCGCCCAGCGCGCACCGCTGGGCGTCGAGCCGCTCCCGGCCGGCGTAGAGGACGACGGAACCGGAGGCCTCCGGGCCCGACACGGCCGAGGCCAGACCGGAGGCGACGGTGGCCAGCGCGGTCCCGGCGGGCGCCGTGACGAGGACGTCACAGGCCCTCGCGGCTGTCTGGCCGGTGCGCGGCGCGAGGACGGTCAGCCGGATCTGCATCGCCGTCGGCGGTCCCTTCTGCGCGGGGTGCCGGACGTAAGGGACGCCCTGTGATTCCCCCCACCCGGCACGCGATACGTGCTGAGGGCATCCTCGCATCCGCCGTCGGCAACACGCCCGGCACCCGGCCACAAGTGATCTTGATTGGCCGGGTCTTGACGCAAAACTCCCTGGTTGTCGCGGCGCGAGGTTTCGATGCGTGCGCCCCGGGGGCACCCCGGAGTCACCGCGGCAACCATCAGGGGGGCTTCCGCGTCTTCCCACCGAACAACTGGACGTGTGACCCTCCGGTCCACAGCCACCGGCACTACAGTGGGTCGGAATCATGAGTCGGAGCAGCAGGGAGCGCATGACGTGCGGCCGGTAGGGAGCAAGTACCTCCTCGAGGAGCCTCTCGGACGCGGCGCCACGGGCACCGTCTGGCGCGCCCGGCAGAGGGAGACCGCGGGAGCCGAGGCGGCCGTGCCCGGCCAGCCCGGGGAGACCGTCGCCATCAAGGTCCTCAAGGAGGAACTGGCGAACGACCCGGACATCGTGATGCGCTTCCTCCGGGAGCGGTCCGTGCTGCTCCGGCTGACGCACCCGAACATCGTCAGGACCCGCGACCTGGTCGTCGAAGGCGATCTGCTCGCCCTGGTCATGGACCTGGTCGACGGCCCCGACCTGCACCGCTACCTCCGGGAGAACGGTCCGTTCACCCCGGTGGGCGCGGCCCTCCTCACGGCCCAGATCGCGGACGCGCTCGCGGCCAGCCACACCGACGGCGTGGTCCACCGCGACCTGAAGCCCGCGAACGTCCTGCTGCGCAGCAACGGCGACCAGATGCACCCGATGCTCACCGACTTCGGCATCGCGCGTCTCGCCGACTCCCCCGGGCTGACCCGCACGCAGGAGTTCGTCGGCACCCCCGCGTACGTCGCGCCGGAGTCCGCCGAGGGCCGCCCGCAGACCTCCGCCGTCGACATCTACGGCGCGGGCATCCTGCTGTACGAACTGGTCACCGGCCGCCCGCCGTTCGCCGGCGGCACGGCGCTGGAAGTGCTGCACCGCCACCTCAGCGAGGAGCCGCGCCGTCCCACGACCGTCCCGATGCCGCTGTGGACGGTGATAGAGCGCTGCCTGCGCAAGGAGCCGGGCGAGCGCCCGAGCGCCGTGAGCCTCGCCAGGGCCCTGCGGGTGGTGGCGGCCGGCATCGGCGTGCACTCCACCCCGGCCCAGGTCGAGGCCGCCGAGGGCGTGGGCGCCCTGCTCGCCCCCGATCCGGCGCCGGCCCCGGTGCCCGTCCCGGAGACGCCTGGTGCGGCCGACGCGACGCAGGTCCTTCCGGGCGCCGGTGCGGGGGTTGCGACAGCCGGTGCTTTCGACCCGAACGCGGCGACCAGCGTCCTGCCGACGGCGGGCGCCGGCGGGCCGGGGATGCCCGGCGCCGCCGACCCGACCGCGGTCCTGCCGCCCGTGCCGCCGCGCCCCGACGGCGCTCCGCAGCAGCCGGACCAGCCGCACCCGTGGCAGTCCCAGCTGCGCGCGGCGCGCGAGCGCAACGAGCAGACCCAGATCCAGTACCTCGACCCCACCGAGGACCCGCTGGGCCGTCGGCCGCAGCGCCAGGCACCGCCTCCGCAGCAGCCCTACCAGCAGCCGCAGCAGCAGCCGTATGCCCAGCAGCGCCCGCCCCAGAGGCCTCCGCAGCGCCGTCAGCAGCCGCAGCGCCAGGCACCGCCGCCCCAGCAGTACGCCCCGCAGCAGCCCCAGCAGTACGCACCCCCGCCGCCTCCGCAGCAGTACGCGCCGCCCCAGCAGCCCGCTCCCCGGGCGCCGCGCGAGCCGCGTCGGCGCAGTGCCAACCCCATGCGCATCCCGGGCCTGGGATGCCTCAAGGGCTGCCTGTTCACCCTGGTGCTGATGTTCGTCGCGGGCTGGCTCATCTGGGAGCTCACCCCGCTGCAGGACTGGATCGCCCAGGGCAAGAGCTACTGGCAGGCCATCGGGGACGGCATCTCGTCCGTCTCGGACTGGATCTCCGAACTCACCGGGCCGGCCGACGGTTCGGGTGTCGGAGGCACCGGTACCGGCACCGGCCAGTGACCGACTCGGTCGACATGTCGACATCCGAGGGGTGATTTCCCCGCCCGATGTGAAGCAAGGCCCCGGACCCGCGTAGTTTGTCGACCGGAGAGCCAGCCGCTGAGGGAGCAGTCTTGGCACGGATGATCGGCAGCCGGTACACCGCGCACCAGATCCTGGGGCGCGGCAGCGCGGGCACGGTATGGCTCGGCGAGGGGCCGGAGGGCCCCGTCGCCGTCAAACTGCTGCGTGAGGACCTCGCGTCCGACCAGGATCTGGTGGGCCGCTTCGTCCAGGAGCGCACCGCCCTGCTCGGGCTCGACCACCCCCATGTGGTCGGGGTGCGCGACCTCGTGGTGGACGGCAACGACCTGGCCCTGGTCATGGATCTGGTCCGCGGCACGGACCTGCGCACCCGGCTCGACCGGGAACGCCGGCTGGCTCCCGAGGCCGCCGTGGCGATCGTCGCCGACGTGGCCGACGGGCTCGCCGCCGCGCACGCCGCCGGAATCGTCCACCGGGACGTCAAGCCGGAGAACGTGCTCTTGGACATGCAGGGCCCGCTCGGCCCCGGCGGCGCGCATCCCGCGCTGCTCACCGACTTCGGCGTGGCCAAGCTCATCGACACCCCCCGCCGCGCCAAGGCGGTGCGCCCCTCCGCCGCGGGCGGCACCGCGGCGAACGCCTCCGGCATCATCGGGACGCCCGACTACGTCGCCCCCGAACTCGTGGAAGGACTGCCGGCGCGCGCCGCGGTCGACATCTACGCGCTGGCGACCGTGCTCTACGAACTGCTCGCCGGTTTCACGCCGTTCGGCGGTGGTCACCCGGGCGCCGTACTGCGCCGCCATGTCACCGAGACCGTCGTTCCGCTGCCCGGCATCCCGGACGAGCTGTGGCAACTGGTCGTCCAGTGCCTGGCGAAGGCCCCCGCCTCGCGGCTGCGGGCGTCCGAACTCTCGGCCCGGCTGCGTGAACTGCTGCCGATGCTGGCCGGGATGCCGCCGCTGGACGTGGACGAGCCGGACGCCGGGACGGAACCCTCCGGATACGAGGAGGAGCCCCGGCCGGCGCTCCCGCGCGAGACCCGGCGCCGCGGCGCCGTCCCGCTGGTCCCCGGCTCCGCGACCGACTCCAACCGCGACACCCACACGAGCATGCGCGTCCCCGCCCCGGACGAACTGGCCGGTGGGGCGCACGGCACGGCCCGTGCCCCGCGCGTCGCGGGAGGGCGCCGCCCCGGGTCCGCCCGCAACCGCTCCGAGGCGGTGCGCAGGCGCCGCCTCACCCTCGGTGCCGTCGCGGTCGTACTGGCCGCGGTGCTCGGCGTGGGCGGCTGGCTCGCGGCCTCCGACGGCGACACGGAGGCCCCGCGACAGGACGGAAGGAACTCGGCCCCAGCGGCTCCGTAGCCGACGTCCGGTACGCCCGTACGCCGGGTGTCCCGGGTACGCCCGTACGCCGGGTACGCCCGGTGGTCGGCCGACGAACCGGGTGGCCGGCCCGCCGGGCCCGGTGTGCCGGGAGCAGCCGGGCCGTGGACCGGCGGTCGGCCTCTCGGCCCGGAACCGGCCGTACGGCCCCCCGGCCGGTACCGGGCGTACGGGGCCCCGCGGTCGGCACCTGGGCGTACGGCCAGGACGGAACGACGAGCGGGCCCTGACCACATGTGGTCGGGGCCCGCTCGCGGAGCCGGTGTCAGTCGATCAGTTCGGGGTGGTGGCGCCGGGCGACCTCCGGGTGGGCCCGCACCCAGCCCTTCAGCTCGTTGCGGCCGTACTCGGCGTGCAGCGGGTTCGACTCGTCGTGCGCGACACCGGGCGCGTGCTGCAGGTAGCCGCCGGGGACCGTGTCGACGACGGCGTCGAGTCGCGGGTTGTAGAAGAACGGCACGGAGTACCGCTCCACCGCGCCGGGCGGGCTGACCACGCGGTGGTCGGTCGCCGTCAGGTACCCCTCGGTGGCGATCTCCAGCAGCTCGCCCAGGTTCACCACGAACGCCCCGGGCAGCGGCGGTACGTCGAGGAACCCGTCGCCGCGACGTACCTGGAGCCCGCCCACACCGTCCTGCAGCAGCAGGGTCAGGAAGCCGTAGTCCTTGTGCGCGCCCACGCCCTGGTCGGCGCCCGACGGGGCGGACCCGGGGTAGCGGACCAGTTTGGTGTGCAGGTGCGGGCGGTCGGCGAACGCCGCGTCGAAGAAGTCCTCGGGGGCGCCGATCGAGGCGAGCAGCTCCCGCAGCAGCCGGTGGGCCACGGCGGCCAGCCGCTCCTGCCACTCCAGGACGACGGTGCGCAGCTCGGGCAGGGCCTCCGGCCACTGGTTGGGGCCCTCCAGCCACAGGTAGGCCGGGTCGTCCGGGCCGACCTTCGGTGCGGGGCGCTCGGCGCCGATGTCGATCTGGTCGCGCCAGTCCGACCGGCCGCCGGTCAGCTCCGTGCCCGTACGGGTGTAGCCACGGAAGTGCGGGGAGTTCAGATTGCTGATCGCCAGTCGGTCGGCCTCGGGCAGGGCGAAGAACGCGCGGCTGACCTCCAGGATCCGCGCGGTCTCCTGGTCGGTGACGCCGTGGCCGGTCAGATGGAAGAAGCCGGTGTCGCGGGCCGCTGTGTGCAGTTCCCCACGGAACGCCTCTCGGGTCGCGGGATCGTCGGCCCGTGACAGGTCCAGCACGGGCAGCGACGTGGGAACAGAGATGAGCGTGGACGACATGACGGTTCCGTTTCTGGTGATACGGGGCCCTGTCTCCCGGAGGGTGACGGGGACGGCGGGAAACGGCGAACCATCGGCAGGGGTGTGCCGAGGACCGGAAAGGAACCGCAGACAGGACCGGTGAAGTTGATCTATGGAGCAGTGGGGGGTCAGTCCTGGCGCAGACAGCTCATGCTCGTGACGCGCATGTAGTCCACATGGCGGCGCATCACGAGAAAAGTCATACGAAGAGGGTACGACGGGGCCTCCGGAACCGTACCTGTCGGGTTGGCCACACACTCCGGGGAAGGTCCGGCCCGGCAGCCGTTACGCTGGACCCGTGGCAGTCGTCGATGTATCCGAAGAGCTGAAGTCCCTCTCCTCGACCATGGGGTCGATCGAGGCCGTCCTGGACCTCGACCGGATGAGGGCAGACATCGCCGTGCTCGAGGAGCAGGCGGCCGCGCCCTCCCTGTGGGACGACCCCGAGGCGGCGCAGAAGATCACCAGCAAGCTCTCGCACCTCCAGGCCGAGGTCCGCAAGGCGGAGGCACTGCGCGGGCGCATCGACGACCTCGAGGTCCTCTTCGAGCTCGCCGAGGCCGAGGACGACCCGGACACCCGGGCCGAGGCCGAGACCGAGCTGGAGGCGGTGCGCAAGGCGCTGGACGAGATGGAGGTCCGCACCCTCCTGTCCGGTGAGTACGACGAGCGCGAGGCGCTCGTGAACGTCCGTGCCGAGGCGGGCGGCGTCGACGCGGCCGACTTCGCCGAGCAGCTGCAGCGCATGTATCTGCGCTGGGCCGAGCGGCACGGCTACGGCACCGAGATCTACGAGACGTCGTACGCGGAGGAGGCCGGCATCAAGTCGACCACCTTCGTGGTCAAGGCCCCGTACGCCTACGGCACGCTCTCCGTGGAGCAGGGCACCCACCGCCTGGTGCGGATCTCGCCCTTCGACAACCAGGGCCGCCGTCAGACGTCCTTCGCGGGTGTCGAAGTGCTGCCGGTCGTCGAGCAGTCCGACCACGTCGAGATCGACGAGTCCGAGCTGCGCGTCGACGTGTACCGCGCGTCGGGCCCCGGCGGCCAGGGCGTGAACACGACCGACTCCGCGGTCCGCATCACGCACCTTCCGACCGGCATCGTGGTCTCCTGCCAGAACGAGCGCTCGCAGATCCAGAACAAGGCCAGCGCCATGAACGTCCTTCAGGCGAAGCTGCTGGAGCGGCGTCGCCAGGAGGAGCAGGCCAAGATGGACGCCCTGAAGGGCGACGGCGGCAACTCCTGGGGCAACCAGATGCGTTCGTATGTCCTGCACCCCTACCAGATGGTGAAGGACCTCCGGACCGAGTTCGAGGTGGGCAACCCGCAGTCCGTGCTCGACGGCGACATCGACGGATTCCTCGAGGCGGGAATTCGCTGGCGCAAGCAGCAGGAGAAGTAGAGAAGCGCTTTGTCGACAAGGGAACTGCCGCCTCAGGGGCGGCAGTTCCCTTTTCTGTCACAGTCATCATTGCTAATGATGGACAAATAAGTTCATTTCGGGCATTGCTCGCGCAATGTTCTTGACGTGTATCTGAAAAGTCGGAAGGGTTGCGTCCAGCATGCGTAACGTGGGGCGCGTGTGACCGGGGGGACGTGAAGAAGACCCCTTCCCGTGGCTTCCGCCCCTGGCGCTGCTCCAATGACGAGTTCGGCTACTGGGGGTAGCAGACAGATGACGAACAAGACGCGCGTCCGCTTCGCGCGCATCGCGGCCGGGACGGTGATCGTCGCAGGGGCGTCCCTGACGGCGGCGGGTGGCGCGCAGGCCACCGGGCTCGACGTCGGTCTCGGTGTCGGCGGCGGGACCGTGAGCGCGAGGGCTGCGCTCGACGGCAACGACACTGTCGGCCAGACCATCGGTGGCAGCGTCCAGGGTGGTGTCTCGGTCCAGGGCCAGCAGGGCGGGAACGGGAACGGGAGCTCCGAGGGCAACGGCAACTCGGGCGGGAACGGGAACGGGAACTCCGAGGGCAACGGCAACTCGGGCGGCAACGGGAACGGGAACTCCGAGGGCAACGGCAACTCGGGCGGCAACGGGAACGGCAGCACCGGCACCGACGGCACGACCGGTACCACGGGCACGACCGGCACCACGGGCTCGACGGGTACGACCGGCAGCACCGGTACCGACGGCACGACCGGTACCACGGGCACGACCGGTACCACGGGCTCGACGGGTACGACCGGCACGACGGGTACGACCGGTACCACGGGTACGACGGGCTCCACCGGCACCACGGGTACGACCGGTACCACGGGTACGACGGGCTCCACCGGCACCACGGGTACGACCGGCACCACCGGCACCACGGGCTCCACCGGCACCACGGGTACGACCGGTACCACGGGTACGACGGGCTCCACCGGCACCACGGGTACGACCGGCACCACCGGCACCACCGGCACCACCGGCACCACCGGCACCACCGGCACCACGGGCTCCACCGGCACGACCGGTTCCACCGGCACCACTGGCGGTAACGGCACCACCGGCGGCTCCGCCACGACCGGCGGCTCCGGCACCACTGGCGGTGACGGCGGTGCCGGCACCTGCACCGTGGACCTCGACGGCGCCAACTGTGCCGACAACACGGACACCAACAACGTCGGCTCTCAGCCGGTCGAGCAGGGCGAGGCCAAGGAGGAGCTGGCCGAGACCGGCGCCGCCGAGACCACGTTCATGCTGGTCGGCGCCGCAGTGATGATCGCCGGCGGTATCGGCTTCCGTATGCTGCCGCGCCTCGTCGGCGGCGGCCGCACCGCAGCGTGAGCTGACCCCACGGGGCCACTACGCGGCCCCGTGGGGAGACACAGGGGCCCGGGGGGGGGGGGGGGGGGGGTGGGGGGGTGGGGGGAGGTGGGGGGGGGGGGGGGGGGGGGGGGTGGGGGGA
>NZ_JBVICA010000025.1:47904-124670 GCF_055573115.1 Streptomyces sp. NPDC030222
TCTGCTTGAGTACACGCGTAAGGAGGCGGAGAAGACAAAAAAGAGGAGCCGAAGACCAAAGAGCCCCACGCAATCAGGGAAGGATAAACCCCCCCCCCCCCCCCCCCCCCCCCCCCCCCCCGGGCCCCTGTGCGTACGCCTAGACGGTCTGGTGGGCCGCCAGCAGGGCCGCCGCCGCGACCAGCACCACGAGTAGTACCGCCAGCACCGCCGGGCTCAGGCCGGCGAAGGGGGCGTCGTGCTGAAGCCGCTCCCTGTTGGCCCGGCAGACCGGGCACCTTCCCTCACTGACGGGGGCCGCGCAGTTGGCGCACACCAATCGGTCGTAGGTCATGCGCTCTCCTCCTCCCGCGCGGCGGAGCCGCAGACTCTCCATCTCTCCGCACAACGCTCAGGGGAACGCGACGGTTCCCCCTACCACTGTGCCAGCTACCGGCCGATTCGGCGCGCCCCACGGGAATCCGCGCCCGCAGCGATCGAGTCGATATCGGACAAACCAGTCAACCATGGCTGCCGACTGCACGTCTCGTCCCGCTTCGCGTATGGTCACGCACACCTACTCCCGGCCGACCGTGGTGCATCCGTGATCCGATTCGACAGCGTCTCCAAGTCCTATCCCAAGCAGAGCCGCCCCGCCCTGCGGGACGTCTCCCTCGAGATCGAGAAGGGCGAGTTCGTCTTCCTTGTCGGCTCGTCCGGCTCCGGCAAGTCGACGTTCCTGCGGCTGATCCTCCGCGAGGAGCGTGCCAGTCACGGTCAGGTGCACGTCCTGGGCAAGGATCTCGCGCGCCTGTCCAACTGGAAGGTGCCGCACATGCGCCGCCAGCTCGGCACGGTCTTCCAGGACTTCCGGCTCCTGCCCAACAAGACCGTCGCGGAGAACGTCGCCTTCGCCCAGGAGGTCATCGGCAAGCCGCGCGGAGAGATCCGCAAGGCCGTGCCGCAGGTCCTCGACCTGGTCGGCCTCGGCGGCAAGGAGAACCGGATGCCCGGAGAGCTGTCCGGTGGTGAGCAGCAGCGCGTGGCGATCGCCCGGGCGTTCGTCAACCGGCCGATGCTGCTGATCGCGGACGAGCCGACCGGCAACCTCGACCCGCAGACCTCCGTGGGCATCATGAAGCTGCTGGACCGCATCAACCGGACCGGCACCACCGTGGTGATGGCCACGCACGACCAGAACATCGTCGACCAGATGCGCAAGCGCGTCATCGAGCTCGAAGGCGGCCGTCTCGTCCGCGACCAGGCGCGCGGTGTCTACGGCTACCAGAACTGAGCCCTTCGGGCCCATGGGGTCCGAAGAATCACGGAAAGGCTGATCGCACGCGATGCGCGCCCAGTTCGTCATGTCGGAGATCGGCGTCGGTCTCCGCCGCAACCTCACGATGACCATTGCGGTCGTCGTCTCGGTGGCCCTCTCGCTCGCCCTGTTCGGCGGGTCGTTGCTGATGCGCGACCAGATCAGCTCGATGAAGGGCTACTGGTACGACAAGGTCAACGTCTCCATCTTCCTCTGCAACAAGAACGACGCGGAGATCACGCCCCGGTGCGCCAGGGGTGCGGTCACCAACGAGCAGAAGAAGCAGATCGACGCCGACCTCAAGAAGCTGAGCATCGTCGAGAGCGTCCACTACGAGACGGCGGACGAGGCCTACAAGCACTACAAGGAGCAGTTCGGCAAGGACAGTCCGCTCGCCGGCTCACTGACCCCGGACCAGATGCAGGAGTCCTACCGGGTCAAGCTGAAGGACCCGGAGAAGTACAAGGTCGTGGCCACGGCCTTCTCCGGCCGGGACGGCGTGCAGTCCGTGCAGGACCAGCGCGGCATCCTGGACGACCTGTTCAAGCTGCTCAACAAGCTGAACGCGGCCGCCCTCTGCGTCATGGCGCTGATGCTGGTGATCGCGCTGATGCTGATCGTCAACACCGTGCGCGTATCGGCGTTCAGCCGGCGTCGTGAGACCGGCATCATGCGGCTGGTCGGCGCGTCCAGCTTCTACATCCAGATGCCGTTCATCATGGAAGCCGCGGTCGCCGGTCTGCTCGGCGGTCTGGTCGCCTGCGTACTGCTCGCCGGCGGACGGTACTTCCTCCTCGACAACGGTCTCGGTCTGGCCGAGGACCTCAGCGTCATCAAGTTCATCGGCTGGGACGCCGTGATCACCAAGCTGCCGCTGCTGCTGGCAGTTGGTCTGCTGATGCCCGCCCTGGCGGCTTTCTTCGCTCTGCGCAAGTACCTCAAGGTGTGACACTTGCCCCGGGAATCGTACGGTGAAGCACCCGTACGGCGCCCGGGGCTTCGCCTACACTCGCGCCTATGTCAGGACCGGAGTTCTGTCCCCGGCCCCGCCGCAATCTGCGCCGCGGGGCAGCCCTGACGTTGGTCTTCGCGACCGTCCTCGCCACGGCGGCGGCCACCAACGCCCTGCCGCTCGTGGCCGATCCGTCGCAGCCCGCCGCCCGTGCCTCCACCGTCGGCACCGCCGACCGCGACGCCGTCGCGCGTGCCGCGGCCGAGGCGATGGCGGACGGCAAGTCCGGTGCCCAGGCGGCCGAAGAGGTCGTCAGCCGCAGCGGTGACCGCTGGGGCGCGGTGTACGACGAGGACGAGTACCGCGAGTTCGAGCTGGCCCTCGACGGCCAGTACACCGGTGTCGGCCTGTGGGCCAGGCGCACCGCGGACGACCGGGTCGTGGTGGCCCGGGTGCAGCCGCGCGGCCCCGCGGACCGGGCCGGGATCAGAGCCGGTGATCTGCTGCTCACCATCGACGGGAAGTCCGTCGGGACCCAGCCGGTCACCGAGATCGTCGCCTTACTCCGCGGCCAGGGCGTGGGTGCCGGCCGCTCCGTGGCGCGGGCGGGCAGCCGGGTCGTCCTCGGCCTGGAGCGGGCGGGGCTGACCTGGACCGAGACCCTGCGCAGGGCCCGGCTGACCACGGAGGCCGTCACCGTGGAGCAGCGCGACGGGAAGGCCGTCGTCATCAAGGTCGCCTCGTTCACCCGCGGTACCGGTGAGCGGGTCAGGACGGCCGTACGCACCGCACCCGACGGCGCCGGGGTGCTGCTCGACCTGCGGGGCAACGCCGGCGGGCTGGTCTCCGAGGCGGTGGTCGCCGCCTCCGCGTTCCTCGACGGCGGCCTGGTCGCCACGTACGACGTCGACGGCGAGGAGCACGCCCTCTACGCCGAGGCAGGCGGCGACACCCGGCGGCCCGTGGTGGCCCTGATCGACGGCGGCACCATGAGCGCCGCGGAACTGCTGACCGGAGCACTGAAGGACCGCGGGCGGGCGGTCACGGTCGGCTCGCGCACCTTCGGCAAGGGCTCGGTGCAGATGCCCAGCCGACTCCCCGACGGCTCGGTCGCCGAGCTGACCGTGGGCCACTACCGCACCCCCGAGGGCCACAGCGTCGACGGCAGCGGCATCGCGCCGGACGTGTCGGCGGACGACGGTGCCGAGGATCGGGCCCGCAGAGTATTGAGTGGCCTCGGAACCGGCTCGTAGTGCGAAAATGGCCGCACTATGGCAAAGGAAAAAGGGCGCAAGCTGATCGCGCAGAACAAGAAGGCGCGGCACGACTACCTCATCCTCGACACGTACGAGTGCGGGCTCGTGCTGACCGGGACCGAGGTGAAGTCGCTGCGTCAGGGGCGGGCCTCCCTGGTGGACGGGTTCGTCCAGATCGACGGCCACGAGGCGTGGCTGCACAACGTGCACGTCCCGGAGTACAGCCAGGGCACCTGGACCAATCACGCCGCCCGGCGCAAGCGGAAGCTGCTGATGCACCGCGAGGAGATCGACAAGCTGGAGTCCAAGTCCCAGGAGACGGGGCACACGATCGTGCCGCTCTCCCTGTACTTCAAGGACGGTCGAGCGAAGGTCGAGATCGCGCTCGCGAAGGGCAAGAAGGAGTACGACAAGCGGCAGACCCTGCGGGAGAAGCAGGACCGTCGCGAGGCCGACCGCGCCATGTCGGCGGTGCGCCGCAAGCAGCGGGCGTAGCGGCACCGGCCCGCGCGGGCGGGAATACGCTGGCACGGTCCTGCGTTGATCCCGTACGATGGCACTGCCCTCACAGCAGGGCAGAACAACTCAACAGTGAGTACATGGGGATGATCGGTTTCGACAGCGGATGTCGAAGCAGGGGAAGCGAGCCGAGGAAGCGGCCATGATCTCGTAAACCACAGGCCGAAACCAATAATCGCCAACTCCAAGAGCGATAACTCCCGCTTCGCCCTCGCTGCCTGATAAGCAACGAGCGAAGCCTCTGTGAGGAGCGTCAGCCCGGGGCTGTTCCCGACCCGGTTCCTGGCGTCAGCTAGGGGACTCCACCGCTAGGCCCGGTCACGGGGTGTAGCGGAAAACCAAACAGTGACTGAGCCCGTCGGAGACTTGTTCGCGTGATCTCCGGGGCTGAGAAACTCATAGCGAACTGCGCTCGGAGAAGTCCTGGTTCCACACCGTTGGACGCGGGTTCGATTCCCGCCATCTCCACTCATCCCATGTAAAGAGGCCCGCTGACCTGCGAAGAGCAGGCGGCGGGCCTTCTTGTTCCCGGACGGCGGTGCCGGCCCACGGGCCGCTCAGCGCGGCCGCCGGGTCGCCGTCAGGCCCGTCAGGGACAGCAGCAGGGCCAGCGCCGCGGAGGCCACCGGGATCAGGTACCCCGTGCCGGCGCCGACGTGCTCCACCGTCCAGCCGCCGACGGCCGCGCCGGCTGCGATTCCGCCGAGGAGCGCGGTCACCGCGAGGGTCATCCCTTCGTTCAGCTGTCCTTCGGGGGTGACCCGCTGTACCAGGGTCATCCCGGTCACCATCGTCGGCGCGGTCGCCATGCCGGCCGCCAGCAGTGCCCCGGCAAGGGCGAGCAGGGAGCCGGTGGCGGCCGCGAACAGGGGCAGGCTCATCAGGACCGTCATCGCCGCGACGCACACCGTGAGCCGGCGCGGGACGCTGCCCGCCGGGCGGGCCCGGCCGTAGAGGAGGCCGGCGGCGCACGAGCCGGCGGCCTGGAAGGCCAGGACCACGCCCGCCAGAGGGCCGGCGCCGTGCTCGTCGATGAAGGCGATGCTGACGACCTCCATGGAGCCGAAGACGGCGCCGGTGGCGAGGAACACGACGAGCAGCGGCCGCATCCCGGGCAGCCGTACCGGGGACCGCGCGGTGTCCGTGCGCGGGGCCACCGGCGGTTCGGTCGCCCGCTGCGCGGCGAAGACCAGCATGCCGGTGAGCAGCAGGACCGCACCGACCAGCGTGCCCGCCTCGGGGAAGAGGGCCGAGCAGAGGAACGCCGCCACGACCGGGCCGATCATGAAGCACAGTTCGTCGGCGGCCTGCTCGAAGGAGTTGGCGGTGTGCAGGGCCGCCGGGTCCCCACGGTGCAGATGGGCCCAGCGGGCGCGGGACATCCCGCCCGTGTTGGGCGTGGTGGCGGTCGCGGCGTACGCGGCGAACAGGGTCCAGTCGGGTGCGCCGTAGTGGACGCACAGCAGCAGCGCCAGCGAGCCGAGCACCGCGACCACCGTGGCGGGCACGGCGACCCGGCCCTGCCCGTACCGGTCGACGAGCCGGGCCGTCCGCGGCGCCACAACGGCGGTGGTCGCCATGCCCACCGCGGTGACGGCCCCGGCGAGGGCGTAGGAGCCGCGGGATCCCGCGATCATGATGACCGCGCTCACGCTGAACATGCCCATCGGCAGCCGGGCGATGAGGTTGCCGACGGTGAAGGGGAGGGCGCCGGGCACCGCGAACAGCCTCCGGTACGGCCCGGGTGCGCGGCGCGGGCGCGGAGGGTGCGGGAGGCGGCGGTCGACGGCCACGAGGACGTCGCCGGACAGCCCGAGAACGGGGGAGGTGTCGGTCGGCATGTGATCAAGCTTCGGGGCGCGGGCCCTGCCCGGTCCAACACCTTCTGGGTGCCCATTCACGCACTTCCGTTGTAAATTCCCCGGGTGCCCCAGGAAATCGATCCCCGGCTGCTCCGTGCGTTCACCGTCGCCGCGGAGGAGCTGCACTTCACCCGCGCCGCCGCCCGGCTCTACGTCGCCCAGCAGGCGCTGAGCCGGGACATCCGCCGTCTGGAACGGCAGCTGGGCGCCGAGCTGTTCGTGCGTTCCACCCGGCAGGTGGCGCTCACCGCCGACGGCACCCGGCTGCTCCCCTACGCGCGGAGGGTGCTCGCCGCGCACGACGAACTGGTCGCCGCGTGGACCAAGGAGCAGCGGCCGCTGCTCGTCGACATCGGCGCCCCGGTCGGCACCGGACACACCGTGCTGGAGGAGACCCGGCGCTCCGCGCCCGGCCTGGAGTTCGTCGCCCGCTACCTCAGCGGTCTCACCGGCGCCGCGGCGGACATCCTGGCCGGCCGGCTCGACGTCTCCTTCGGCCGGATCGCCGGGCTGGACCCGGTCTTCACGACCGGGCTCGCCCACCAACCGGTGCGTTTCGAGCACATGGCCGTACTGCTGCGCGCGGACCATCCGCTCGCCGGGCTGCCGGAGGTGCCGGTCGGGGCCCTGGCCGGCGAGACCCTGTACGCGGCCGACGGCAATCCGGCCACCGCCGAGTGGACGGATCTCGCGGCCCGGCTGTTCGAGGGGCGGGGGATCCTCATGGCGGCGCCGTTCCCGGAGATCGCCGGCAAGGAGGAATTCGTCCGGGTCGTGCGCAAACAGGGCTGGTCGGTGCTGGCCAGCACCGAGTTCATCGAGGTCGCCGGCATGGTCGTCCGGCCGCTCGTCGACCCCGTGCCGCTGTCGCCGATCTCCCTGGTGTGGCGCAAGGGGCTGAACCACCCGGGGATCGACGCGCTGCGGGCCGTCGCGGCCCGGCTCGGTGCCGCCGGGGGCTGGCTGGACGTCCCGGAGGAAGGCTGGCTGCCGGAACCCGACCGTGCGCCGATGGGCCTCACCGCACCGGACCGCACCGGGTGAGAGCAAGGTTGCGCCGACGACACCTCGCGCCACGGGGCTGAAACCAGACATCCCTAGCGTCTGGTCGTACGAAACGACATCCGTGGAGGCGCGAGATGGCACGGCGGTGGATCGAAGTCTGGGAACCGGAGAACGAGGCGTTCTGGAAGGAGAAAGGGGAGCGGATCGCCCGGCGCAATCTCGCTTTCTCCGTGCTGTCCGAACACATCGGCTTCTCCATCTGGACCCTGTGGTCGGTGATGGTCCTCTTCATGGGACCGCAGTACGGCGTCGATCCGGCGGGGAAGTTCTTCCTCATCGCGACCGCCACCCTGGTCGGCTCGGTCATCCGGGTGCCGTACACCTTCGCCGTCGCCAAGTTCGGCGGTCGTAACTGGACGATCTTCAGCGCCCTGATGCTGCTCCTGCCGACCGTCGCCGCCTACGTCGTGATGGAACCGGGTACCTCCTACACGACCTTCATGATCGTGGCGGCCCTCACCGGCGTCGGCGGCGGCAACTTCGCCTCCTCGATGACGAACATCAACGCCTTCTTCCCCCTGCGCAAGAAGGGCTGGGCGCTCGGCATCAACGCGGGCGGCGGAAACATCGGCGTACCCGTCGTCCAGCTCGCCGGACTCCTGGTCATCAGCACCGTCGGGGCGGCCAGCCCGCGCCTGCTGCTCGGGATCTACATCCCGCTGATCATCGTCTCCGCCGTGTGCGCCGTGCTGTTCATGGACAACCTGGCGCCCGTCAGGAACGACACCGGAGCGGCGAAGGAAGCCGTCCGCGACCCGCACACCTGGATCATGTCGTTCCTCTACATCGGCACGTTCGGGTCGTTCATCGGGTACAGCTTCGCGTTCGGTCTCGTCCTGCAGACCCAGTTCGGCCGCACTCCGCTCCAGGCCGCGTCCCTGACCTTCATCGGCCCGCTGCTCGGCTCGCTCATCAGGCCGGTCGGAGGCCTGCTCGCCGACCGGTTCGGCGGCGCGCGGATCACCCTCTGGAACTTCGTCGCCATGGCCGCCGCCACCGGGGTCGTCGTCTACGCCTCGATGGAGAAGTCGCTCGGCGTCTTCCTCGTCGGATTCGTCGCCCTGTTCATCCTCTCCGGCCTCGGCAACGGCTCGACGTACAAGATGATCCCCGGCATCTTCCAGGCCAAGGCCCTCGCCCGCGGAATGACCGGCGAGGACGCCGCCTCCTACGGACGCCGGCTGTCCGGCGCCGCCATGGGTCTCATCGGTGCCGTCGGCGCACTCGGCGGGCTCGGCATCAACCTGGCCTTCCGGCAGTCCTTCCAGACCGCGGGAACCGGAACCGCCGCCTTCGTCTCCTTCCTCGCCTTCTACGCGGCGTGCCTCACCGTCACCTGGGCGGTATACCTCCGGCGCCCCGCACCCCGGCCCGTACCCGCGGAATCCGCGCCACAGCTCAGCTACGCCGAGGTGTGACGTAACCCGTGGGAAATACTCCGGAACCGAGCCCGTCACGCCCCGTTGGCACGCTCCCCTCCATGGACGAGGAACAGCGCGAGCCAGCCGGGCCCCTGGCGGGCTTCACCGTCGGCGTCACGGCCGCCCGCCGGGCGGACGAGCTCGGCGCACTGCTCCGCCGCCGCGGAGCCTCGGTACTGCACGCCCCCGCACTGCGGATCGTGCCGCTGGCCGACGACGGCGAACTGCTCGCCGCCACCGAGGAACTCATCGGCCACGCCCCCGACGTGGTCGTCGCCACCACGGCCATCGGCTTCCGCGGCTGGGTCGAGGCGGCCGAGGGCTGGGGGCTCGGCGAAGCACTCCTCGACAGGCTCCGCGGCATCGAGATCCTCGCCCGAGGCCCCAAGGTCAAGGGTGCCGTCCGGGCCGCCGGGCTCACCGAGGAGTGGTCCCCGTCCTCCGAGTCGATGGCGGAAGTGCTCGACCGGCTCCTCGCGGAGGGGGTCGCCGGCCGCCGGATCGCCGTCCAGCTCCACGGCGAACCCCTCCCCGGGTTCGTCGAGGCGCTGCGGGACGCCGGTGCCGCCGTCGTCGGCGTCCCCGTCTACCGCTGGATGCCGCCCGAGGACATCGCCCCCCTCGACCGGCTCGTCGACGCGCTCGTCGGCCGCACCGTCGACGCGCTCACCTTCACCAGTGCTCCGGCGGCCGCATCCCTGTTCTCGCGGGCCGAACAGCGCGGCCGGCTCGCCGAGGTGGTCGACGCGCTCCGCCACGACGTGCTGCCCGCCTGCGTCGGACCGGTCACCGCGGTTTCCCTCCAGGCGCACGGCCTGGACACCGTCCAGCCGGAACGCTTCCGCCTCGGGCCGCTCGTCCAGCTGCTGTGCACCGAGCTCCCCGGCCGGGCCCGCACCCTGCCCGTCGCCGGACGGCGGATCGAGATCCGCGGCCACGCCGTCCTCGTCGACGGGGAACTGCGGCCCGTACCGCCCGCCGGTATGGCCCTGCTGCGCACCCTGGCCCACCGCCCCGGCTGGGTCGTCCCCCGGGCCGACCTGCTGCGCGCACTCCCCGGTGCCGGGCGGGACGAGCACGCCGTCGAGACCGCCATGGCCCGGCTGCGCACCGCGCTCGGGGCCCCCAAGCTCATCCAGACCGTCGTCAAACGCGGTTACCGGCTCGCTCTCGACCCGACGGCGGACACCAGGTACGCCGACGCCTGACGGGTCCGTGCGGTGTCCGTGCGGTGGGTGTCCGTACGGCTTCGAACTCATCGGCACCGCACGCCGCCACCTCCGCATCGCGGGCGTAGCGCGACCACGGACTCTCTTCCAGCGGATCCCGCACGACGATCCGCCGCAGTAGCGGGGTTCCGGCGGACGGCGAACCGGGGCACTCTGGAAGGCATGCTGCGCTTCGACTCCGGACGGGTCTGCCTCGATCTGGTGGCGACCGGGGCACAGGTCGCCGACGAGCTGGACGGACCGGCACGACTAAGGCAATGGCTGCTGGGCGAGGGACTGGTGCCCCCGGACACCCCCCTCACCGGGGTCGACGCGGACTGGCTCGCCCGCTTCACCGAACTGCGAGGGCACATCACCCGTGTAGTCCAGGCCGAGTTCGACGGGGCCTCCGCGGAAGCCGCACTGGAGCGGGTCAACGCGCTCGCCGCGGCCGCCCCTCCCGGACTGCGCGCGGTGCGGACCCGGGACGGAGCGCTCGTACGCGAGTTGAGGGGCGAACCGGAATGCGCCGCGCTGCTCGCCGTCGTGGCCCGCGACGCAGTGGAACTCATCACAGACCCGGAGGCGCGGGCCCGGCTGCGACGCTGCGAGGGACACGACTGCCGGCGTCTCTACCTGGACACATCGCGCGGACGTCGCCGCCGCTGGTGCTCCAGCGAGACCTGCGGCAACCGCGAGCGTGTCGCAAGACACCGGCGCCGGACGGCAGTTGGGACAGGCTCCTGACGCCCTGGCGGATACGTCCCGTCAGACGCGCGAAAAAAACTTCGACACGCGTTGAATGACTTCCCGGACCCGCCCGTAAGAAGAGGCAGAGCCGGCACGCGACCGCGCGCCGGGCAGGGTCTCGACCGGGAGGTTCTTGGTGCGCAAGGATGCCGCCGTGGCCGATGACCGACGTCAGCGCGCCCGTCATCGCTCCGTCCCCGACGAGGAGCTGATGCGGGCGCTGTACCGCGAACACGCGGGACCGCTGCTCGCTTATGTACTCCGCCTCGTCGCCGGTGACCGCCAACGGGCCGAAGACGTGGTACAGGAGACACTCATCCGTGCCTGGAAGAACGCCGGTCAGCTCAATCGGGCAACCGGCTCTGTCCGCCCCTGGCTGGTGACGGTCGCCCGGCGTATCGTCATCGACGGCCACCGCAGCCGGCAGGCCCGGCCGCAAGAGGTCGATCCGTCGCCGCTGGAGGTCATGCCCGCGGAGGACGAGATCGACAAGGCGTTGTGGCTCATGACGCTCTCTGATGCACTCGACGACCTGACTCCCGCTCACCGGGAGGCACTGGTGGAGACGTATTTCAAGGGGCGTACGGTCAACGAGGCGGCACAGGCGCTCGGTATACCCAGCGGGACCGTGCGGTCCCGGGTGTTCTATGCACTGCGTTCGATGAAGCTCGCGCTGGAGGAGCGGGGGGTGACAGCATGACCGTGCCGGAGCAGCGGCATTCGAGCGGATCCGAGCACGATGCCGTGGGCGCGTATGTGCTCGGCATTCTGGACGACGCCGAGGCCACAGCATTCGAGATGCATCTCGCCGGCTGCGAACGGTGTGGGGCCGAGCTGGACGACCTCGCGGGCATGGAACCGATGCTGGCCGCCATGAGGGAGTTCCCCGGGCCGCCGCCGCGAGTGGTCAAGCCGCCCCCGCAGATGGTCGAGGTGCTCGTCGGGGAGGTCGCGTCGACGCGTGCGCAGCGCCGTCGCCGCAGCATGTACATGATCGCGGCCGCGGTGGCGCTGATGATCGGCGGTCCGACCGCCGTGGTCATGGCCACCTCGGACGGGGGCGCAGAGCCGAACACTCTTGCGAATCCCGACCCGCACCCGACCAGCCCGGCCGAGGACTCCTTCTTCAACCACATGCAGGAGAAGGTCCAGGGCACCGACGCCGCGACCAAGGTCAGCGCGTCCGTGGGCCTGGAGAAGAAGGCCTGGGGCACCCATGCCGTCCTGGAGCTCAAGAACGTGACGGGTCCGCAGAAGTGCAGCCTCGTCGCGGTCTCCAAGAACGGCGAGGAGGAGATCGTCACCTCCTGGTCGGTCCCGAAGTGGGGATACGGCATTCCGGGCAGCACCCACGAAAAGGCCAAGAAACCGCTCTATGTGCACGGCGGGACGGCGATGGACCGAAACGACATCGACCACTTCGAGGTCCGCACCTTCGACGGGAAGCGCCTCGTGGAGGTCGACGCCTGACGGACCGCGTGCACACCGAGGCCCCCTTCGCGTACGGTTGACGGCTGCCCAGCACGTCAGAAGGGGGCCTCGGTGGCCGCGCAGGAATCCGCACCCGACTCCGTACGCGATCGGGAGATCGGAGCGGAACAGGAGCACCTCGACCAGGTGTACCGCCGCCTGGAGGAGAAGATCCACGAGGCGGAGTTCCTGATGGAGGACGCCGCCCGACGAGCCCAGGTCGGCACGCCCGGCGCGCTCGCCGAGCGCGACGCACAGGTGTACCGGGCCGGCATCCACCTCAACCGGCTCAACAACGAGTTCGAGGACTTCCTCTTCGGCCGCATCGACATGCTGTACGGCAAGGACGGCGTACGCGGCCCCGACGGCGCGTACACCTCCGTGGAGCCCGCGGACGACGCGGTGCGCCCCGACAACACCGCCGACATCGGCGAGACCCTCCACATCGGCCGCATCGGCGTCCTCGACGCCGACTACGCCCCGCTGGTCATCGACTGGCGGGCCCCGGCGGCGGCCCCCTTCTACCGCTCCACGCCCGTCGACCCCGGCCGGGTCGTGCGGCGCCGCGTCATCCGCTCCAAGGGCCGCAAGGTCCTCGGCGTCGAGGACGACCTGATGCGCCCCGAGCTCACGGCCTTCCTGGACGGCAGGGAACTGCCCGCCATCGGCGACGGCGCTCTGATGGCCTCCCTCGGCCGGGCCCGCAGTCACACGATGCGCGACATCGTGTCGTCCATCCAGGCCGAACAGGACCTGGTGATCCGCGCCCCCGCGGCCTCGGTCACCTACGTCGAGGGCGGCCCCGGCACCGGCAAGACCGCCGTCGCCCTGCACCGCGCCGCCTACCTGCTCTACCAGGACCGGCGCCGCTACGCCGGCGGCATCCTCATCGTCTCCCCGACCCCGCTGCTCGTCGCCTACACCGAGGGCGTGCTGCCCTCCCTCGGCGAGGAGGGCCAGGTCGCGATCCGCGCGGTCGGCTCCCTGGTGGACGGCGCGGAGGCCACGGCCTACGACGATCCGGCCGTCGCCCGGATCAAGGGTTCCTCGCGGATGCTCAAGGTGCTGCGCAAGGCCGCCCGCGGCGCCCTCGAGCTGGGGGAGACCCCCGAACGGCTGCGGGTCGTCGCGTTCGGACGCCGGCTGGAACTGGAAGCGGCCGAGCTGGGCCGCATCCGGCAGGCCGTGCTCGGCGGCACCGCCCCGGTGAACCTGCTGCGGCCACGGGCCCGCAAGCTGCTCCTGGACGCCCTGTGGGCGCAGTCCGGTGCGGCGAGCCGCCACTCGGACCCGGAGCTCGCGGCCGAACTGCGGGCCGCCTTCGACGACGACGTCTCCACCGAGGACAGCTTCCTGGAGTTCCTGGCCGCCTGGTGGCCCGAGCTCACCCCCCGCGCGGTGCTCACGGCGCTGGCCGACGAGAAGCGGCTCGGCCGCTGGGCCCGCCGGGTGCTCAACCCGGGCGAGGTGCGCCGCCTGGCGCGCTCGCTGCGGCGGGACGCCCTCTCCGTGCACGACGTGGCGCTGCTCGACGAACTCCAGGTGCTGCTCGGCGCCCCGGCGCGCCCCAAGCGGCGTCGCGAGTACGACCCGCTGGACGAGCTGACGGGGCTCGAGGAGCTGATGCCGCGCCGCGAGGAGACCCAGCGGGAGCGTGCCGAGCGGCTGGCCCAGGAACGCACGGAGTACACGCACGTCATCGTCGACGAGGCGCAGGACCTCACGCCCATGCAGTGGCGGATGGTCGGCCGGCGCGGCCGCCACGCCACCTGGACGGTGGTGGGCGACCCGGCCCAGTCGTCGTGGTCGGACCCCGACGAGGCCGCCGCGGCGCGGGACGAGGCGCTGGGCACGCGGCCGCGGCGCCGCTTCACGCTCACCGTGAACTACCGGAACCCGGCGGAGATCGCCGAGCTGGCGGCGAAGGTGCTGGCCCTGGCCATGCCGGGGATGGAATCGCCGTCCGCCGTGCGTTCCACGGGCGTCCGGCCGCGGTTCGCCGCGGAGCGGGACGCGGACCTGGCCGCGACCGTGCGCGCCGAGGCCGGGCGGCTCCTCGGCGAGGTGGACGGCACCGTGGGCGTCGTAGTGGCCATGAACCGGCGCGAGCAGGCCGCAGGCTGGCTGGCGGGCCTGGGCGAGCGCGTGGTGGCCCTCGGCTCGCTGGAGGCGAAGGGCCTCGAGTACGACGCCACGGTCGTGGTGTCGCCCGCCGAGATCGCCGACGAGTCCCCGGCGGGCCTCCGGGTGCTGTACGTCGCCCTCACCCGGGCGACGCAACAGCTCACCGTGGTCTCCGGGCGGCGTGACGACGTCGACCAGGCGGGGGTGCCCGACCTGCTCCGGGACTGAGCGCCCGGGGGCCCACGGGCTCCTGGGCGGGCCGATCCCGGCTACGGGTACCTGGGGCATGGGAGACCTGCCGGGCCTCCGTGGGGCCTGGTGCTGTGGGGTGCCTGCCGGGCCTGGGGCCGTGGGGGATCTGCGGGCCCGGGTGGGGCCTGGTGCTGTGGGGGACCTGCCGGACCTGGGGCCGTGGGGGATCTGTCGGGCCCGGGTGGGGCCACGGGCCGTGAGAGACCTGCCCGGCCGGGGGCCATGAGGGACCTGCCGGGCCTGGGAGCCGCCGACGTGGGGGATCTGCCGTCCCCCGGGTGAGCCCCGCCGCGTCAACACGTCACGGGGGAATCACTTGTGGGGACGGTTTGTTAGCCTGTGTGTGGCACCGGCCCGATCCAAGCCCCCGGGCCCAACCTTCGTCGCTCAGAGCGACCACTTGCCGCGAGGCGAGCATGGCGGGTCGGTGCCACTCGTACAGCGGGAGAGGTCCGCGTCACCCACCGGTGATGCGGGCCTCTTCTTTTTGCCCACCACTTCTCGTGCGTGGAAACTCTTTTCCGTTAACTCAATGACCGCATTACCGGATACCAGCCGGTAGGTGCGACGATCGCGTGGCAAGGAAGCCACTGAAAGCAGAGGACACGGCCATGGCAACGGCGCCCAGCGTCTCGTACTCGATGACGGTCAGGCTGGAGGTGCCCGCGAGCGGAACCGCGGTCTCGCAGCTCACCACGGCCGTGGAGTCCTCGGGCGGCTCGGTCACCGGCCTCGACGTCACCGCGTCGGGTCACGAGAAGCTGCGCATCGACGTCACCATCGCGGCGACCTCCACCACCCACGCCGACGAGATCGTCGAGAAGCTGAGCGGCATCGAGGGCGTCGTCCTCGGCAAGGTCTCCGACCGTACGTTCCTGATGCACCTCGGCGGCAAGATCGAGATGGCCTCCAAGCACCCCATCCGCAACCGTGACGACCTCTCCATGGTCTACACGCCCGGCGTGGCCCGCGTCTGCATGGCCATCGCCGAGAACCCCGAGGACGCCCGCCGCCTCACCATCAAGCGCAACTCCGTTGCGGTCGTGACGGACGGCTCCGCCGTGCTCGGACTCGGCAACATCGGCCCCAAGGCCGCCCTGCCGGTCATGGAGGGCAAGGCCGCCCTCTTCAAGCGCTTCGCGGGCATCGACGCCTGGCCGATCTGCCTGGACACCCAGGACAGCGACGCGATCGTCGAGATCGTCAAGGCCATCGCCCCCGGCTTCGCCGGCATCAACCTGGAGGACATCTCCGCTCCCCGCTGCTTCGAGATCGAGGCGCGGCTGCGGGAGGCCCTCGACATCCCGGTCTTCCACGACGACCAGCACGGCACCGCGATCGTCGTCCTCGCCGCCCTGACCAACGCCCTGCGGGTGGTCGGCAAGGCCGTGGGCGACGTCCGTGTCGTGATGTCCGGCGCCGGTGCGGCCGGAACCGCCATCCTCAAGCTGCTCATCGCCGCGGGCGTCAAGCACGCCGTCGTCGCCGACATCCACGGCGTCGTGCACGCGGGCCGCGAGGACCTCGTCTCCGCCGACCCCGAGTCGCCGCTGCGCTGGATCGCCGACAACACCAACCCGGAGGGCGTCACCGGCACCCTGAAGCAGGCGGTCGTGGGCGCCGACGTCTTCATCGGGGTGTCCGCCCCCAACGTGCTCGACGGCAACGACGTCGCCGCCATGTCCGAGGACGCGATCGTGTTCGCGCTCGCGAATCCGGACCCCGAGGTCGACCCGGCAATCGCCCGCCAGACGGCGGCAGTTGTGGCCACCGGCCGCTCCGACTTCCCCAACCAGATCAACAACGTGCTGGTGTTCCCGGGCGTGTTCCGCGGTCTGCTCGACGCCCAGTCCCGCACCGTCAACACGGACATGATGCTGGCCGCGGCGACCGCCCTCGCAGGCGTCGTCACCGAGGACGAGCTCAACCCGAACTACATCATCCCGTCGGTCTTCAACGACAAGGTCGCGGGCGCCGTCGCGGGCGCCGTGCGCCAGGCGGCGAAGGCTGTGACGGGAGCCACGTCCGTCTGACCCGGCGCGTCGTGGAACCCGCCGGTGCCGGGTGCCGTCTAGGGTGGCGGGGCTGTGACTCACGGCCCCGCTCTGCCCCGAGAGCGTCCGCGAGTACCTTCTCGCAGCTCCGATGAGTTTCGGGGGAGTCGACAGAGCGTCACCGCGGCGGGGTCGTGGCGCTTTTCGTGTGACTCGAGAGGGTGCCGGATTGGCGTTCCCGCCGCAGGTGGGGGCAGGATGCCTATTCGGGCGGGAGGGTCTGACGTCAGACCCGGGTCCGGGGACTGTCCGAGGGCCCTGGCAGCATCGGCTTCGATCTCACGCCTCACAGGCAAGAAGAACACGGGAGTAACAACATGAACCGCAGTGAGCTGGTGGCCGCGCTGGCCGACCGCGCCGAGGTGACCCGCAAGGACGCCGACGCCGTGCTGGCCGCGTTCGCCGAGGTTGTCGGCGAGATCGTCGCCAAGGGCGACGAGAAGGTCACCATCCCCGGCTTCCTGACCTTCGAGCGCACCCACCGTGCCGCTCGCACCGCTCGTAACCCGCAGACCGGCGACCCCATCCAGATCCCGGCCGGCTACAGCGTGAAGGTCTCCGCGGGCTCCAAGCTCAAGGAAGCCGCCAAGGGCAAGTAAGACCCATAGGGCGTATGTGCGCGCCGCTGAGCGGCGTCGCACGGCGAAGGGCGGCCACCCGGGACGGGGTGGCCGCCCTTCGGCGTTCCCGGCGGCGTCCGGCCCCGTGCGCCCGCCCTGCCACGTGTCCGGTGCCGGGCCGCACCGGGAACGCCCGGGGAGGCCGTGTGGCGGCCACACGGACGGCGGCCGCCACACGGGATCCGCCTGTCGTCCCGATCACGGGCCCCCGGACGGGTGGACCGTCCGCCACCGCGGGGCATCGTCGTCGGGGACGTGCGGAGAGGCGAAGTGGAACGGCACTCCCAGGTGGTGGGCCAGGGCCCGTCCCGCCTCGTCGGCGGCGGTCGCCGGCGGGGGACCGCCGCGGAGGCCGTGGACGGTCGCCAGGTGGCCTTCCCCGCAAGGGGCCTCCAGGACCGCGACAAGGAGCACGAACCAGCCGTGGACCGTGTCCCCGTCCCAGAGAGCCTCGACCGCGGCCACCCGGCCCGGGTGGGCGGCAGCACGGGCCGTGAGTGAGGTGACGTCGAGCGGATCGGGCGGCTTACGCCTCACACGGTCGCCGAGGACCTCGTAGCGCCCGTGGACCACCCGTTCCGCCTCGGGCAAGCCCAGCTCCAGCGGGCGCAGCGCGTCCCATACGGCCTTGACCGCCAGGAGCCGCTTGTCGCACAGCACGTGCGCGTCGACCTCCCGGCGGGTCTGCTCCTCCAGGTAGGCCCACCACCCGCTCACCGGGCCGCCGGGGATCGCGCGAAGTGCGTCATGAGCCGAACGTACCCCAGTCGACGACGGCGTGGGCCTGCAAAGAAGGAAGGCGGAGTGCGGAGTGCCGTCGAAGCCCGCGGACGTCGCTCCTCGTTCCCAGGAGCCTCGTACCTCCCGAACCGGTCTCGAAGCCGAACGGTGTCGAAGCCGAACCGGTTTCGAGGCGACGGCCGTTCTCGCACGCGAAGCCGGTCGGCCTTCCCCGCCGCCCTGCGACCCCGGAGCGGCCGCAGCCGCGCCTGTGAACGCGTCATCGCCTCACGGGCGACGAGGCGGCCGACACCGTCGTGCCACGACCGAAGCGGAAGTGCCGTCCACGGCCGGACGCGCCGAACCGGCCTGCCCGCCAGTCGACTTGTCTTACCCCGGAAACGCCGAAGGCCCCTTCGTCGAGGGGGCCTTCGGCGGGACTCGCAGGCGTGACGTGGCGTCAGACCTTGGCTCCGCCGGGCAGTTCGACCTTCGCGCCCAGGTCCGTGAGCTTCTCCATGAAGTTCTCGTAGCCGCGGTTGATCAGCTCGATGCCGTGGACCCGGGACGTGCCCTGGGCCGCGAGCGCGGCGATCAGGTAGGAGAAGCCGCCGCGGAGGTCGGGGATGACCAGGTCGGCGCCCTGCAGCTTGGTCGGGCCGGAGACGACCGCGGAGTGCAGGAAGTTGCGCTGCCCGAAGCGGCACGCGGAGCTGCCCAGGCACTCACGGTACAGCTGGATGTGCGCCCCCATCTGGTTCAGCGCGGAGGTGAAGCCGAGCCGGGACTCGTACACGGTCTCGTGGACGATCGACAGGCCGGCGGCCTGGGTGAGCGCCACCACCAGCGGCTGCTGCCAGTCGGTCTGGAAGCCGGGGTGCACGTCCGTCTCCAGGGCGATCGACTTCAGCGAGCCGCCCGGGTGCCAGAAGCGGATGCCCTCGTCGTCGATCTCGAAGGCACCGCCCACCTTGCGGTAGGTGTTGAGGAAGGTCATCATCGACCGCTGCTGTGCGCCGCGGACGTAGATGTTGCCCTCGGTGGCCAGAGCCGCGGACGCCCAGGAGGCGGCCTCCAGGCGGTCCGAGAGGGCCCGGTGGGTGTAGCCGCCGAGCTTGTCGACGCCGGTGATCCGGATGGTGCGGTCGGTGTCCATCGCGATGATCGCGCCCATCTTCTGCAGCACGCAGATGAGGTCCTCGATCTCCGGCTCGACCGCCGCGTTGGACAGCTCGGTGACGCCCTCGGCGAGCACCGCCGTGAGCAGCACCTGCTCGGTCGCGCCGACCGACGGGTACGGCAGGCGGATCTTGGTGCCGCGCAGCCGCTGCGGGGCCTCCAGGTACTGGCCGTCCTCGCGCTTCTCGATCTTCGCGCCGAACTGGCGCAGCACGTCGAAGTGGAAGTCGATGGGACGGCCGCCGATGTCGCAGCCGCCCAGGCCCGGGATGAAGGCGTGGCCGAGGCGGTGCAGCAGCGGTCCGCAGAACAGGATCGGGATGCGGGAGGAGCCCGCGTGGGCGTCGATGTCCGCGACGTTGGCGCTCTCCACGTACGTCGGGTCGAGCACCAGCTCGCCGGGCTCGTCCCCCGGGCGGACGGTCACACCGTGCAGCTGCAGCAGCCCGCGCACCACCCGCACGTCGCGGATGTCGGGCACGTTGCGCAGCCGGCTGGGCTCGCCGCCGAGCAGAGCGGCGACCATCGCCTTCGGCACGAGGTTCTTCGCGCCGCGGACGCGGATCTCGCCCTCCAGCGGGGTGCCGCCGTGGACAAGCAGTACATCGTCTGTGCCGGTCATGGATCTCGCGTTCCGGATGCGGGTCCCCCCGGCGGAGCCAAGGGGAGTCGGGCAGGGGCCAGGCAAAAGGGTAATGGCCTTCCGGCACTTCGCTGTATGCCTGGACGGCCCCACGGCTGTCATGAATTCGCGACAACACGCTCCGCTCGGTGCCGGTCTGCGGAGCGTGACGGATCCGCCCCGCGAACCGCCCTCCCGGAGCGCGCGGCTCCCGCCGCCGTCGCCGGCCGTATGCACTCCGCCCCTGTGCGCTCCCCGTGAGGGCCCGGGATGGGGGATCATGTCTGCCATGACCGAGGTGTCCTCGCTCACCGGGCGGCTGCTCGTCGCCACCCCGTCCCTGGCCGATCCGAACTTCGACCGGGCCGTGGTGCTGCTCCTCGACCACGACGAGGAGGGCTCGCTCGGTGTGGTCCTCAACAGGCCGACACCCGTCGGCGTCGGCGACATCCTCGAACCGTGGGCGGCGCTCGCGGGGGAGCCGGGCGTGGTCTTCCAGGGCGGCCCCGTCTCCCTCGACTCCGCGCTGGGCCTCGCGGTCATCCCAGGCGACGAGGGCCCGCTGGGCTGGCGCAGGGTGTACGGCGCGATCGGGCTGGTGGACCTGGAGGCGCCCCCGGAGCTGCTGGCCGCGGCCGTGGGCTCGCTGAGGATCTTCGCCGGGTACTCGGGCTGGGGTCCGGGCCAGCTGGAGGACGAGCTCACCGAGGGCGCCTGGTACGTGGTCGAGTCCGAGCCGGGCGACGTCTCGTCCCCGAGGCCGGAGGGGCTGTGGCGGGCGGTCCTGCGGAGGCAGCGGAGCGAACTGGCGATGGTGGCGACGTACCCCGACGACCCCTCGCTCAACTGACCCCGGTGCCGTGAACCGATGCCTCGGCGTTTCAGTACCCTGGCACCTATGAGCACTCTTGAGCCCGAGCGCGGGGCAGGTACGGGGACCCTCGTAGAGCCGACGCCGCAGGTGTCGCACGGCGACGGCGACCACGAGCGCTTCGCCCATTACGTCCAGAAGGACAAGATCATGGCCAGCGCGCTCGACGGCACGCCCGTCGTGGCGCTGTGCGGCAAGGTCTGGGTGCCGGGCCGTGACCCGAAGAAGTACCCGGTGTGCCCGCTGTGCAAGGAGATCTACGACTCGATGGGTCCCGGCGGGGACAACGACAAGGGCGGCAAGGACAAGTAGTCCCCGTCCGCCGAGCAATCGGCACGGTCCCCGCGGGACGCAGGCGCGCCGCGGGGACCTTTGCTGCGCCGGGCCCCGTGCGGTGCCGGCCTCCGCGGCTCCTCGGACGCCCGATCGAGGGAGCGCCCCCGAAGGTGTGAGCCGTGTCGAACGCGCCCGTACACCTCCCCCTGGAACAGTGGGTTTCCGCAAGGAAGACGTCACACAAGGTTCATCCCCGGGTTCAGCGAGGAGTCGGCGATCCGTTCACCGTGCGAAATGTGTGCGAAAGCGGACCGACCCGCTGTCGGTGGTCGCAGGTATCCTGCGCGGACCCTCGCTTCGGCCCGCTCGCAAGATGTGCCACAGTTGCCACGTCCGGGCTGAGAGCACGTACCGTACGGCAACACAGGGGAACAGCCGGGGCACCGGGAAGGGGCAGCTGGGTTGACCACTCACGCACCGCGCGCAGGGCAGGCCGTGATGCTGCCGGCCTCGCTCGACGAGGCCGTGGCGGCACTCGTCGCCATGCCCGCCGCCGTGCCCGTCGCGGGCGGCACCGAACTGATGTCCGCGGTCAACTCCGGCCGTCTGCGCCCCGCCGGACTCGTCGGCCTCGGCCGGATCAGCGAGATCCGCAGCTGGCACTACCAGGACGGGCACGCCCTCCTCGGTGCGGGTCTCACCCACGCCCGGATGGGCCGGCCCGACTTCGCCGCACTGATCCCCGCCCTCGCCGCCGCCGCCCGTGCCGCCGGTCCCCCGCAGATCCGCAACGCGGGCACCCTCGGCGGCAACATCGCCGGAGGCGCCCCCACCGGGGACTCCCTACCCGTCCTCGCCGCCCTCGAAGCCACCCTCGAGATCGTCGGGCCCGGCGGCGCGCACCGCGAGGTCCCCGTCTCGCACCTGCTGGCCGGCCGCGAGATGCTCGCCCCCGCCGAACTCATCGGCTACGTACGGGTGCCGCTCCTGCACGCCCCCCAGGTCTTCCTCAAGGCGACCGGCCGCACCGGGCCGGGCCGGGCCAGCGCGTCCGTCGCCGTGGTCCTCGACCCGGCCAGGCGGGGGGTGCGCTGCGCGGTCGGCGCCATCGCGCCGATGCCGCTGCGGCCCCTGGAGGCCGAGCGCTGGATCGCGTCGCTCATCGACTGGGACGGGGCCCGCGAGCTCGCCCCCGAGGCACTGGCGGCCTTCGGCGAGTACGTCGCCGCCGCCTGCATCCCGGACCCGGTGCCGTCCGCCGACGGGACCGAGGCACCGCCCATGTCCCCTGCCCTACTGCATCTGCGGCGGACCGTCGCCGCACTGGCCCGACGAGCACTGGGGAGGGCGCTGTCGTGACCACCGAGGAGAACCGGCGTCCGTATCCGGGCGGCTGGGAGCCGATCCCGCAAGGCGAGTACGACGCCGACGCGACGGCCTTCGTCCAGCTGCCCGAGGGCTTCGACCTGGACGCGCCCGGCGACCCGCTGGCCGCGCCCGGCCACGGCTACGTGCCGCCGATGATCGTGCCGCTCACCCCCTCCCCGAACCCCGACCCGTCCCTCCGCCCGGACCCCGCGGCGGACTCCGGGTACAGCACCCACGCGGGCGGCGGCGCCGAGGCGTGGGCCGTCCCGCAGCAGGGCGGTCAGGCGCCCGGGGCACAGCACGGCCGGCACCGGGGCGGGGAGCCCGCGGACCCCGGCGCCACGGGCCAGTGGTCGTTCCCCGACCACGTCACCGACGGCGGGCCCTCGGCGGCGCCCACCGCCGGGTACGGGAATCCCGGCACGGCGTTCGACGACACCGAGACGCAGGCGCTGCGGCAGTGGTCCCTCCACGACGGCCCCGGCGGCCCGGGCGCCCCGCACGGCCCTGGTGCCGCGGACGGCAGGGCCGGTGCGGACGCTCCGGGCTTCCCGGGTGCCCCGCGCGCCGGGGATACGGCGAACGGTCCGGGCATGCCGGGCGAGACGGGTGCGGTCGGTGTGACCGGTGGGCCTGGTGGGATGGGTGGCACCGGAGTTCCGGGCGACCTGAGTGCGCCGGGTGCTCCGGAAGACCGGCGGCTGGCCGGGGGCACCGGTGTCACGGGGCTTCACGGGGCTTCGGACGGACCGGTACCAGGCGTTCCGTCGGCACACGGGACTGCTTCGGCTCACGGCGCTGCTTCGGCTCACGGCACTGCTTCGGTACCGGGTGACCCGGGTCGTGCCGGGGACTCGGACGCCCGGGGCCGGATGGCCGACGACTCCGTCCGCGGCGGCGAGTCCGGCGAGGACACGGGGGAGTTCAACACCTCCGCTCTCGGCTCCGCCTGGCGCGCATCGCCCACGCCCACCCTGCGCGGTGACGCGCCCGCGCCGTGGGCCGACGCCGCCCAGGAGCCCGGATCCGGGTCCGGATACGGCGACATGGCCTCCGCCGCCGGAACACCCGCCGCCGGAACGCCCCTGCCGGCCACGCTGCCCGGTGGCGCCCCGGCGCCCTGGGCGACCACGCCTGAACCGGAGGCCCCCGCGGCCGACGCCTCCGCGGAGGGAGCATCCGCCGGCGAAGGTCCGGCCGACGGCGGCCTCGCGGGCGAATCCCGGGAGCCGGACGCTCCGGACGCTCCCCGGGAGACCGCGGCTCCGCAGGCCTCCGGCTCCGCCTCCACGGATGCCTACCCGGCCCCTGGCGACGGTCACGAGTCCTCCCACGGCGGCCACGAGTCCCACGGCGGGAACCCCGAGCCCGGCGACCTGCCCCCCGCCACCGCCTCCTCCGTCCCGCTCGACGGCCACGACGGCCACGACGAGCACCCCCTCGCCTCGTACGTCCTCCGCGTCAACGGCGTCGAACGGCCCGTCACCGAGGCCTGGATCGGCGAGTCGCTGCTCTATGTGCTGCGTGAGCGCCTCGGCCTCGCCGGTGCCAAGGACGGCTGTTCCCAGGGCGAGTGCGGTGCCTGCAATGTCCAGGTGGACGGCCGCCTCGTCGCGTCCTGTCTGGTCCCCGCCGCCACGACCGCCGGCAGCGAGGTCCGTACCGTCGAGGGCCTCGCCGTCGACGGTGAACCCTCCGACGTCCAGCGCGCCCTCGCCGAATGCGGCGCAGTGCAGTGCGGGTTCTGCATCCCGGGCATGGCCATGACCGTCCACGACCTCCTGGAGGGCAACCACCGGCCCTCCGAACTGGAGACCCGTCAGGCGCTCTGCGGCAACCTCTGCCGCTGCTCCGGCTACCAGGGTGTGCTCGAAGCGGTCCGCCAGGTCGTCGCCGAGCGCGAGGCGACCGCGGAGAACGCGGCCGGCCCGCACGCGGGGGCCGACGCCGAGCCGCGCATCCCGCACCAGGCGCCCCCCGGGGCCGGCGGTGTCCAGCCCCCGCATCCGCACGAGGGAGGTATGGCGTGAGCAACGACGCGGCCACCACGACCACCACCACGACCCCGATCGTGGTCGAGGGACCCCCGACGGAAGAGGCCCCCCTCCAGGGCATCGGCGCCTCCGTGCCGCCCGCCGACGCGCGCGCCAAGGCCGAGGGGACCTTCCCGTACGCCTCGGACCTGTGGGCCGAGGGCCTGCTGTGGGCGGCCGTCCTGCGCTCCCCGCACCCCCACGCCCGTATCGTCTCGATCGACACGTCCGGCGCGGCCGAGATGCCCGGCGTACGGGCCGTCGTCACGCACGCGGACGTGCCCGGCGACACCGCCTACGGGCGGCGCATCGTCGACCGCCCGGTCTTCGCCGTCGACGTGGTGCGCCACCACGGCGAGCCCATCGCCGCCGTCGCCGCGGACCACCCCGACACCGCACGGCTGGCCGCCGCCGCGATCGTCGTCGAGTACGAGGTGCTGGAGCCGGTCACCGACCCGGAGAAGGCCTTCGAAGCCGAACCGCTGCACCCCGACGGCAATCTCATCCGTCACATCCCCCTCCGCTACGGCAACCCGGACGTGGTCGGCGACGTCGTCGTCGAGGGCCTGTACCGCATCGGCCGCCAGGACCCCGCCCCCATCGGGGCGGAGGCCGGGCTCGCGGTACCCCGTCCCGACGGTGGCATCGAGATCTACACGGCGTCCACCGATCCGCACACCGACCGCGACATCGCGGCCGGCTGCTTCGGCCTGGAGCCCGAACGCGTCAAGGTCGTCGTCACCGGCGTTCCCGGCTCCATGGGCGACCGCGAGGACTCCGGTTTCCAGCTCCCGCTCGGCCTGCTCGCGCTGAGGACCGGCTGCCCGGTCAAACTCGCCGCGACCCGCGAGGAGTCCTTCCTCGGGCACGGCCACCGCCACCCCACCCTGCTGCGCTACCGCCACCACGCCGACACCGAGGGCCGGCTGGTCAAGGTCGAGGCGCAGATCCTCCTCGACGCGGGTGCGTACGCCGACGCCTCCGCCGAGTCCCTCGCCGCGGCCGTCGCCTTCGCCTGCGGCCCGTACGTCGTCCCGCACGCCTTCGTGGAGGGCTGGGCCGTACGCACCAACAACCCGCCGTCCGGCCATGTGCGCGGCGAGGGCGCGATGCAGGTGTGCGCCGCGTACGAGGGCCAGATGGACAAGCTGGCCGCCAAGCTCGGCCTCGACCCGGCCGAGCTGCGGATGCGCAACGTCCTGGCCACCGGCGACCTGCTGCCCACCGGCCAGACCGTCACCTGCCCGGCGCCCGTCGCGGAACTGCTCGAAGCCGTACGGGACTTCCCGCTGCCGCCGCTCCCCAAGGACACCGCCGAGGAGGAGTGGCTGCTGCCCGGCGGCCTCGAAGGCGCGGGCGAGCCCGGCGCGATCCGCCGCGGTGTCGGCTACGGCGTGGGCATGGTGCACATGCTCGGTGCCGAGGGCACCGACGAGGTGTCCACCGCGACCGTGAAGGTCCAGGATGGCGTCGCGACCGTCATCTGCGCGGCCGTCGACACCGGTCAGGGCTTCTCCACGCTCGCCCGGCAGATCGTCCAGGAGATCCTGGGCATCGAGGAGGTCCATGTGGCCTCCGTCGACACCGACCAGCCCCCGGCGGGCCCGGCCGGCCACGGCCGCCACACCTGGGTCTCCGGCGGCGCGGTGGAACGCGCCGCCAAGATGGTCCGCACGCAGCTGCTCCAGCCGCTGGCCCACAAGTTCGGCATGTCCACCGAACTGCTCCAGATCACCGACGGCAAGATCACCTCCTACGACGGGGTCCTCTCCACCACCGTGACGGAGGCCATGGAGGGCAAGGAGCTCTGGGCCACCGCCCAGTGCCGTCCGCACCCCACCGAACCCCTCGACGAGTCCGGACAGGGCGACGCCTTCGTCGGACTCGCGTTCTGCGCGATCCGCGCGGTCGTCGACGTCGACATCGAGCTCGGCACGGTCCGCGTCGTCGAGATGGCGGTCGCCCAGGACGTCGGCCGGATCCTCAACCCCCGTCGGCTCGCCACCCGGATCGAGGCGGGCGTCACCCAGGGCATCGGCGCCGCACTGACCGAGAACCTCCGCACCACGCGCGGTCTCGTCCGCCACCCCGACCTCACCGGATACGTCCTGCCCACCGCCCTCGACGCCCCGGACATCCGTATCGCCAAGCTCGTCGAGGAACGCGACGTCGTGGCCCCCTTCGGCGCGAAGGCCGCCTCCGCGGTCCCCGTCGTCACCGCCCCCGCCGCCGTGGCCTCGGCGGTCCGCGCCGCCACCGGCCGCCCGGTCAACCGCCTCCCGATCCGGCCCCAGGCAGCCGTCGCCGCGGCCGGCGCCTAGCTGGCCGGTATCACTGTGATCCCCATATCGGTACCGTTCTGGTATGGCCATGAACCTCCGTCTGCGTGACGACCAGCAAGAGGCCCTCCGGCTGCGTGCCGAGCAGGAGGGCCGCAGCATGCACGCCATCGTGCTTCAGGCGATCGACCGGTACCTGGAACAGGAGGCCGACCGGGAGACCGTTCGCCGTCTCGGTGCCAAGTACGCGATGCAGCACGCCGATCTGCTGCGGCGCCTGGGGGAGTGAATGAAGTACCTGACGGTTCAGGAAGTCCTGGACCTGGCCGACCTCGCCTGTGGGGGGCAGCAGATCGCCGTGCGTGACCTGGGACTGCTCGGTTCGGCCGTGCATCGCCCGCAGTCGCAGACGTTCGGCGTGCAGGCGTATCCCGACTTCTTCGAGAAGGCCGCCGCCCTGCTCCATTCGCTCGCCGTGAACCACCCGCTTGTGGACGGCAACAAGCGGATGGCGTGGATGTGCACGGTCGTCTTCCTCGACTTCAACGGCGCGGAGATGGTCGCGGTCGACCAGGACGCCGCATACAGACTCGTGGTCGAGGTGGCCTCCGGAATCCTCGAGGACGTGGGAGAGATCGCGCGGGGTCTGCGCTCGCTGCACGACGCGATGTGACCCCGGTCGCAGTGCGGGACGCCCCGGCCTCGTCCGGTCTGGTGCGCGCCGGGCCACCGGTAGGGTGGCCCGGTTGTCGTACGTAAGCCCGCGCTCCCGCAAGCCCGCGAGCCCGTGCCTGCGCCAGTCCGTGCAGCCGAGAGCCCCGAACCGGAGACCGTGACTACTACCGCCTCCCACCACCTCTCACCCGCCTTCCCCGGCCGCGCCCCCTGGGGCACGGCCGGCAAGCTGCGTGCCTGGCAGCAGGGCGCCATGGAGAAGTACGTCCAGCAGCAGCCGCGCGACTTCCTGGCCGTCGCGACGCCCGGCGCCGGCAAGACGACCTTCGCCCTCACCCTCGCCTCGTGGCTGCTGCACCACCACGTCGTGCAGCAGGTCACCGTGGTCGCGCCGACCGAGCACCTGAAGAAGCAGTGGGCGGAGGCCGCCGCCCGGATAGGCATCAGGCTCGACCCCGAGTACAGCGCGGGCCCGCTCGGCCGCGAGTACCACGGGGTGGCCGTCACGTACGCGGGAGTCGGCGTACGCCCGATGCTGCACCGCAACCGCTCCGAACAGCGCAAGACGCTCGTCATCCTCGACGAGATCCACCACGCCGGTGACAGCAAGTCCTGGGGCGAGGCCTGCCTGGAGGCGTTCGAGCCGGCCACCCGCCGGCTCGCGCTCACCGGCACGCCGTTCCGTTCGGACACCAACCCCATCCCCTTCGTCACGTACGAGGAGGGGAACGACGGCATCCGGCGGTCGGCCGCCGACTACACCTACGGCTACGGCAGCGCGCTCCGCGACGGCGTCGTCCGGCCCGTCATCTTCCTCTCGTACAGCGGCAACATGCGCTGGCGCACCAAGGCCGGCGACGAGATCGAAGCACGGCTCGGCGAGCCGATGACCAAGGACGCCGTCTCCCAGGCCTGGCGCACCGCCCTCGACCCGCGCGGCGACTGGATGCCGAATGTGCTGCGCGCCGCCGACCAACGGCTCACCGAGGTACGGAAGTCGATCCCGGACGCGGGGGCCCTGGTCATCGCGTCCGATCAGGACTCCGCGCGGGCCTACGCCAAGCTGATCCGGGAGATCACCGGGCACGGTGCGACCGTGGTGCTCTCCGACGACACCGGAGCCTCCAAGAGGATCGACGAGTTCAGCGCCGGCGACGACCGCTGGATGGTCGCGGTCCGCATGGTGTCCGAGGGCGTCGACGTACCGCGCCTCGCCGTGGGCGTGTACGCGACGACGATCTCGACGCCGCTGTTCTTCGCGCAGGCCGTCGGGCGTTTCGTGCGGTCCAGGCGGCGGGGCGAGACCGCGTCGGTCTTCCTGCCGACGATCCCCATGCTGCTCGGCTTCGCCAACGAGATGGAGGTCGAGCGCGACCACGTCCTCGACCGGCCGAAGAAGGACGGCGAGGAGGAGGACCCGTACGCCGAGTCCGAGAAGGAGATGGACGAGGCGAACAAGCAGCAGGACGAGGACACCGGCGAACAGGACATGCTGCCGTTCGAGGCACTGGAGTCCGACGCCGTGTTCGACCGCGTGATGTACAACGGCGCGGAGTTCGGGATGCAGGCGCACCCCGGCAGCGAGGAGGAGCAGGACTACCTCGGCATCCCCGGTCTGCTGGAGCCCGACCAGGTGCAGTTGCTGCTCCAGAAGCGCCAGGCACGGCAGATCGCGCACAGCCGCCGGAAGCCCGACACCGAGGCCGACCTGCTGGAACTGCCCGCCGAACGGCGGCCGGTGGTCTCCCACAAGGAGCTGCTGGAGCTCAGGAAGCAGCTCAACACGATGGTCGGTGCGTACGTGCACCAGAGCGGGAAGCCGCACGGGGTGATCCACACCGAACTGCGCCGGGTGTGCGGGGGGCCGCCGAGCGCGGAGGCGACGGCCGGCCAGCTCCGCGAGCGGATCAAGAAGGTCCAGGAGTGGGCCACGCGCATGCGCTGACATGCGCCGCGGGCATGCGTTGACGTGCGCCACGCGCATGCGTTGACGTGCGCCGCGCGTTGACGGGACCGGGGCCGGTGCGTTGACGCCGATGGGTGCCGGGCCGGGCCTGCCGGGCTCGTCCGCGAGACGCCGGGGCCTGGTCCCGCGACGGCCGGGCGGATGTCGGCCCCCTGGTGCCTCCTCGGCTCGGAGCGGCCCTCTCAGCCGGCTCCGGCCGGCCGGGACGGCTGCCGTCGGGCCCTCGGCGTCGGGGAGCCTCGTCGGCCGGGTCAGCCGCAGGGGCCGCTCGCACGGCGGACGCGGTCGCCCGGTGTCCCAGGCCCGTTGCGGACCCCGTGCCGCCCTCGTCCGGTTGTCGTGGCGGTTGTCGTGGCGCGGACCGTGGGCACACGTGCGGACCCCATGGAACCGCGGCGGGCAGGATCGCGGGTCCGGGTCCGGCCGGGCGCGCTGACCTGCGGTCCGGGGCATGCTGCCTTTCACCCGGGTTTGCCCCGCGCACTACCACATGCACCCCTATGTGCGCCCGGATTCTGGACGAGGTCTTCCGCTGAGCGGAGCCGCTCGCTACTGTCCCCCGCAATGCAAACGCCCCGTGGCAGCGCCGCCGCGGAGCGCATCCGGTGCCATGGCTCGCCGGTGGCCTCTTCCGGGCGACGCCGACGGGACCGGTGTCGCATTCGCCTCGGGAAGAGCCGCCGCCCCACCAAAAGGAGAGGGCGTCGTGACTGCGGAGACTTCTCAGACGCTCGACAGAGGACTCAAAGTCCTCAAACTGCTCGCCGACACGGACCACGGTCTGACCGTGACCGAGCTGTCCAACAGGCTCGGGGTGAACCGCACGGTGGTGTACCGCCTGCTGGCCACCCTGGAGCAGCACGCGCTGATCCGTCGCGACCTGGGAGGCCGGGCCCGTGTCGGGCTCGGTGTGCTGCGCCTGGGACGCCAGGTGCACCCGCTGGTGCGAGAGGCCGCGCTGCCGGTGCTCAGGTCGCTGGCCGAGGACATAGGCGCCACCGCCCACCTCACCCTCGTCGACGGGGCCGACGCGCTGGCCGTCGCCGTCGTCGAACCGACCTGGACCGACTACCACGTGGCCTACCGGGCCGGCTTCCGGCACCCCCTGGACCGGGGCGCCGCCGGGAAGGCGATCCTCGCGGCCCGTCAGGGCGCGCTCGACGAGACCGGCTTCACCCTGACCCACGGGGAACTGGAGGCGGGCGCGAGCGGTGCGGCCGCACCGTTGATCGGCGTGACCGGCATCGAGGGCAGCGTCGGTGTGGTGATGCTCGCCGACGCCGTACCGGAACGGGTCGGCCCGCGCGTCGTCGACGCGGCGAGGGAGGTCGCCGACGCGCTCCGGTGACCGGCCGCCCACCACATGCAGGAGCCGACGTGGAAGAGCCACGGACACGGGCCGGAAGGGACCTGCGGAGCGTCCGACGGGGACGGACGGGCGCGGGCGGGGTGACGGGGGCGGTTACATTGGCTCGGTGCTCACTGGTCACTCGCACCTCCGCAGACTCGCTCTCCTCGGCGTGCCCGTCGCCGCGCTGCTCGCCGTAGCCGGCTTCGCGCCGTTGCCGTTCACCCTGGCCCAGCCCGGTATGACCGCGGACGTCCTGGGTGACGTCAAGGACAAGCCGGTGATCACGGTCAGCGGCGCACCGACCCGGGAGACGACCGGCCAGCTGCGTATGACCACGATCGAGGCGACCGGGCCGTCCGAGGACGTCCGGGCCGACGAGGTGTGGGACGCCTGGTTCAGGACCGACCGCGCGGTGATGCCGCGCGACGCGGTCTATCCGAGCGGCGGCAGCGACGAGGAGATCCGCGAGCACAACCTCGGCGAGATGCGGAAGTCCCAGGACGTTGCGACGCAGGCAGCCCTGGCCTACCTCGGCGAGGACCCGGGCAAGGTCAAGGTGTCGCTCAGCCTCGGCGAGGTCGGCGGGCCCAGCGCCGGACTCGTCTTCACCCTCGGCATCATCGACAAACTCGACGGCAACGGCTCGGGCGGTGACCTGACCGGCGGCCGCACCATCGCCGGTACGGGCACCATCACCCCCGACGGCAAGGTGGGCGCGGTGGGCGGCGTCGCCCTGAAGACGCAGGGTGCGAAACGGGACGGAGCGACGGTCTTCCTCGTCCCGAAGGCGGAGTGCGCAGATGCGAAGTCCGACCTTCCCGCGGGGCTGCGGCTGATCCCCGTGACCACGCTCGACGACGCGGTGTCCTCCCTCCGCGCACTCCAGAAGGGCGGCAGGATCCCGAGCTGCTAGGCGGCGTTTCAGAAGTGGATCTTGATGTGTCAAGATCCACTCCGTGGGGAGGCGTGATCTGACGAATGCGCATTGGGCGAAGCTGTGGCCGACTGCAAAGAGCGCCACGCGGTGGAGTGCGGAATAAATCGCCTCAAGCGCCACCGCGCGGTGGCAACGAGGTACGACGAACTCGCCGTCGTTACGAGGCGACCGTACTGGTCGTGGCCATCAACGAGTGGCTGTGACCAGCACGGTTGGAACACGCGCCAACGCCGATTGCCTCGCGACAGTCCGAGAATGCGGTCGTGGCTCCCGCCGCGAAGCTGAGAATCCGCATGGGCGCGTAGACAGCCTCAAGTTCGGACAGATCTGGACAGCCGGTCTTCGGTGCTTTCTCAGCCGACGTGGAGGATACGAAAGCGATCGGGTTCCGCCAGGTCCCGATCAACGACTTGGATTGGTGTCCAAGCCCATTGCCAAACGCTGATGCCCGGCGTGCGGGAGAACCGGATCGGCCCGCGGGTGCCCTCGACCGCCACGCGCGGCCACGACCCAGCGATGGCCGCCCGGTCCGTACCGTGGGAACGCAGCACCGAGGCGAGGACGGTGACCGTGTCCCAGCCCTCGAAGGCAACGAAGGAGGGCGCTTCGCCCAGCCGCTCGCGAAGCTCCTTCCCGACGCGTTCGCCAAGGGGACCGAGGCGCTCGGGCAGGTAGCGCAGGAACGGGATCCCGGAGCCGTCCTCGCCCAGCGCCGCGGCCCATTCGGCGAACTCCGGTTGTCCGGCCGGAGCGCCGATCAGGATCTCCGCGAGCCGCCGGTCGCCCCGGACGGCCCTGACGATCGGCACCGCCGGCTCCGGATGGCCGACCAGCAGGAGGAGCGCCGTCGCGCCGTGGTCGACGAGCGCGTCGCACAGGGCCTCGGGGGTGAGCGCGTTCGCGTCGAGTTCGACGACGGTGCCGCCGCGGGGAGCGAGGTGGTCCCGCAGGACGCGGGTCCCGGACGCCCAGTAGACGCTCGGCTGGGTCACCACGGCGATCCGACGCGGGCCCGCGCCGAGGAGGAAGTCCGCGTAGATCCGCCAGCCGTGGGACTGGGCCGGGGCCAGGCGCGCGACCCACTCCGTCGGCTCCTCGGTGAGCGCGTCGAGCACCGCGGACGAGCACAGGAACGGCACGCCGAGGGCGTCGGCCCGGGCAGCGGCGGCGCGGGCGACCACGCTGTGGTACTCGCCCGCCATGGCGGCCACACCCAGGCCGGCCAGTTCGTCCACGGCCGCCGCTGCCCGCTCCGGATCGGCCGCGGTATCCCGGACCACCAACTCCAGTGGTCTGCCGTCGATCCCGCCAGCGTCGTTGACCTCGCGAACGGCCAGGTCGAGTCCTGCGAGCAGGTGTCGGCCCGCCTCGGCCCAGCCGGGCCGCGTCAGCGGGACGAGAGCGCCCAGGCGGACGGACGACCCGTCTATGTGCTCGGCTCCGGATGGCGAGGGTGGCATGTTCATCGGCTGGCGTCTCCTTTGGGACGATGCGGTCGCAGTTCGCCCGGACCGTGCGCCAGCCGGGGCCGGCGGTTTGCGTTCGGCACGTCTCGCCGCGGCGGGCGCGCCCGGGTGATCATGTCGGTCATTGGATCCACGACCATCGCCAATAGGCAACCCACTATTCGTTCGCTGAGCTGCCAACCTTCATCCTCGTCGGCACCAACGAACGAGGGCCTGGACCTCAGAAGGTCACTTCTGAAACACGTCCCTAGTGGCTCGTCACGCAGCCTTGGCCGGGTAATCGGTCCATGCGCGGATGGGTGAGTCGGGCGCGAAGGTCGTCTTCGGTTCGGCGCGGGCATTGCGCCAGCCGGACGTAGGCGGTGATGGCCGCGTTCTGCTCGTCTTGACTGCGATGGTCGGTTGGTCAGAGACATGCCACCTGGGAGACCTTGGCCCGACGGGGTCGCGGTCCCGTCGTTCTCCGGCAGCCCACCTCGCCTCATCGGTGGATGTGCATCGGCCGAGGGCGATGCCACGCCTTCCCGGGCGGCGGCGTGCCCCCGCAGCGGACCCACGCAGTCCCGCCTGCTGCCGCAGCATGCCCGTCCGGCGGCCCGGTGGTCCGGTGTCTCCCGGTCAGCCCGCGTCCTGCGCGGCCTGCTCGACCAGCGGGATGATCCGCAGCGGCACCGGGTTCTCCATGACGATCGCCGTGGAGGCCCGCACGATGCCCTCGAACCGGACCACGCGGTCGATCACCCGCTGGAGATCCGCGTTGGAGCGGGCCACCAGACGGCACAGCATGTCGCCGTGCCCGGTGGTGGTGTGCAGCTCCAGCACCTCGGGCACGGTCGCCAGGTGCGCCCGTACGTCCGAGCCCTGGCCCTGCTTGATCTCCAGCGTGGCGAACGCCGTCACCGGGTAGCCGAGTGCCGCCGGGTCGACCTGTGGGCCGAATCCCCGGATCACCCCGCTCGACTGGAGCCTGTCCAGCCGCGCCTGCACCGTGCCCCGCGCCACGCCGAGCCTGCGCGAGGCCTCCAGCACACCGATCCGCGGCTCCCGCGCGAGGAGGACGATGAGCCTGCCGTCCAGTTGATCGATCGCCATGGCGGGCCTCCCAGTGGTCATCCTGTACAGAACGTCCGGACATACTCACCGGTCGCTGCACAGGTTGACCAGTGAAACAACAAACTATTGCGCACGCTGTAGAACGGCGGGACGCTCAGCGCATGACTGAGACCATCCACAACGCCCCTCACACCGCGCGCGAGGCCGATCCCTTCCCGGTCAAGGGAATGGACGCGGTCGTCTTTGCTGTCGGAAACGCCAAGCAGGCCGCCCACTATTACTCCACGGCCTTCGGCATGAAGCTCGTCGCCTACTCCGGACCGGAGAACGGCAGCCGCGAGACCGCCAGCTACGTGCTCACCAACGGCTCCGCCCGCTTTGTGTTCACCTCCGTCATCAAGGCTTCCACCGAATGGGGCCGGTTCCTCGCCGAGCACGTCGCCGAGCACGGCGACGGTGTCGTCGACCTCGCGATCGAGGTCCCGGACGCCCGCGCCGCCTACGCCTACGCCATCGAGCACGGCGCCCGCGGCATCGCGGAGCCGTACGAGGCCAAGGACGAGAACGGCACCGTCGTCCTGGCCGCCATCGCCACCTACGGCAAGACCCGCCACACCCTCGTCGACCGCTCCGGCTACGACGGCCCGTACCTGCCCGGCTTCGCCGCCGCTCGGCCGATCGTCGAGCCGCCGGCCAAGCGCACCTTCCAGGCCGTCGACCACTGCGTCGGCAACGTCGAGCTCGGCAAGATGAACGAGTGGGTGGCCTTCTACAACGACGTCATGGGCTTCACGAACATGAAGGAGTTCGTGGGCGACGACATCGCCACCGAGTACTCCGCCCTCATGTCGAAGGTCGTCGCCGACGGCACCCTGAAGGTGAAGTTCCCGATCAACGAGCCGGCGATCGCGAAGAAGAAGTCGCAGATCGACGAGTACCTCGAGTTCTACGGCGGTCCCGGCGTCCAGCACGTCGCGCTCGCCACGAACGACATCGTCGAGACGGTCCGCTACATGCGCGCCCACGGAGTCCAGTTCCTGGACACCCCGGACTCGTACTACGACACCCTCGGCGAGTGGGTCGGCGACACCCGCGTGCCGATCGACACGCTGCGCGAGCTGAAGATCCTCGCCGACCGCGACGAGGACGGCTACCTGCTGCAGATCTTCACCAAGCCCGTCCAGGACCGGCCGACCGTCTTCTTCGAACTCATCGAGCGCCATGGCTCGATGGGCTTCGGCAAGGGCAACTTCAAGGCCCTCTTCGAAGCGATCGAGCGCGAGCAGGCCAAGCGCGGAAACCTCTGACGCACACCGCACACCCGGCTGCCGGCACAGCAGTACGGCAGGCACGGCAATGCACGGCATGCGATGGGCACGCAGGCAGCCGGCGCAGCGGTACGCACGGGGCCCCCTCGAACCGATCCGAGGGGGCCGCGGGCACGTCCCGGACGGTGAACTCCTACGCTGACCGGGTGATTGACTGGATCAAGGACCTCGTCGGCGAGATCGGCACCGCGGTGTTCGGACTGCTCGTCCTCGCGTGGTGGCTCGGGGGGCCCGGCGTGACGGCGATCGTCTGGAGCGAGAACGACCGTACGCTCGCGCTGCGGTTCTTCGCCGGATGGGCTGTGGTCACCATCCTGTACTTCGTGGTCTCCCGGTCGGTGCGACGCGTCCGGCGGGCACGCCGGCACGGCTGAGCCGGCGGCCGCCCGCCCGGCGCCCTGGCTGCAGGGGCGGCGTCATCGAAGTACGCCCGGCCCGGGGCCCGTCGGCCTCGACACCCCGGGGAGTTCCCCCGGGAGTGCGGACGTCCTCTGGGAACCGCCTCCGGTCGACCCTGGCGCATCCTCCGGCTCCCCGGACACCTCCGGGACCACGTCCCGCGTCCCCTGCGACGGCCGGCGGCCCCCCTCGGCCGCCAGGGGCGAGGCCTCCGCCACGGCAGGCGCAGGCATACCGGCGGCCCGCGCCCCTGAGGAGGTCCCCGGCAATGCCTCCGACGACGCCCCCGACGACGTCCGGGGCGACGGCCCCTGCGCGGAAGGCGACGGCGACGCGCCGGGACCCGCCGCCCCCGGACGCGCCGAGGGGCTCGGGGACGGGCTCGGCTCCGGAGGCGGCGGCACGAACCCCTCCGGATGCACCTGCGCCGGACCGCCCGGCTTCGGATCGCCCAGCTCCGCCAGCACCTCCCGCGCCCGCGGCGCCCACAGCGGGGAGAAGTCGGGGTTGATGCGCAGCGCCTCCGTCAGATGCCGCCGGGCCGCCCCGTCCATCCCGAGGGCCTGCTCGATGCGCGCCAGGTGGTAGACGAACGGCGCGCTGCGCCGGCCCGCCGCCGTCGCCTTCCGCGAGAGCAGCAGTGCCCGTTCGGTGTCCCCGTTGCGGTACAGCGCCCAGGCGAGCGCGTCCGTGACGTCCATGTTCGGATGCCGCTTCCACTCCTCGCCGAGCAGCCGCACCGCCTCCTGCGAGTCGCCGTGGTCCGCCTCGAACAGCCCCAGCACCACCACGTCCTCGACGCCGTTCGCCGCGTTCCGCCGCAGCCGGTCCCGCAGCCTGCCGTACTGCGCCTCGGCTTCGCTCCGCAGCCCGAGCGACTGGTACAACTCGCCGAGCTCCACGACGTGTTCGGGCAGCGGCATCCGCTCCACGGCCTGCCGGAGGGCCGACAGCGCCTCTCCGGTGCGTTCCAGCGCCACGAGGGCGCGCGCCTTCCCGGCCAGCGCCCGGTGCGCCTGCGGATCGAGCGCCAGTGCCGCCTCGTATCCGCCCAGTGCCTCCGCCGGCTCGCCGCGCTCCCACGCCAGGTCGGCCCCCTGGCGCAGCGCCTCCGCCTTCTGCATCGGCGATTCCGCCGCCGCCGCGGTGTCCGCCGCCAGGGCCGCCGCGTCCTCCCGCCAGCCCCGGTCCCGGTAGACGTCCAGCATCACGGACTTCGTCGCCATGCCGGACGGCGCCTTCACCAGCTTGTCCAGCTTCACCAGCCGGTCGAACGCCACTGCGGCCTTCCGGTAGTTGCCGAGCCCGGTGTACGCCTCCACCAGCGCCCGGTAGGCCGCCGTCGACCCCGGCTTGGACTTCCGGGCCTGCTCGGCGTACTTCATGGCCCCGGCGAAGTCGTGGCGGGCGTTGGCCAGTGCGGCGAGCCCCAGCAGCGCCTTGGCGTTCCCGCCCGGCCGCTCGTCCAGCGACTGGCGCAGCGCCCGCTCCGCCTGCGGGAAGTCCGCGGAGTCGCCGGTCCGGCGCCCCCGCTCCAGATACGCGGAGCCCAGTTCGGCCCAGTACCGGTGGCCCGCGGAGTGGTCCCGCAACCAGGTCGTGCGCTCCGCGATGAGCGCGTTCAGATCCGCGAGCGAGGCCGGAGTGCCCGCCTTCGCCGCCGCGAGGGCCCGCCCGGCGGCCGGCCCGGGCGCGGGCGGCGGCGGATCCTCGTGCAGCAGATCCGTGGCGGCCACTGCCGCGCCCGCCAGCGCCAGCGCCCCCGCCGCCCACAGGATCACCGCACGCCGCACCGAGCGGTGCGCGAACCCTCCGTGTCTCGTCGTCATGCCGTTCACTGTGCGTCAATCAGAAGAGCACATCGAAGCGCACAGACCGGGTGGTGAACGAGAACGCGTCAGGGTTCACACCGATGGCCCCCGGTGCCACGCTGAGATCATGGACGATCTCCTCGAAGAGCTCCGCGCGGGTCTGCCGGACGAGGCCCTGATCACCGATCCCGACGTCACCGCGTCCTACTCCCACGACATGGCGAGCTTCTGCACGGCCGGGGTCCCCGCCGTGGTGGCCCTGCCGCGAACGGTGGAGCAGGTCCAGCACATCATGCGCACCGCCACCGCCCTGCGCGTCCCGGTCGTGCCCCAGGGGGCCCGTACGGGACTCTCCGGGGCCGCCAACGCCTCCGACGGCTGCATCGTGCTGTCCCTCGTCAAGATGGACCGCATCCTGGAGATCAGTCCCGTCGACCGGATCGCCGTCGTCGAGCCGGGCGTCGTCAACGCCGCCCTGTCGCGCGCCGTCGCCGAGCACGGGCTCTCCTACCCGCCGGACCCCTCCAGCTGGGAGACGTGCACCATCGGCGGCAACATCGGCACCGCCTCGGGCGGGCTGTGCTGCGTCAAGTACGGCGTCACCGCCGAGTACGTCCTCGGCCTCGACGTGGTCCTCGCCGACGGCCGGCTGCTGCGCACCGGCCGGCGCACCGCCAAGGGCGTGGCCGGCTACGACCTCACCCGGCTGTTCGTGGGCTCCGAGGGCAGCCTCGGCGTCGTCGTACGGGCCGTGCTGGCCCTCAGGCCCGGTCCGCCGCCGCGGCTCGTCCTGGTCGCCGAGTTCCCCTCCGCCACGGCGGCCTGCGACGCGGTCTGCGTGATCATGGAGCGCGGGCATGTGCCGTCCCTGCTCGAACTGATGGACCGTACGACCGTCCAGGCCGTCAACAAGCTCGCCGGCATGGGCCTCCCGGAGACCACCGAGGCCCTGCTCCTCGCCGCGTTCGACACCCCCGACCCCGCCGCGGACCTGGCGGCCGTGGGGGAGCTGTGCAGCGCCGCCGGAGCCACCCAGGTGGTCCCGGCCGAGGACGCGGCCGAGTCCGAGATGCTGCTCCAGGCGCGCCGGATGGCTCTCCCCGCGCTGGAGACCATCAAGAGCGCCACGATGATCGACGACGTGTGCGTACCGCGCTCGCGGCTCGGTGCCATGCTCGAGGGCACCGCGGCCGTCGCGGCGAAGTACGACCTCGTCATCGGTGTCTGCGCACACGCCGGTGACGGCAACACCCACCCCGTCGTCTGCTTCGACTCCGCCGACCCGGACGAGTCGCGGCGGGCCCGCGAGTCCTTCGACGAGATCATGGCCCTCGGTCTGCGCCTCGGCGGGACGATCACCGGTGAACACGGCGTGGGCGTGCTGAAGAAGGACTGGCTCGCCCGCGAACTGGGGCCGGTCGGCGTGGAGATGCAGCGAGCGGTCAAGCAGGCCTTCGACCCCCTGGGCATCCTCAACCCGGGCAAACTGTTCTGACCCGGGCGTGCCGTCCGTCCGCGCTCCCCCGCGCGGACCGCGCGGGGCCGTCACACCTCGCCCTCCCGGGACTCGTCCGCGGGCCATGCGTCGCGCAGCCACGGATCGTCGGCGGGCAGCGGCGCGAGCAGCTCCGCCAGGCCCTCGTCGAGGGCGAGATGACCGGTCTCCGTGCCCGGCGGTACCACCCGGAGCGTCCGTTCCAGCCACGCCGTGACCTGCGGCGCCGGTGCCTCCAGCACCGCGTCGCCGTCGGGGGAGGAGAGCTCCAGCAGAATCACCGGGTGCCCGTCCACCATGGCGGGCCGGATCCGGACGTCTCCTTGTCCGCACTCCCGGAACGCCCCTTCGACCAGCAGCTCACGGGCGAACGTCCAGTGCACGGGGTGTTCGGAGTGGATGTGGAAGGTGATGTGCACGGCGAAGGGGTCGTCCGCGCGGTAGACCAGGCGCGCGGGTACCGGAATGCTTCGCTCCGGTGACAGCACCAGCTTCAGTTCCAGTTCCCGTTCCACGATGGTGTACATGACGCTGTGTTTCCTTTCCTCGGGGAGGCCCAGGAGGGGGCCGCACAAGGACAGAGCGCGGGTCCCCGCCCTCAATTACGCGACTTCGGGGGTGGTTTTCTCGTTGACCGGAAAGAGGTCCTTGCGTGAGGACCGGCACAGGGCCGCGCGGCGGTCTGATAGATGTGGATGCCTCACCCCCGAACGAGGCCCTCGAGCAGATACGGGACCACTGGCATGAGCGCCCCCAACCCGGCCATCGGCGACGGCAGCCCCAGCGCGGGCTACTACCCCGACCCGTCCATCCCCGGATACGTCCGGTACTGGAACGGCGTCGCATGGGTGCCCGGTACGAGCCGGCCGGCGCCTTCCGACGCCGAGGCCGCGACGCCCGGTTCGCCCGCGGCCTCCGTACCCGCCCAGGGCGGGTACGGACCCGCCGCCGCGTCCGTGCCGCAGGCCCGGACGCCCGGCTCCGTCGAGGAGACCGGACCGATGTTCCTCGACGAGGAGCCCGCCCAGGAACCGGCGTCGGCCTGGCAGGCCGACAAGGCGCAGCAGGCCGGCTTCGGCGGGGACCGCGACCAGCGGGTGTCCTGGGGTTCGCCCGCGGACGGCGGCCAGGCGCCGGCCGACCCGCGGGCGGCCGCGCACCCCTCGATCACCGGGGAACCGGCACCCGACCCCACGGGCGGGGCCCTGCCCGGCCTCCGCCCCCAGGCGGGCGGCCCGGCACCCACCGCCTGGCCGGAGGCCCAGGGCAGTGCCTCGACCCCGGAGACCGCTGCTGCTCCGGCGCCCGGACACCAGGCACCCGCGCCGGGCCCCGCGTCCTCGTCCTGGCCGGAGCCCCCGGCCGCGGCGGGCCAGGACCGGCAGACACCACAGGCACAGGCCGCCCAGCAGGCGCAGACGGCACAACAGGCCCAGGCGGCGCAGCAGGCAGAGCAGGCCCGGCAGGCCCAGGCCGCGCAGCAGGCACAGGCCGCCCAGCAGGCACAGCCGTCACACCCCGGGCAGGAGGCGCCCGGCACGCCGTATCTGCAGCCGACGACGACCAGCGGCGTCGGCGGCGGCTCGTCGTCCTGGGCGCAGCAGGTGCACCGGCTGGCCCAGCCGGAGGGCGCGGCCCCGCCCGTACAGCCGTGGAAGCCGCCGGTCGACGATCCGTTCCTGCGGGCGGCGCGGGACCAGGCCGCGGCCCGTCCGGCCGGGCTCGGCAGGCGGCTGGTGGCGCGTCTGCTCGACAGCGTGGTGCTGGGCGCGGTCGTCGGCGCGGTCGCCGTGCCGTTCCTGACGAAGGCCGTCGACCACATCGACGCGAAGATCGAGGCGGCGAAGCTCTCCGGCCGCACCGTCACCGTCTGGCTGGTGGACGGCACGACCGGCACCTATCTCGCGATCGTGCTGGGCGCGCTGCTGGTGTTCGGCCTGCTCTACGAGGTGCTGCCCACCGCCAAGTGGGGGCGCACGCTGGGCAAGAAGCTGTGCGGCGTGGAGGTGCGCGGCATCGAGACGCACGAGCCGCCGACGTTCGGGGAGTCCCTGCGCCGCTGGCTGGTCCACAGTGTGCTGGGTCTGCTCGTCGTGGGTGTGGTCAACGTGCTGTGGTGCGTGTTCGACAAGCCCTGGCGCCAGTGCTGGCACGACAAGGCGGTCCGCACCTTCGTGGCGGCTCCCTGACGGCGGCCCCCTGACGGTGGCACCCGCGGCTGCCCGCCGACGCGGCCGGCGGCCGGTGTCGGTCCCCCCTCGGGCCCGTCCCCGGGCCTGGCGTACCCCGAACGCACCTGAGCCGTTGCGACGCCCCGGCGGGCGGGGTGCACTACGGCCATGAGCACCGATCAGCCACCGCCCGGTCCGCCTCCCGGTGACGACGACCCGCTCCGTAAGAGACCGGAGGGCGAGCAGCCCCCGCCGGCCGGCGGCGGGCCGCCGCCCCCGGGCTCGCCCTACGACCAGCCGTACGGCACTCCGCCCCCGCCGTACGACCCGAGTGCCCACGGGGGCGGCGGCCCCTACGGGGGTACCGATCCGCTCTCCGGGATGCCGCCGCTCGCGGATCCGGGCAGACGGGTCCTGGCGCGCATCATCGACTTCCTGATCATCGTCATCCCGTTGTGGCTGATCTCCCTGCCGTTCGGCGGCGCGGTGGAGGTCACCTCGGACCGCAACGAGGACTTCGGCGAGGTCCTCACCCGGACGTACACCGGGGGCCAGTTCGTCTGGTCGCTCATCGCGATCGTCGCCTACGTGGGCTACGACACCTTCTTCGTCCACCGGAACGGCCAGACGCTCGGCAAGAAGCTGCTGAACCTGCGGGTGGCGACGCTCAGCGACGGGAGCGTGCCCGACCTGGGCTCCTCGCTGAGCCGGGCCGTGGTGCTGTGGCTGCCCGCGCTGCTGTGCTGCCCCTGCCTGTGGTGGCTGATCATTCTGATCATGATCCTGGTCGACAAGCCCTACAAGCAGGGCCTGCACGACAAGGCCGGCAGGACGGTGGTCGTCTCAGCCGGACACTGAGTGCTCGCCGATCCGCGAGGGTTCCCGTGCCGCGGGGACCCTCGCTCCTGCTGTCGGCAGGGGAGAGGCGGACCCGCCCGGCACGGCCGCCGCAACGGTCTGCGCGGCGGCACCCGCGACGGCCGCGGAACCGTGGGACGCGCCCCTCGGCATCGGGAAGGTGAGGGCCACCAGGAGGCCGAGCGCGAGAGCGGCAATCGCTATGACCGCGACCCCCACGCCCGAACCGGTCCGGGAGAGCAGCAGCATGGCGATGGTCGAGCTGACGACGGTCGCCGAACCGTAGACGAGCTGTGCGGCAGTCGGACGAGGCATGACGGTATCCGTCCTGGAAGCAGCGGGGTGGGGTGTCTCTCAACCGGGTCGCACTGTCGAGGAACTCTACGACGGTCCATGCCCGAGCGGAACTACTGGTAAGCGTGACCTAACCCACGGTGCCGGTGCACGGGGGGCGCACGGAGTCATTCCGTCTCGCACCGGACAGGACGGGACCGACGGCGCGGACGGCGACGCGTCCGCAATGCAGAAGGGTGCCTCCGCATAGTGCACTTGGCTTGTTCAAGTCAAGATCTGGTTTTCCCTGCGCAACTCAGGTCGAATGTCGTCACTTGATACGCGTGCCGCGCCGGAACCCCTCACACTTCGGTCCGTGCCTGCGGCACGCGGGGGAGGAAACAAATCAAGTGACCACCAATCGCAGGGCGATGAGAGCTGCCGCCGTATTCGTGGCCCTTGCCGCGACGACCGCCACGGCTTCCGCTTTCGCCACCGCCCAGGCCGACCCCAAGGGTCCGGCCACCGCCCAGCGCCATGACCCGGCGCCGGCCAAGGGCCACGTCGAGCACGACCTCGAAGGCCCGTTCAGCAAGCAGCAGGAGCAGCAGCGCGAGGCCGCGCTGGAGCAGGTGCTGTCGGGCGACGCCAAGCTCGAGAAGCGCGGCGCCTCCAAGGTCGTCAAGCTCGACGACCGCAAGTACGTCGAACTCGCCCGGGAGAAGACCGACAAGATCTTCACCATCCTGGTCGAGTTCGGCGACAAGGTCGACAGCACCACGATGTTCGACCCGGACGGTCCCGAGGGCCCCAAGCCGGCCGTGCCGAAGTACGGCGGCACCCCCGGTCCGCTCCACAACCAGATAGCCCAGCCCGACCGGAAGCAGGACAACTCCACGGCCTGGCGCAAGGACTACGACCGCAAGTACTTCCAGGACCTGTACTTCGGTACCGGCAAGGGCGAGCACTCGCTCAAGACCTACTACGAGAAGGCGTCCTCGGGCCGCTACTCGGTCGAGGGCGAGGTCTCCGACTGGGTCAAGGTCCAGTACAACGAGGCCCGTTACGGCTCCAACTACTGCGGCCAGTCCAACTGCTCCAACGTGTGGGACACCGTCCGCGACGGTGTGACCGCGTGGGTCGCCCAGCAGAAGGCCGCGGGCAAGACGGACGCCCAGATCAAGGCGCTGCTGGCCCAGTACGACCAGTGGGACCGCTACGACTTCGACGGCGACGGCAACTTCAACGAGGCCGACGGCTACATCGACCACTTCCAGATCGTGCACGCCGGTGAGGACGAGTCCGCGGGCGGCGGCGTCCAGGGTGAGACCGCCCTGTGGGCGCACCGCTGGTACGCGTACGGCACCGACGCCGGCAAGACCGGCCCGGCGAGCAACAAGGCCGGCGGTACCCAGATCGGCGACACCGGCATCTGGGTCGGCGACTACACCATGCAGCCCGAGAACGGCGGCCTGGGCGTCTTCGCCCACGAGTACGGCCACGACCTGGGCCTGCCCGACCTGTACGACACCACGGGCAAGGGCGAGAACTCGGTCGGCTTCTGGTCCCTGATGTCGTCCGGCTCCTGGCTGGGCGAGGGCAAGGACTCCATCGGCGACCTGCCGGGCGACATGACCGCCTGGGACAAGCTCCAGCTGGGCTGGCTCGACTACGACAAGGCCAAGGCCGCGACGAAGTCGACGCACAAGCTGGGCGTCGCGGAGTACAACACCAAGAACCCGCAGGCGCTCGTCGTCGATCTGCCGAAGAAGGCCGTCACCACCGCCGTCGTGAAGCCCGCCGAGGGCTCCAAGCAGTGGTGGAGCGACATGGGCGACGACCTCAAGAACACCCTCACCCGGTCCGTCGACCTCACCGGCAAGAGCAAGGCGTCGCTGGAGCTCCAGGGCTGGTGGGACATCGAGGCGGACTACGACTACCTCTACACCGAGGTGTCGACCGACGGCGGCGCCAGCTGGACGCCGGTCGACGGTACCGCCGACGGCAAGGCGATCACCCGTGACGCCAGCGACAAGCCGGCCCTGACGGGTGTCTCCGAGTCCTACAAGAAGCTGGTCTTCGCGCTGGACGCCTACGCCGGCAAGAAGATCGACGTCCGGTTCCGCTACCAGACGGACGGCGGCGCGGGCGGCAAGGGCTTCGCGGCCGACGCCATCGCCGTGACCGCCGACGGTGCCGCGCTGTTCTCGGACGGCGCCGAGGGCGACGACAACGGCTGGACCGCCAAGGGCTTCTCCCGCATCGGCGAGTCCTTCACCGACGAGTACCCGCAGTACTACATCGCGGAGAACCGCCAGTACGTGTCGTACGACCAGACCCTCAAGGTCGGCCCGTACAACTTCGGCTTCGCCAACAGCCGGCCGAACTGGGTGGAGCACTACGCGTACCAGACCGGTCTGCTGGTCTGGCTGTGGGACACCTCGCAGAAGGACAACAACGTCGGCGAGCACCCCGGCAAGGGCCTGATCCTTCCGGTCGACGCCCACGCCAAGCCGCTGAAGTGGGCGGACGGCACCCTGATGCGCAGCCGCATCCAGGCGTACGACTCGCCGTTCAGCTGGTACCCGAGCCGCGGCATGACGCTGCACAAGGCCGACGTCGCGACCAAGGTCCGGGGTCACCTCGGTGCGCCGGTCTTCGACGACCGCAAGGGCGTCTACTGGTACAAGGAGAACCCGGAGGCGGGTGTCCAGGTTCCTGACACCAACACCCGGATCTCGATCGTGAAGCAGCCGCTGAACGGTCAGACGATCACCGTCAAGGTCGGACGCTCGACCAAGTAACGGGAGTATCCCCAGGTCAGACCATGATCGGCCGTTGCCCCCTGGCGGGCGACGGCCGATCGTGTTTAGGTGCGTCTGACCAGTCTTTGTTGACGCGACGTCTCACACGACGTCCTGGGGGGAGACGCAAGCATGCCCGGTGGTGGTTTCAGCAAGCTTCCGAACGGAAGCGTGGTGGTCGCGCTCGCACTGCCGAGTCCGGCCTCCGACGGGGACACGGTCCGTGTCCTCGTCCACGCCGCGAACCGGGCCCGGGCCCTGACCCGGCTGCGGAACCTGGGGCTGCGGGCCGTCTATCTGCGCGGCAACAGCGAACCGCCGACCCCGGACGAGATCACCGCGGTGCTCCACCACCCCGACGGCCTGCTGTGGCGCACCACGCCGCAGGCCGCCCAGGAGCTCTGGCACCCGATAGGCGCACTGCTCCGCCGCTGACGATGCCGCCCGGCGGGTGCGGGTGGCAGGCGGCGGCGGGCGGCCCCGTCGGCGGCTGCCCGGCCCGGTGCCGGCCGCGACGCTACTCCGCAGCCGACAGCACCGGCTTGCCGGACAGCTCCACACCGGCCGCCCGCATCGCGTCCAGGGCCCGGGCCGTGGTCGCCTCGGCGACTCCGGCGGTCAGGTCGAGCAGCACATGCGTGGTGAAGCCCTCACGGACCGCGTCCAGGGCCGTGGCGCGCACGCAGTGGTCCGTGGCGATGCCGACCACGTCGACCTCGGTGACCTTGCGGGCGCGCAGCCAGTCGGCCAGCGGGGTGCCGTTCTCGTCGTGGCCCTCGAAGCCGCTGTACGCGGCCTCGTGGGCACCCTTGTCGAACACGGCGTCTATGGCGCCCGATGCGACAGCGGGGGCGAAGTTCGGGTGGAAGCCCGCCCCTTCGGTCCCGGCGACGCAGTGCGGCGGCCAGGAGTCCACGTAGTCGGGGTGCTCGGAGAAGTGGCCGCCCGGGTCCACGTGGTGGTCACGGGTGGCGACCACGTGCCGGTAGCACGGGGCCGTCTGCCCGATCAGGTCGGTGATCGCGGCCGCGACGTCGGCACCCCCCGCGACCGCGAGGCTGCCGCCCTCGCAGAAGTCGTTCTGGACATCGACGACGATCAATGCGCGGTGCATGGGGGGTGTCCTTCGGTCGGAGGGTGTCCGTCGAGCCTAGAGACTCGGCGGGAGTTGCGGCAGAGGGCGGACCCCTTCGTGCCGGGCCCGCGGACGGCGGCCGGAGCAGCCACCACACACCTCCTCGGTCACACGTACTCGGTCGGGATGACCGGTTCGCCGCGGGAGAGCTGCACGGCGGACAACGGCAGCCCGTCCCGGGCCGCGACGTGCCGCCGGCGGGCGGCGTCCAGCGGCTCCCGGGCCACGGTCGTGCCGCCCTTGACCAGCTCCACCAGCAGCTGCCGGTCCGCCAGCCCGGCCGGTACCGGACCGGTGCCTATGACCTCGGCCTCGGCCACCCCGGCCGCGTCCAGCCGTCGCGCGGCCCACTTGCGGCCGGCGACCGACGCCTTCCCGCCGACGGACTTCTTCGCGACCGGCTCCAGCGGGGCCTCCGGGTCGGCCGACGCGGCGCGGGCGACCAGCTTGTAGACCATCGAGCACGTCGGGTGGCCGCTGCCGGTGACCAGCTGGGTGCCCACCCCGTAGGCGTCGACGGGTGCCGCGGCCAGCGAGGCGATCGCGTACTCGTCCAGGTCCGAGGTGACCACGATCTTCGTCGTGGTGGCGCCGAGCGCGTCGAGCTGCTGCCGCACCCGGTGGGCGACGAGCAGCAGGTCCCCGGAGTCGATGCGGACCGCGCCCAGCCCCGGGCCGGCCACCTCGACCGCGGTGCGCACGGCCTCGGCGACGTCGTAGGTGTCCACGAGCAGGGTCGTCCCCCGGCCCAGCGTCGCGACCTGTGCCTGGAAGGCGTCCCGCTCGGTGTCGTGCAGCAGGGTGAAGGCGTGCGCGGAGGTGCCGACGGTGGGGATGCCGTAGCGGAACCCGGCCGCCAGGTCCGAGGTGGCGTCGAAACCGCCGACGTGGGCGGCACGGGACGCAGCCACCGCGGCCAGTTCGTGGGTGCGCCGTGCGCCCATCTCGATCAGCCGCCGGCCGCCGGCCGCCGCGGCCATCCGGGAGGCGGCCGCCGCGATCGCCGAGTCGTGGTTGAGGATCGACAGGATCACGGTCTCCAGCAGCACGCACTCGGCGAAGGTGCCCTCGACGCGCAGGACGGGTGACCCGGGGAAGTACACCTCGCCCTCGGGGTATCCCCAGATGTCGCCGGAGAACCGGTAGCCGGCCAGCCATTCGAGGGTGGACGCGTCGACGATGCCGCGCTCGTCCAGGAAGCCGAGCACCCGGTCGTCGAACCGGAAGTTCTCCACGGCGTCCAGGACCCGGCCGGTGCCCGCCACGACTCCGTACCTGCGGCCTTCGGGGAGCCGCCGGGTGAAGACCTCGAAGACCGAGCGCCGTTCGGCGGTGCCCGTCTTCAGGGCGGCCTGGAGCATCGTCAGCTCGTACTGGTCGGTGAAGAGGGCCGTCGACGGGACGTCCACCGGGAGGCCAAGGTCCGCAGTGTTCATACGGGGATGCTACCCCGAATACTCGTCAGAGTGACGATTTCTCGTGAGTCCGTTTGTGCGACTGCCCCCTTGAGGTGGCAGCATGGGTTCAGTGAGCGTTGCCCCCACTGAGATCACCCGCCCGGAATCGGCGGAAGAGGCCTATGCCGTACCCGAACCCGACGTGCCATGGGTGACGATCGTCCACAACGACCCGGTCAACCTCATGAGCTACGTGACGTATGTCTTCCAGGCGTATTTCGGCTATCCCAAGGACAAGGCCACCAAGCTGATGCTCGACGTCCACCACAAGGGGAGGGCCGTGGTCTCCAGCGGCACTCGTGAGGAGATGGAACGCGACGTGCAGGCGATGCACGGATACGGACTGTGGGCGACCCTCTCCCAGGACCGCGTCTGATGGCGGGCCGTTTCGAAGCGCTGCCCGAGGGTGGCGCCGCGGTGGCGCTCGACGAGGTCGAGATCTCCATCCTGCGCTCCCTCGCCGTCCAGCTGCTGGAGATGATCGGCCCCGGCACCGGGCCCGCCGAGGGCGAGGACCCGCTCGCCGCGCTGTTCGCCGAAGGACCCAGCGAGGCCCCCACCGACCCGGCGCTCGCCCGGCTCTTCCCCGACGCGTACGCCGACCCGGAGAAGGAGGCCGACGACGAACAGCGGGCCGCCTCCGCGGAGTTCCGTCGCTACACCGAGAACGACCTGCGCGCCCGCAAGCGCGAGGACGCCCTCGTCGTGGTGCGCAGCCTCGACGCCCTCCGCTCGGCGGGGGAGGGCGGCGCGGTCCTCAAGCTCGGCCCCGACGACTGCCTCCGCTGGCTCGGCGCGCTCAACGACCTGCGGCTGACCATCGGCACCCGGCTGGAGGTCACGGACGACGACGACAGCGGTGAGCTCTACCGGCTGCCCGACAGCGATCCGCGCAAGCCGATGGTGATGGCGTACCTCTGGCTCGGCGCGCTCCAGGAGACCCTCGTCGAGACGCTGATGCCCTGACGCGCCGGACGGCGCGCCGGCCTGCCGTGGACGGTCCGCCGACGTCGCGCCTCCGGACCGGCGTACCGCCTCCCGACTGGGACCTGTTTCCCGTACGGGGTTCCGCCTCCTGCTCGGGGCCGTCTCCTGCTCGGCCCCTGCTCGGCGTGGTGCCGCCGAAGATCCGGCGAGAGGCTGTCGACGCGCTGTCGGTGTGCTGGTGATGTGCCTGTCGACGGCCGCCGACTCTCCGTTGAGGGGCCGTCGGCGGCCCTTTCGTCTCCGTTCGCTCAGCGGACGCTCAAATCCGGATAACGATCTTGTCACCGAGTCGCCATCTTTTGCGGCTCGGTGAACTTTTTGCCCGGTTCTTCCGGTGAGTCCTGTCATATTGCCCCGAATTGATCATTGTGAACAGCGTGATAAATCTTCACGACCACCCGAAGGGCGCCACCCCTGTCCTCGGGGGCGCCACGGCCGGCTGACCGCCGGGGGCACTCCATCCATCCCGGGGCTCCGCCCCACAGGATCGTCACAGTCGATCCGACGCCACGCAGGGCTCGGGTCGGCATGGAGAAAGGCGCACCACCATGACCTCAGTGCAGGTCGACAAAAAGCACGACACGTCTTCCGGCAATGAGGCCGCGGCTGCCTCGGGTGAGGGTTACGAGCGGGGACTCGGCCCCCGCCAGGTCCAGATGATCGCCATCGGCGGCGCCATCGGCGTGGGCCTGTTCCTGGGAGCCGGAGCCAACATCGCCAAGGCGGGCCCCAGCCTCATCCTGATGTACGCCCTCGCCGGCGTGATCATCTTCTTCATCATGCGGGCCCTCGGCGAACTGCTGCTCTACCGGCCCGTCTCGGGCTCCTTCGCGGAGTACTCCCGGGAGTTCCTCGGCCCGTTCTTCGGCTACGTCACGGGCTGGACGTACTGGCTGATGTGGATCGTCACCGGCATGGCGGAGCTCACCGCCGCCGCGATCTACGTCAACTACTGGTTCCCGTCCGTCCCGCAGTGGGTCACGGCGCTGGTCTTCCTCGTCGTCCTGTACGTCGCCAACCTGATCTCGGTGAAGCTCTTCGGCGAGATCGAGTTCTGGTTCTCGATGGTCAAGGTGACGGCGCTCATCGGCATGATCGTCATCGGTCTCGGTGTGCTGACCTTCGGCTTCAGCGCCGCCGGTGACACCGCCGCCGTCTCCAACCTGTGGGCGTTCGACGGCTTCTTCCCCAAGGGCATCGGCTCCAGCCTGATGACCCTCCAGGGCGTCATGTTCGCGTACCTGGCCGTCGAGCTGGTCGGCGTCACCGCCGGCGAGTCCGAGGACCCCGAGAAGACCCTCCCCAAGGCCATCAACACGCTGCCGTGGCGGATCGCCCTCTTCTACGTCGGTGCACTCACCGTCATCCTGTGCGTGGTCAAGTGGACCGAGTTCGCGCCCGGCGTGAGCCCGTTCGTCGCCGCGTTCGCCAAGATCGGCATCCCGGCCGGTGCGGCCATCGTCAACTTCGTCGTGCTCACCGCGGCACTGTCGTCCTGCAACTCCGGTATGTACTCCACCGGCCGCATGCTGCGCGACCTGGCCACCAACGGCGAGGCCCCGCGGATCCTCGGCAAGCTCGCGGCGAGCAAGACCCCGGCGATCGGCATCACCGTCTCCGTCGCCCTCATGGGCATCGGCGTCGTCCTCAACTACCTCGTTCCGGAGAAGGCCTTCGCGTACGTCACCTCGGTGGCCACCGTCGCCGGTATCTGGACCTGGATGATGATCCTCGTCAGCCACATCCTCTACCGCCGCGCCGTCGACGCCGGCCGTCTGCCCGCGTCCTCGTTCCCGGCGCCCGGCGGCTCGGTCTGCAGCTGGATCGCCCTGGTGTTCCTGCTCGGCGTGACCGGCATGGTCGCGCTCGACAGCGAGGCCCGCATCAGCCTGTACGTCGGCGCCGCCTGGACCGTCGCGCTGGCCATCGGCTGGGCCGTGATGAAGGCCCGCAAGCCGAAGGGCGCGGCCGACGCCGAGCCCGCCGTCGAGCGCGTCGGCTGACCCCAGCCGACCCCGTCCCGGCATACGGACCGGCCCGTACCACTCCTCGGTACGGGTCGGTCCTTCTGCTTATCCTGTCGCTCATGCTGACCCTGACCCAGGCCCTCTACGACCAGATCGTCGCGCACGCCCGCGCCGACCACCCCGACGAGGCCTGCGGCGTCGTCGCCGGCCCCGCTGGATCCGACCGCCCCGAGCGGTTCATCCCGATGCTCAACGCGGCCCGCTCGCCCACGTTCTACGAGTTCGACTCCGGGGATCTGCTCAAGCTGTACCGCGAGATGGACGAACGGGACGAGGAGCCCGTGATCATCTACCACTCGCACACGGCGACCGAGGCCTATCCGTCCCGGACCGACCTGTCGTACGCCAACGAGCCCGGCGCCCACTACGTCCTCGTCTCCACCGCCGACACCGACGGCGCCGGTCCGTTCCAGTTCCGGTCGTTCCGGATCGTCGAGGGAGAGGTCACCGAGGAAGAGGTCAAGGTCGTCGAGGCCTGCTGACGCACCCTCTCCGCACGCGGTGCGGTCCGCATGGCGAACGCCGGGGGTCCGGGATATGAGATCACATTCCGGACCCCGGACCGGGAATCGATACGATGACCGCATGGTTCTCCACGACGTGAGCGACAAGACGCCGGGCATGCTGCTCGTGGCGCGGCTGCACGTCGACCTGTGCCGGCTGGCCAGCGCGATCTGTACCTCCCGCGCCGTCTGAACAGCGCCACCCGGACCCCGAGCACCACCCCGCGTCACCCCGCACCACGCGCCCGAGCCGCGCGACCCCTGCCTTCCTTCCGACAGGAGCCCACCCCATGGCCATCGAGGTCAGCATCCCGACCATCCTCCGCACCTACACCGACGGCGCCAAGACCGTCCAGGGCGCCGGAGCGACCCTCGCCGAGCTCCTCGCCGACCTCGAGACCCGCCACGCCGGCATCCTGGACCGCGTCGTCGACGCCGGCAAACTCCGCCGCTTCGTGAACGTCTACCTCAACGACGAGGACGTGCGCTTCCTCGACGGCATCGACACCAAGCTCACCGACGGCGACAAGATCACGATTCTTCCGGCCGTCGCCGGCGGCTCGGCTGAGTTCTCCGGCCCCGCCGGGCGACGCTGATGCGGTACGACTCCCCGCTGGCAGCCGTGGGCAACACGCCCCTCGTACGGCTGCCGCGGCTCTCCCCCTCCGAGGACGTCCGTATCTGGGCGAAGCTGGAGGACCGCAACCCGACCGGCTCGGTCAAGGACCGCCCCGCGCTCCACATGATCGAGCAGGCCGAGAAGCAGGGCAGGCTCACCCCCGGCTGCACCATCCTGGAACCCACCAGCGGCAACACCGGCATCTCCCTCGCCATGGCCGCCAAGCTCAAGGGCTACCGCATCGTGTGCGTGATGCCCGAGAACACCTCCCAGGAGCGCCGCGACCTGCTCACCATGTGGGGAGCGGAGATCATCTCCTCCCCGGCCGCCGGCGGCTCCAACACCGCCGTGCGCGTCGCCAAGGAGCTCGCGGAGCAGCACCCCGACTGGGTGATGCTCTACCAGTACGGCAACCCCGACAACGCCGGTGCCCACTACGCCACCACCGGCCCGGAGATCCTCGCCGACCTGCCCTCCGTCACCCACTTCGTGGCCGGCCTCGGCACCACCGGCACCCTCATGGGGGTCGGCCGCTACCTCCGCGAGCACAAGCCGGACGTGAAGATCGTCGCCGCCGAGCCCCGGTACGACGACCTGGTGTACGGGCTGCGCAACCTCGACGAGGGCTTCGTCCCCGAGCTGTACGACGCCTCCGTCCTCACCACCCGCTACTCCGTCGGCTCCGCCGACGCCGTCACCCGCACCCGCGAACTCCTCCAGCAGGAAGGCATCTTCGCGGGCGTCTCCACCGGTGCGGCGCTCCACGCGGCGATCGGCGTCGGCAACAAGGCGGTCAAGGCCGGCGAGAGCGCCGACATCGTCTTCGTCGTCGCCGACGGCGGCTGGAAGTACCTCTCCACCGGGGTGTACACCGCGCCCACTACGGAAGCGGCCATCGAGACGCTCCAGGGCCAGCTCTGGGCCTGACGGGTCGAGGCCCCGGAGGCGTCGGCCCCGGCCCGATGGCCCCACCCGGCGTCCGGTCGGGCGGACCGGCAGGCGGACCGGCCGTCCGGGGCAGGCCCGATCCGTGACGGGCTCGGGGCGGTCGGCAGCCCAGGGAGTCGGCAGCGCGGGGAGTCGGCGGGCTCGGGCCTCCCGCAGCCCATCCGGACCGCGGGAGCCGGCGGGTCGGCGCGCGTCGCGGAATCGCCGCGTTCCGCTCGACATCGGCCGGCCGTAGGTTCCTTGCTTCATCGGCCGGCCGATCGCGACCGCCTGTACGGCGCCGCGGTCGCACAGTCGCGTGGGCGGGCGTACGCGCAGAGACCCACGCCCCCCGGGGCACCCGCGCGCCGAGCGTCGCGCGGCCGCCGGGCGTCACGCGGCCAGGTGGCGCACCTGGTCCCAGACGGCCGGATCCACCACGCCCACCCGGCGGCGGAACCCCCACAGCGGTACGTCCCGCAGCTCGCCGGTCTCCAGGAAGCTGGGGCGGCCCCGGGCGTCCCCCACCGAACCGGGCGGCAGCGGGATCACCGCCTCCCGCTCGTCGTGGTAGCGGGTCGTGATCTTGGCGACCACGGCCGTGGCACCATGGACGGACAACACAAGGCACGGCCGGTCCTTGGATCCCGGCCCGTCCTCGTAGGGCACGTCGGCCCACCAGATCTCACCCGGTGCCGGTCCGCCCTTCCGGCTCGTACGCCGGCCCGCAGGACGCCTCGGCGGTCCGACCCGGCCGGCCGGCCGCGTCCTCGACCGGGTACGAGCCCTCGCCCACCCGTCCGCGACCGCGGCCGCCAGAGCGATCACCACGACCGCCGCCAGTGCGAGCCACCACGAAGTGTCCATGGGACGACGGTACCGGCGCCCGGCCCGGCGCGCCCGCGACGCCCGAACCGGTGACAGAGCAGGTGAGTTCCCCCACAACCACCCCCCGTGGAGGAGCGACCGACCCGTTCGCGCCTTACTCTCGACGGACCGTACGACCACCCCTACGCACGACCCCCGTCGCCCATCGCCCTCCCGATTCCCGCCACGGAGGTTCACGCTCCATGAAGCTCACCGTCGTCGGTTGCTCGGGGTCGTTCCCGTCCGCGGATTCGGCCTGCTCGAGCTACCTCGTCGAGGCCGACGGCTTCCGGCTGCTCCTCGACATGGGCAACGGCGCCCTCGGCGAGCTGCAGCGCCACATCGGTCTCTACGACCTCGACGCGATCTTCCTCAGCCATCTGCACGCGGACCACTGCATCGACATGTGCGCGTACTTCGTCGCCCGTTACTACCGGCACGACGGCGGACGCTGCGGCGCCATCCCGGTGTACGGTCCCGAGGGCACCGAGCAGCGGCTGACCACGGCGTACGCGGACACACCGTCCGACAAGTCCATGAGCGAGGTCTTCGACTTCCAGACGCTCAAGCCCGGCGCCTTCGAGATCGGCCCCTTCTCGGTCCGCACGGACCGGGTCAGCCACCCCGTCGAGTCGTACGGCATCCGGATCGAGCACGACGGCCGCAGCCTGGCCTACTCCGGGGACACCGGAGAGGCGGACTCCCTCCTCGACCTGGCGGCCGGCGTCGACCTGTTCCTCTGCGAGGCCTCCTTCACCCACGGCAAGGAGGACATCCCCGACCTGCACCTCAACGGCCGGGAGGCGGGGGCGTACGCCCAGCGCGCCGGGGTCGGACGGCTGATCGTCACCCATATCCCGCCCTGGACGGACGCCGAGCAGAACCTCGCGGACGCCCGTGCGGTCTACGACGGCCCGGCGGAGCTGGCCCGGCCGGGCGCCGTCTACCAGCTCTGATCGCCCGGCCCGGCTCCCGGCCCGTCGGGACCACCGGGCAGCACGTGCGGAGCCGCGCGAGCCCCGTGCGCCCGACGGGACGGTGCCGCGTGACGGGCGGGTTCCCTGAGGCACCGCCGGCGGCCTCCCGCCGATGGCAACCGGCACGCGTCCTTCGCCGCCGGCCGAGCGCCGGACGGGGCAGCCCGGCAGCCGGTGGACGACTGCCGGGCTGCCCCGTCATGACGGCCGGATGCGGCGGGATGCGGCCGGGTACGGTGCCGGAGCCTACTTGGCCTCGGCCTTCTGGAGCTCCGCCAGCTCCTCGTCGGACTCACGGCCCGGCGTGGGGAGGTTGAACTTGGTGATGGCGAAGCGGAACACCACGTAGTACAGGGCGGCGAAGCACAGGCCGACCACGGCCAGGCCCCACGGGTTCGTGGCGATGCCGAGGTTCAGCAGGAAGTCGATCGCGCCGGCCGAGAAGCCGAAGCCGTCCTTCATGCCGAGCGCCCAGGTCAGGGCCATGGAGACACCGGTCAGTACGGCGTGGATCGCGTACAGCACCGGTGCGATGAACATGAAGGTGAACTCGATCGGCTCGGTCACACCGGTGACGAAGGACGTGAGCGCGAGGGAGAGCATCATGCCGCCGACGACCTTGCGGCGCTCGGGGCGGGCGCAGTGGACGATGGCGAGGCAGGCCGCCGGCAGGGCGAACATCATGATCGGGAAGAAGCCGGTCATGAACTGGCCGGCGGTCGGGTCCCCGGCCAGGAAGCGGGCGATGTCGCCGTTCTTGCCCTCGAACTCGCCGGCCTGGAGCCACGGGAAGGAGTTCAGCAGGTGGTGCATGCCCACGGGGATCAGTGCGCGGTTGGCGACGCCGAAGATGCCCGCGCCCACGGCGCCGGAACCGACCAGCCACTCGCCGACGTGGTGCAGGCCCGCGCCCAGGACCGGCCAGACGAAGCCGAAGACGATGCCCGTGAACAGGCCGGCGAAGGCCGCCAGGATCGGGACCAGGCGGCGGCCGCCGAAGAAGCCCGCCCAGTCGGGCAGCTTGGTGCGGTAGAAGCGCTGGTAGAGCAGGGCCACGATGATGCCCATGACGACACCGCCGAGGACGCCGGCGTTGACGGCCTTCTCCACCATGACGATCTTGCCGTCGACCACCGTGGCCTCCTTGGGGAGGTTCGGGTCGGTGAACGTGGCGAGGACCTTCTGGAAGACCAGGTAGCCGGTGACGGCCGCGAGTGCGGTCGAGCCGTCCGACTTCTTGGCGAAGCCGATGGCGATGCCGACGGCGAAGAGCAGCGCCATGTTGTCGAGGATGGCGCCGCCGCCGGCGGCCATGTAGCCGGCGATCCTGGTGACGAACTCCGGGAACGAGTCCCGGCCCAGCATGTCGGCGTTGCCGAGGCGGACCAGGAGCGCGGCTGCGGGCAGCACCGCGACCGGCAGCATGAGGCTGCGGCCGATGCGCTGCGCGACAGCCATCGCGCCGGAACCCTTCTTCTTCTCTGCCGCGGGAGCGACGCTGGCCGTAGTCATGATCTTCCTCCTGTGGGCACAAGGCGCCGCCTGGGGACCGTTTGTGCGGAGGGGACGGCGGCGTCTCAAAAGGGGGCATGCGGTGAGAGCCCGCATGGTCTACACCAGTGACTGGTGTAGACCAGTTTTAGCATGCGGGAGTTCGTTAAGGAACCTGTAAATGTCTGCCTTCTTGCGTTCGGAGGTCACAGAAAGGAAACCCCTGCGCGGGGAGCGCCCGCCGCCCCGTCCGGAGCCCTCCGGGGCCGGGCACGGACCGCCCGGCGGCGCCGTCAGGCCCTGGTCGCGTCCTTTTCCATCTCCTCCTGCAGTTCCTCCGGTTCACGGCCCGGGGTGGGAAGGTCGAATGCGGTGATCGCGAAACGGAACACCACGTAATAGACGACCGCGAAACAGGCGCCGATCGGCACGATCAGCCAAGGCTTCGTATCGAGGTGCCAGTTGACGACATAGTCGATCAGGCCCGCGGAGAAACTGAACCCGGCGTGCACCCCCAGCGCCCAGGTGATTCCCATCGACGCGCCCGTCAGCAGGGCGTGCACCCCGTACAGCACCGGCGCCGCGAACAGGAACGAGAACTCGATCGGCTCGGTCACCCCCGTGACGAACGAGGTCAGTGCGCACGAGAGCATCAGTCCGGCCACCCGCTTGCGGTGCTCCGGGCGGGCGCAGTGGGTGATGGCCAGCGCCGCCGCCGGGAGGCCGAACATCATGATCGGGAAGAAGCCGGACATGAACTGGCCGGCGTCGGGGTCGCCTGCGAAGAAGCGCGTCAGGTCGCCCTGGACGACGGTGCCGTCCGGCTCCGTGTACTCGCCGGCCTGGAACCAGAAGAACGTGTTCAGGAACTGGTGCATGCCGATGGGGATCAGCAGCCGGTTGGCGACGCCGAAGATCGCCGAGCCCCATGCCCCGAGGTCGGTCAGCTGCTTGGCGAACCAGGTCAGGGCATCGCCCACCGGCTGCCAGACCAGCCCGAAGACCACGCCCAGGGCGCAGCAGAGGAACGCCATGATGATCGGGACGAGCCGACGGCCGTTGAAGAAGCCCAGCCAGTCCACCAGTCTGGTGCGGTGGTAGCGCTGCCAGACGACCGCCGTCAGCAGGCCGATCAGGATGCCGCCCAGCACGCCGGGGTTCTGTGGCACGCCCTCCGGTCTCGCCTCGGTCACCGAGCCGCCGACCGGGAACGCCTCCAGGACCTTGTGGTAGACGAGGAACCCGGCGACCGCGGCGAGCGCGGTCGAGCCGTCGGCCTTCTTCGCGAAGCCGATGGCGACCCCGATGCAGAACAGCAGCGGCAGGCCGAACGAGCCGTCGAGGATGGCGGTCCCGCCGTTCAGGAAGACCTTGGCGGCCCTGTCCCAGAACGAGCCGTGGAGGTAGGAGCCGAAGAGCGTGCCCAGGCTGACCAGCAGACCGGCGGCCGGCAGGACCGCCACGGGGAGTTGCAGGCTGCGGCCGATCTTCTGCAGGCCCTGGAAGAGCCCGTTCCACCAGCTCCGCTGCGGGGCTTCCGGCCGGACGGCCATGCTGTCGGCGCTCATGGGCGGGTCCTCCCGTAGCTCCGTAGCTCCCGTGACGGGCACGGTTTGGCGGTTGTCCGAAACTGGTGTAGACCAGTCCTGGCGCGGTCGCGTGCGTCATGGTCATCATTCGATAGAAGGCGGTAACTCGCCTGTGAGGATGGGCCAAACGTGCGTTACCGTGACGAAACGGACCTGTTGTGGGCCGAGGCTGCAGTCTTTGGCTGCGACTCTTTCGAGGACTAGGGAGAAGGCATGGCCAGCAAGGCTGAGAAGATCGTCGCCGGACTCGGCGGGATCGACAACATCGAAGAGGTCGAGGGCTGCATCACCCGCCTCCGTACCGAGGTCGTCGACCCCGGCAAGGTCGACGAGGCCGCACTGAAGGCCGCCGGGGCCCACGGCGTCGTCAAGATGGGCACCGCCATCCAGGTTGTCATCGGGACCGACGCGGACCCCATCGCCGCCGACATCGAAGACATGATGTGAGCCGTATCCATGGTGTGAGCCGTTCACCTGAGGTGAGCCGCGCCCATGGTGTGTGAGCCGAGGGCATGAGGTGAGCCGCACCCATGGCGTGAGCCGAGGGCACGAAGTGTGCCGCGGACAGCGCGATATGTGCCGCTGACGGCCCGGCTCGGCCCGGGGCGCCGGCTGCCGGAACTCCACTCGAACGGGCCCGTTTCCGTACCGGAGCGGGCCCTTCGTGCAGCTCGGGCTAGGCTCGACCTCATGTCTCGCATCGACGGCCGCACCCCCGAACAGCTCCGCCCCGTCAAAATCGAACGGGGATGGAGCAAGCACGCCGAGGGCTCCGTGCTCATCTCCTTCGGCGACACCAAAGTCCTCTGCACCGCCTCCGTCACCGAAGGTGTGCCCCGCTGGCGCAAGGGCAGCGGCGAAGGCTGGGTCACCGCCGAGTACTCCATGCTGCCCCGCTCCACCAACACCCGCGGCGACCGCGAGTCCGTCCGCGGCAGGATCGGCGGCCGCACCCACGAGATCTCCCGCCTCATCGGCCGCTCCCTGCGCGCCGTCGTCGACTACAAGGCCCTCGGCGAGAACACCATCGTCCTCGACTGCGACGTCCTCCAGGCCGACGGCGGCACCCGTACCGCCGCCGTCACGGGCGCCTTCGTCGCGCTCGCCGACGCCGTCACCTGGGCCCAGGGCAAGAAGCTCGTCAAGGCCGGCCGCAAGCCGCTCACCGGCACCGTCAGCGCCGTCTCCGTCGGTATCGTCGGCGGCACCCCGCTCCTCGACCTCTGCTACGAGGAAGACGTACGCGCCGACACCGACATGAACGTCGTCTGCACCGGGGACGGCCGCTTCGTCGAGGTCCAGGGAACCGCCGAGGCGGAACCCTTCGACCGCAAGGAGCTCAACGCGCTCCTCGACCTCGCCACCGCGGGCTGCGACCAACTCGCCGCGATCCAGCGCGAGATCCTCGCCATCCGGCAGTAGCAACCACGGACGCCCCTGGCGGCGTCCTCACCTGCGCGGGCGCACGGTTCGAACCGTGCGCCCGTCCGCACATCCGAGACCGCACCGGGAGGAACCCCCCATGTCCGCACGCAGCCGCATCGTTCTCGCCGTCTCCGCCGCAGCGCTGGCAGTGCCGCTGGCCACCGGCTGCGGCGCCCTCGACAAGGCGTTGGACTGCGTCCAGACCGCGGACGCCATAGCCACGAGCGTCGACAATCTGCAGAAGGCCGTCACCACCGTCGCCGACGACCCGCTCCAGGCCAACCAGGCCCTCGACGACATCGACAAGGAACTGGCGAGCCTCAAGGACAAGACGGACAACGCCGACCTCGGCAAGGCCGTCGACGACCTCGCCAAGGGCGTCGAGAACGTCCGCACCGCCATCAAGAACGGCGACAACACCCCGGACATCGCCCCCGTCACCAACGCGGCCACCGAGATCGGCAAGGTCTGCACCCCCTGACCACCCCGATACTGGACGTCATGACCCGCCTCATCCTCGCGACCCGCAACGCCGACAAGGTCACCGAACTCCGTGCGATCCTCGCCGACGCCGGGCTCACCCACGAACTCGTCGGCGCGGACGCCTACCCCGACATCCCCGACGTCAAGGAGACCGGCGTCACCTTCGCGGAGAACGCCCTGCTCAAGGCCCATGCCCTCGCCGCCGCGACCGGCCTCCCGGCCGTCGCCGACGACTCGGGCCTGTGCGTCGACGTCCTGGGCGGAGCCCCCGGCATCTTCTCCGCCCGCTGGGCCGGCGGCCACGGGGGCGACAAGGCCAACCTCGAGCTCCTGCTCGCCCAGCTGGCCGACATCGACGACGCCCACCGCGGCGCCCACTTCACGTGTGCCGCCGCGCTGGCGCTCCCGGACGGCACCCACCGCGTCGTCGAGGGCCGCCTCCTCGGCACCCTCCGCCACGCCCCGGTGGGCACGAACGGCTTCGGCTACGACCCGGTCCTCCAGCCCGAGGGCGACACCCGCACCTGTGCGGAGCTGAGCCCGGAGGAGAAGAACGCGATCAGCCACCGCGGCAAGGCCTTCAGGGCGCTGGTGCCGGTGGTGCGGGAACTGCTGGGCTGACGCGCCGACGACGCCGTACGCGCCGAAGGGCCGCCCCCGATGTGCTCGGAGGCGGCCCTTCGCCCGAGTGCGGCCGGGGGGACTCGAACCCCCACGGGTGTTACCCCACTGGGACCTAAACCCAGCGTGACTGCCAGTTCCACCACGGCCGCCCAACGTCCGTCATGGTACTGGTGATCGGCGCCGGCCGAGGCCTCAGATGCCCAGGTCCTTGATGATCTTCGCTACGTGGCCGGTGGCCTTGACGTTGTAGAGGGCGCGCTCGACCTTGCCCTCCTCGTCCACGATCACCGTGGAGCGGATGACGCCCGTGACGGTCTTGCCGTAGAGCTTCTTCTCGCCGAAGGCGCCGTAGGCCTCCAGCACGGCCTTGGAGGGGTCGCCGACCAGGGTGACCTTGAGGTCCTCCTTCTCGCGGAACTTCGCGAGCTTCTCGGGCTTGTCGGGGGAGACGCCGATGACGTCGTAGCCTGCGGTCGCCAGGACGCCGAGGTTGTCCGTGAAGTCACAGGCCTGCTTGGTGCAGCCCGGGGTGAGCGCGGCCGGGTAGAAGTAGACGATGACCTTCCGGCCCAGATGGTCCGCGAGCGAGACGTCGTTGCCGTCGGCGTCGGGCAGGGTGAACGCGGGGGCGGTGTCGCCGGGCTGGAGTCGCTCGCTCATCAAGGTCTCCTCGTACGGGAAGCAGGTGCGGTCCCGAGCGTAATCGAGCGGGCGGGGGTGCCGGGGAGTGCTCCGGCAGGCAAGCTGACACACTGTTCACCATCAGTACCCGAGACGACCACGGAGGCAGCGCGGTGTCGGATGCCAGGACCCCTGCGCAGATCGAGGCGGACATCGTCCGCAGGCGTAGCCAGCTCGCCGAGACGCTGGACGAGATCGGGGTACGGCTGCACCCGAGCACGATCGTCGGTGACGCCAAGGCCCGGGTCGCCTCGTCGATCGACCGCACGGCCGGCCGGGCGTGCGCGGCGGTGAGCCGCACGGTGTCCGACGTCAAGGCGAAGCTGATGCACGAGGACGGGGCGCCCCGGATGGAGCGTGTCGTGCCCGTGGCGCTGGTCGCCGTGGGAGTGGTGGGACTGCTGCTGTTCACGGGGAAGAAGCGGCACGGCTGACCCGTTCCCTGACCCCTCCGGCGGACGGGACGGCCTCGGACAGGTAGGTTCGAGGGGTGAGCGCGATTACCACCCACCACGACAAGCTGCCCATCCGGATGCTGCACGACCGCGTGCTTGTGCGCTCGGACACCCCCGAGGGGGAGCGGCGTTCCGGCGGCGGCATCCTGATCCCCGCGACCGCCGCCGTGGGCAAGCGGCTGGCCTGGGCCGAGGTGGTCGCGGTCGGGCAGAACGTACGTACGGTGGAGCCGGGCGACCGGGTGCTGTACGACCCGGAGGACCGGGCCGAGGTCGAGGTCCGCGGTGTGGCCTACGTGCTGATGCGGGAGCGCGATCTGCACGCGGTGGCCGCGGACCGGTTCGAGGGCTCCGAGGACTCGACGGGCCTCTACCTGTAACGCCTCCACCTGTAACGCCTCCACCTGTAAACAGCGCCCCGGAACGCACCGGGACCACGGCGCCCCGGAACGCACAAGGGCTGGTGACCACGGTCACCAGCCCCTTCTCTGTGCCTTGCTACCTTTGAGGGACCCCGACGAGACGCGCCGTACCGGGTTGATGCAAAGACGACGCACCCCGATTCCGTACCGCGTTTCGTTCCGGAGGTGCCGTCATGGCGTGGGTTCTGCTGATCGTGGCCGGTCTGCTGGAGGTCGGCTGGTCCGTCGGGATGAAATACACCGAGGGTTTCACCAGGCCCTGGCCCAGTGTTCTGACCGCCGCGGGCATCGTCGCGAGCATGCTGCTGCTGTCCCGGGCCGCGCAGACCCTGCCGATCGGTACGGCGTACGGCGTGTGGGTCGGGATCGGCGCGGCCGGGGCGGCGGTCGTCGGCATGGTGGTGCTCGGTGAGCCGATGACCGCCGCCCGGATCTTCTTCGTGTGCCTGCTGCTGGTCGCCGTGATGGGTCTCAAGGCGACCTCGGGTCACTGACGGCGGAGGGGCGTCCCGTTCGGAGCCGCCGTGGCACCGCCGTCGACACCGCCCGCGGGGCTGCCCCCGCCGTCGGCGCCGCCGTCGACACCGCCCGCGGGGCTGCCTCCGCCGCCGTCGGCGCCGCCGTCGACACCGCCCGCAGGGCTGCCTCCGCCGCCGTCGGCGCCGCCGTCGACACCGCCTGCGGGGCTGCCCCCGCCGGGAGTACCGCCGCCTCCGTCGGCCGCTCCACCGCCCTGGGCTCCGCCGCCCGGAGCGCTGCCGCCCGGAGTGCTGCCACCGCCCGGGGTGCCGCCGTTCGCGCTGCCACCGTCGGCGCCGCCCTGGCCCGCCCCTCCGTTGTCGCCTCCGCCGTTGCCGGGGGTGGTGGTGCCGGCCCCTTCGGTGCCGCCGTCGCCGGGCTGGTCGGTGTCGGACGGTGCCGCGGGCTCGTCGCCACCGACGGCGCTCTCCGTCTCCAGGTCGAAGTCCTCGGCGTCGACGCCTTCGAGCGCGTTCTTGGTGTACTGGGCCCAGATCTTCGCGGGGGCGCCGCTGCCGCTGACGCGGGACAGGCCGAGTGCCCCGTAGAGGGACTTGTGCTGGCCGGTGTCGGGGTCGGCGCCCATCATCGAGACGACCGTGGCGAGGTTCGGGGTGTAGCCCGCGAACCAGGCGGCCTTGTCGTTCTCCGCGGTGCCGGTCTTGCCGGCCGCCGGGCGGCCGGCCGCCTGCGCCTCGACACCGGAGCCCTGCTGGACCACGCTCTGCAGGACCGCGGTCGTGGTGTCCGCGGCGCCGCGGCTGATGGTCTGCTTGAACTCGCGCTCGGGCAGTTCGAGATCCTCGCCCTTCTTGGTGACCTTTTCGACGAGGGTGTACCCGCCACGCTTGCCGTGGTTGGCCAGCGTCGCGTACGCGTCCGTCATCTCGAGGACGCTCGCATGGGCGACACCGAGGGCGATGGACGGGCTGGGGCTCAGCTCGGGCGTGGACTCGGGCAGGCCCAGGGCGAGCGCGGTGTCCTTGACCCGCTCGGGGCCGACGTCCACGGCCATCTGCGCGTAGACGGAGTTGACGGATCTGTCGGTGGCCTTGCGGACGGTGACGGGGCCGTAGCTGACGTGGTCCTGATTGTTGGGCGAGTAGCCGACCGCGCCGTTCGGGCCCTGGATCTGGATGCCGCTGTTGCCGTTGTAGACCGTGTTCGGGGTGATCTTCCGGCCGTCCTGGGTGGTGGACCGGTTCTCCGTCGCCGAGGTGAAGACGAACGGCTTGAAGGTGGAGCCGACCTGGTAGTCGTGACGCGTGGCGTTGCTGACGTACTGCTTGGTGTAGTCGATGCCGCCGTAGATCGCGACGACCTTGCCGCTCGAAGGCTCGATGGAGGCGCCGCCCACGCGGACGTACCGGTCGACCTTGTTGTTCTTCCGGTCGAGCTTCGACATCACCTTGTCGTCGACGGCCTTCACGAAGGCGTCCTGCTTCTTCTTCTCCAGCGTGGTGGTGATCCGCAGGCCCCCGGCCGCGAGGGTCTGCTCGTCGATGATCTTGTTGGTGGTGAGGTACTCCTCCACGGCCTGGACGATGTAGCCGCGCTGGCCGGAGAGGCCGGTGGCGGGTTTGACCGGCTTGACCTCGGGGAACTTCATGGTCTTCCGCTCGGCGGGCGAGAGCCAGCCCTCCGAGACCATGCCGTCGAGGACGTAGTTCCAGCGGGCGACGACCTTGCCCTTGTTCTCCGGGTGGACGACGACGTCATAGGCGCTGGGCGCGTTGAGGATCGACGCGAGGTAGGCGCCCTCGGCGGTGTTCACGTCCTTGACGTCCTTGGCGAAGTAGGCCTGAGCGGCGGCCTGGATGCCGTAGGCGTTCCGTCCGAAGAAGCTGGTGTTGAGGTAGCCCTCCAGGATGTGGTCCTTGGTCTCCTCGCGGTCGAGCTTGATCGCGATGAAGAATTCCTTGGCCTTGCGGGTGTACGTCTGTTCCTGAGCGAGGTAGTAGTTCTTGACGTACTGCTGGGTGATCGTCGAGCCGGACTGCTTGCCCTTGCCCACGGCGGTGTTCCAGGCGGCGCGCACCATGGCCTGGGGGTCGACTGCCGGCTCGGAGTAGAAGTCGCGGTCCTCCGCGGCGAGGACGGTGCGCCGCACGTTCAGCGGCACGTGGGAGAGCTGGACGTTCTCCCGGTTGACCTCGCCGTCGCGGGCTATGACCGTGCCGTCCCTGTAGAGGTAGACGTTGCTCTGGGCGGTGGCGGCGGCGTTCGCCGCCGGGATGTGCACCATCGAGTAGCCGACGAAGAACGCGGCGACGAGCAGCATGCCGAGCAGCACGAACGTGCCGAGGGTCATGCGCCAGGTGGGCAGGAGGCGGCGCAGACCGGTGCGCTTGGGGCGGGACTTCTTGCCCTTCTTCTCCTTCTTGCCCTTCTTGCCCGTGACTTCGTTCGCGCCGGTCGCGTCAGTCGTACCTGCCGCGGCGTTCATGACGGCCGCGGCGTTGAGGGCTGTCGTGGCGGTGGTCGTGGCGGCAGCCGGGGCGGCTTGGGCCGTGGCGGCGGACGAGGCGGTCCCGCCGGGCTTGCCGCCCATGGCGCTCTTCGTGCTCGTGGCGGCCTTCGCGCCGGTGGCTGCCGCGCCGGAGGTGGCGTTCGAGGAGGTTGAGGCGGTCGACGAGTTCGAGGCGTTCGAGGTGTTCGAGGTGTTCGCGGCGGGTGCGGTCTTTCCGGTGCCCGGTCCGGCGGGGCCACGGCCGGGAGTTCCGGCCCGGCGCTGCTCGGCAGTCGGCGCCCCCTCCTGCCGGAGGTTTCCGGCAGGGGACTGCTGAGGACTTCCGGCGTTCTTCCGCGAGAGGTCCACCGCACGGTCACGGTCCGGCCCGGGCCGCTCGGGGGCCTTCGGGCCGGAACCCTGGGCGCCCTTCGACTCGGGATCCCCGGCGGGCTTCGGCGCGGAGGCCTGAGCACCCGTCGGCCCGGAAGGCCGAGCACCCGTCGGCCCGGAGGTCCGAGCCGACTTCGCGGCGGGAGCCTGGGCACGCTTCGGCGCGGACCCCTCGGCGTGCTCCCGCCCGGCAGCTCCGGCGCCGTCCTTCCCCGTGTTCGCGGCGGCCTTCCCGGCAGCCGCCGCGCCCTTCCCGGTGTCGGCCTGCTTCGAGGTTCGGGCGTTCTTCCCGGCGATACCGGCGTCTTCCCGCTTCGAGGTTCCGGTGCCCTGCCCGGCGGTCCCGGCGCTCTTCCCGGCAGCCGCTGCGCCCTCCCCCGTCGCAGGGGCGTCCTTCCCGGCCGCAGCGCTGTCCTTCCCGGCGGACTCGGCGCGGCCCTGCACCGAGCTGTCGGCACCCTTCCGGTCGGGGCCTTCCGCTCCGGCCCGGTCGGGGCCCTCGGCCCCTTCCTGGTCGGGGCCGTTGGCCGAACGGTCACGCGGGGCCTCGCCCTGTGGGGTGCCGCCCTGCTTCTCTACCTCGTCGCTCATGCCTGTGGAGACTCCTCCGTCCTGGCCAGAGGTTCACTCTCCGGCGTAACGGTGTTGTATCGGGCTTTCCGTGTGGACCGCCCGTGATGCAAGGGCCACCGGACACACCGGGCAATTCCGGTGTCCCCAGCGGAAATACGGTCGCGGTGATCCATCCCGTGGAATAAGGTCGGGCGCTTTGGCGCGCACGCACCCTGCGTGACGCCTCGGCGCGGGCACCCATGCGTGCCTCCGGCACGCGTACTCCGACGAGGGGACATGGCACTACAGCTCTATGCGGTCGTCGCCTCCGGTGGATTCCGACGCCATGCGACGTACCGGGTGGCGACAGCGGCAGGAGTGTTCACCAATACCGTCTTCGGGTTCATCATGACGTACGCCTATATGGCCCTATGGGACCAGCGCCCCCATCTCGGTGGCTACGACCAGTCCCAGGCCCTCACCTACGTCTGGGTGGGTCAGGCGCTCCTGATGACCTGCGCCATGATGGGCGGCGGCGTCGAGAACGAGATCATCGAGCGCATCAGGACCGGTGACATCGCCATCGACCTGTACCGGCCCGTCGACCTGCAACTCTGGTGGCTGGCCGAAGACCTCGGCCGCGCCTGCTTCCATCTGCTGGGCCGCGGGGTCGTCCCGATGGCCGTGGGCGCGCTCGCCTTCGATCTGGCGCTGCCCGCCGACCCGCTGGTCTGGGCGGCGTTCCTCCTCGCGGTGCTCCTGGGTGTGCTGGTCGGCTTCGCGATCCGGTTCATCGTGGCGCTCTCGGCGTTCTGGCTGATGGACGGCGCGGGAGTGGTGCAACTCATGGGCCTGGCAGCGCTGTTCTTCTCCGGGATGCTGCTGCCGCTGAACGTGTTCCCCGGCTTCCTCGGAGAGTTGGCGCTCGTCCTGCCGTGGGCGGCGCTGCGGCAGGTCCCGACCGACGTCCTGCTCGGCGAGCACGCCGGCTGGGGACTGCTGGAGGCGTACGTCTTCCAGGCCGCCTGGGCGGTGGTGCTGCTGGCCGCCGGACGGCTGCTGCAGACCAAGGCCACCAGGAAGGTGGTGGTCCAGGGTGGCTGAGGCGCCGAAGCAGGCCGAGCCGCCCGGCCGCTCCGCCCGTAAGTACCGGCCACCCGCGGCACGGAACACCGACGGCGCGGCGCAGGGCACTCCGTGGGGTGCCCCGGGCGCTCCGCCGGGCATGCGGGACGCGGCGAACGGCCTGCGCGCCTACGGTCTGATCGCCGCCATGTGGATCCGGTCCACCATGACGTACCGCGCGTCGTTCGCGATGACGCTGTTCGCGAACTTCACGGCGAACGGCCTCGACTTCGTCGCGCTCCTGCTGATGTTCCAGCAGGTCGACGGGCTGGGCGGCTACTCGCTGCCCGAGGTCGCCCTGCTCTACGGAGCGTCGGGCACCGCATTCGGTCTGGCCGACCTGCTGCTCGGCTCCATGGAGCGGCTGGGCCGCAGGGTCCGGGACGGCACGCTCGACACCCTGCTGGTGCGCCCGGTCCCGGTGCTGGCCCAGGTCGCCGCCGACCGTTTCGCGCTGCGGCGGACGGGCCGGATCGTCCAGGGGCTGCTCGTCCTCGGGTACGCGCTGACCGCCCTGGACGTCGACTGGACCCCGGTCCGGGTGCTGATGCTCCCGGTGATGGTGGTGAGCGGCGCGGCCATCTACGGGGCGGTGTTCGTGGCCGGTGCGGCGTTCCAGTTCTGGGCGCAGGACGCGGCCGAGGTGCAGAACTCCTTCACCTACGGCGGGAACACCCTGCTGAGCTACCCGCCGTCGGTGTTCGCGAAGGACCTGGTGCGCGGCGTCACGTTCGTCGTGCCGCTGGCCTTCGTCAACTGGCTGCCCGCGCTGTACGTCCTGGGGCGGCCCTATCCGCTCGACGTGCCGCAGTGGGCGGCCTTCCTGCCGCCCCTGGTGGGGGCGGTGTGCTGCGGGCTCGCCGGGCTGCTGTGGCGGTTGGGCCTGCGTTCGTACCGGAGCACGGGGAGCTGACACGGTCATGGATCTGATCGAACTGGACGAGGTGGAGAAGGTCTTCGAGGTGCGCCGCCGGGTCGGGCGGCTGCGCCGGGAAAGGACCCTGGTGCGGGCGGTCGACGGGATCGGCTTCCGGGTGGCCCGCGGCGAGATGGTCGGCTACATCGGCCCCAACGGTGCCGGGAAGTCCACGACCGTCAAGATGCTGACCGGCATCCTCACCCCCAGCGGCGGCCGGCTGCGCGTCGCGGGCCTCGACCCGTCGCGGGACCGCACCCGTCTGGCGCAGCGCATCGGGGTGGTCTTCGGACAGCGCACCACGTTGTGGTGGGACCTGCCGCTGATCGACTCGTACCGTCTCGCCCACCGCATCTACCGCATCCCGGACGCGAGGTTCGCGGAGAACCTGGACCGTTGTGTGGAGCTCCTCGACCTGGGCGCACTGCTGGACGTCCCGGTGCGGCAGCTGTCGCTGGGACAGCGCATGCGCGGCGACATCGCGGCCGCGCTGCTCCACGACCCCGAGGTGCTGTACCTGGACGAGCCGACGATCGGGCTCGACGTGATCTCGAAGGCGAAGGTACGGGAGTTCCTGCGGGACCTCAACGCGGAGCGGACCACGACGGTGCTGCTGACCACGCACGACCTCACCGACATCGAGCAGCTGTGCGAGCGGGTGATGGTCATCGACCACGGCCGGCTGATGTACGACGGGGCTCCGGCCGGGCTGCACGAGGTGGGGGAGAGCGAGCGGATGCTCGTCGTCGACCTGGAGCGGGAACTGCCGCCGATCGAACTGGCGGGGGCCCGCACGGTGCGGGTCGAGGGGCCGCGGCAATGGCTGGCGTTCCCGGCCTCGGCGTCCGCCGCGCCGCTCGTCGCCGCGGTCGCGGCCGCGTATCCGCTGGTCGACCTGTCGGTCCGGGAGCCCGACATCGAAGCGGTGATCGCGAAGATGTACGCCATGACGGCGAGCGAGCTGTGACCCGGCGCCGATCGTCAATAGTCTGTTCGTATGACGGATAACGTGCCTGAGCTGCGTGCTTCCGACGCGGACCGGGAGAGGGTCGCGGAACGGCTGAGGGACGCCCTTGCGGAGGGGCGTCTCGACATGGAGGAGTTCGAGGAGCGGCTGGAGACGACGTACAGGTCCCGTACGTACGCCGAACTGGAGCCGATCACCCGCGATCTGCCCGCGGTCGGCGGCACGTCCCCGGCCGCCCCGCCCGCCCCCGCCCAGGACGGGCAGGTGCACTGGCCCTCGCGTATCGGCGGCCCCGCCACCTCCCGCGGAGCCTTCGCCTTCTGGGGCGGCTTCGGACGCAAGGGCGGCTGGACCGTGGCACGCAGGTTCACCGCCTTCGCGATGTGGGGCGGCGGTGAGATCGATCTGCGCGAGGCCCGCTTCGAGGACCGCGAGGTGGTCGTCCGCTGCTTCACGATCATGGGCGGGATGCAGGTCGTCGTGCCGCCGGAGCTGTCCGTCACGGTCAAGGGGGTCGGCATCCTGGGCGGCTTCGGCGACGACGCGTCGGGGGAGGGCACCCCGGGCTCGCCGCGGGTCACCGTGACGGGATTCGCCCTCCTGGGTGGCGTCGGGGTCGAACGCAAGATCACGAAGGCCGAGAAGCAGCGGCTGAAGGCGGAGCGGAAGCAGCGCAAAGAGCTCCGCTGACCGGGCGACCGCCCGTCGCGGCCCGTCGCCGCCGGTCCCGCACCTCCCCACCTCGCGTGGAACCCGGCCGGGCGCACGGCCCGGGACACCGCCGGGCACGCCGCCCGGGACGCCGCCGGGGAACTTGTCGAGCGCCCCGATAGTCCTCATGTGTGGACAATTGCGTACGGGATGATCTCGTGCGCGCGGGCTGCTGGTGCGCGTGCGGGCGTGCACGGACGGGTGGAGCGTATGAACGGTACGAAGACGGCCGAGGCCCACTCCGTGCCGCCGTTCGCCTATACGGCGGCCGACGAGGAGAAACGTCGCGGCGTACGGCACATGAAGGCGACCGCGACCGGTCTGCTGCTCTTCGTCGCCGTCGTCTTCGCGCTGGCGACCTGGGCGGGCCGTTCCGGCGCGGGAGCCTGGACGGGTTACCTGGCCGCGGCGGCCGAAGCGGGCATGGTGGGCGCCCTGGCCGACTGGTTCGCGGTCACGGCCCTGTTCAAACGCCCCATGGGCCTGCCCATCCCGCACACGGCGATCATCCCCACCAAGAAGGACCAGCTCGGCGCGTCGCTCGGCTCGTTCGTCGGCGAGAACTTCCTGTCCGCCGACGTCGTACGGGCCAGGCTGCACGCCCTGGGCATCGGCGGCAGACTCGGCGTCTGGCTGGCCGAACCGGCCCACGCCGGCCAGGTCACGGCAGGCCTCGCCGCCGCGCTGCGCGGCGCGCTGACCGTGCTGCGGGACTCGGACGTCCAGGCGGTCGTCGGCGAGGCGGTCACCCGCCGGGCGGACGCCGTGGAGATCGCCCCCGGCATAGGGAAGACCCTGGAGAAGATCGTCGCGGACGGCGGGCACCGCCGGGGCGTCGACCTCGTCTGCGCCCGCGCCCACGACTGGCTCGTCCTGCACGCGGACAGCGTCATGCAGGCCGTCCAGGGCGGCGCCCCAGGCTGGACACCGCGTTTCGTCGACCGCAAGGTCGGCGAGCGGGTCTACAAGGAACTGCTGCGGTTCGTCACCGAGATGCGCGACATGCCGGCCCACCCGGCGCGCGCCGCCCTCGACCGGTTCCTGGCCGACTTCGCGGCGGACCTCCAGTCCGACACGGAGACCAGGGCACGCGTCGAACGGCTGAAGTCGGAGCTGCTCGCCCGGCCCGAGATCCAGGACATGATCGCCTCGGTCTGGTCCTCGGTCCGTGCACTGCTCCTCTCGGCGGCGGAGGACGAGAACAGCGAACTGCGGCGGCGGGCCCGGGCGTCGCTGCTGACGTTCGGCGCGCGGCTGGCCACCGACGGCCGGCTGCAGACCAAGCTGGAGGGCTGGCTGGAGGACGCCGTGGTGTACGTGGTGACGACATACCGTGCGGAGATCACCTCACTGATCACGGACACGGTCGCGAGCTGGGACGCCGAGCACACCTCCCGCAAGATCGAGGCGCACATCGGCCGCGACCTCCAGTTCATCCGGATCAACGGCACGGTCGTGGGTGCGCTGGCGGGGCTGCTGATCTACACGGTCGCCCACGCGCTGGGCGGTTGACGGGCGGGGCCGGGTGCCGGTTCGGCGCCGGTCCGGGGCGGGGCTTGCGAGGCGCAACAAAAGCTGAGCGCGTGACCGGATTCCTGTCTTCCGGTCACGCGCCCAACCACCAGGGGGGAGTTACCACCCCCATGTACGTCCGCCGGGGGCTCCGTGTTCAAAGCCCGCCGGGGAATTCCCTCCGCGTCATGCGGCCCTGCGGGTGACCGCCCATGAGGCCGCGGCCATGGTCCCGGCCACGGCGAACACCGCCGGCCAGGCCCCGATCTTCTTCGCCAGCGGATGAGAGCCGGCGAACGCCGCCACGTACGCGGCGCCCAGCCCGGCCGCCGTCCCCGCCCCGCCGACCCGGTGCCACTCCTTGGCCGCCACGGCCCCTGCGGCGGCCAGCGCCACGCCGCCCAGCGGCCGCTTCCTGGTCCACCGGGCCACGCCGTATCCGCCGATCAACCCACTCGCGGCCACCGCGGCCGCCGGAATCCTCGTCATGTGTTCGAGCCTAACCCCGCTGCTGCCGGTGCCCGTCGCGGAACAGCTGGCCGCGCACGGCGCCGTCGGGGAACTCCGAGGTGTGGATGTTGGAGTAGAAGTTCCGGGGGTCGGCCGCCATGTGCTTGACGACGGTCTTGTCCTGGTGCGTCAGCCGGCCGGCGAGGGCGAAGATCCCGTTGGGCACGGGCCGGTTGAAGAAGCTGATGACCGGATCGCCGTTCCGGCCGAGCTTCCCCCGGTGGATGTGCGCGGCGGTCGGACTCTTGATGTCGACCCAGGCGAAGGCGTAGTCGAGCGTGCCGGCACCCCGGGGCCGCACGAAGGTCGCGGCGTGCCCGTCCTTGTCGCCCACCTTGGACGCGTCCTTCACCGGCACCTCCTGGGCGCCGTCGAGCAGCGCGCGCAGCTTGCCGCCCTTGATGATGCCCAGCGGGTTGATGCGCCCGTGCACCGGCTTGAGCTGACCGCGCACCGCACCGCCCGGGAACTCCTTGCTGTGCAGGTTGACGTAGAAGCCGGACGGGTCGGTCCGGATCCTCTCCGCCAGCTTCGCGTCGTCGACGGCCACGTGCCCCGCCACCGAGTGCACGCCGTCCGGCATCTCGCTGCCGAGCAGCGTCACCTTCACAGCCCCGTTCTTCCCGGCCCTGCCTTCGTGGATGTGCCCCGCACTCGGCACGAGGCCGGCGTACTGGAGCGCGAAGACGACCCGGTCGCCCTGCACCTTCACATAGGCGACGGCCTTGGCGTCCCGGTCGTTCACCGCGGGGCCACCGGGCGTAGGCACCTCGTGCGCGCCGGTGAGCGTGGCGATCAGATTGACGGTCCTGTGCTTCTGCTTCTTGTGCTTCCGGTCGCTCGTGTCGTAGCCCGCATGGGACGTCCCCGCGCCGTGCGCCGGTTTCTGACTCCCGTGCTGCACCCGTGCCTTTTCGTGGGTCTCGCCGCCGTGCGCCAGGGCGGGCGTCACGCCGACGGCACCGAGCAGGAATGCCGTGGCCGTCACGGAGAAAACGCGCTTGCTCATCGCTCTCGATACCTCCCGAAGAAGCCGGCCGGGGTGGCCGGTCCTCGGGTGGTACGCGACTCGATGACGGCCCGTTCAACAAGCGGAATCTTCCGCTCGAGTTGAACTGCCCGTCAGCACGCCACGTACTGGGTTCCGTAGCGCAGACCGTGAAAGCCGACCGAAGGACTCGTCTTGGGCAGCTCCCGGACCTCCATCTTGCTCGTCGCACCGCTGGTCACTCTGGCTCTGCTGACACTCGGCGCGTGCTCCGCCCCGACCCCTGGTGCGTCGGCGACGGGCGGCGCCGCGTCCGGCACCCAGGGCAACGCCCCGGCCCCCGACGCCGCGGGTGCCGACGGCGAGGAGACCGGTGCGCAGCCCGCCACCGCCGCCTCCGTCAAGATCACCGACTCGCCGCTCGGCCGCATCCTCGTCGACGGTGAGGGCCGCGCCCTGTACGGCTTCACCAAGGACAAGCCCGGCTCGGCGAACTGCGACTCCGACTGCGTCGCCGTCTGGCCCGCCCTCACCTCGAAGGACGACGTCAAGGCAGGTACGGGCGTCGACCCGGCGCTCCTGAAGGAGACGAAGCTCGGCGAGGGCGCGGAACAGGCCACGTACGGCGACTGGCCGCTCTACTACTACGTCGGCGACACGGCCCCCGGCGATCTGAACGGCCAGGGCCTGGACGGCGAATGGTTCGTCGTCGCGGCGGACGGCAAGCTCGTCAAGAAGGAGGTCTGAGCGCGTTCGGAGGGGTGGGGCCGGGGTCGGAGGCTCGGCGCGGGCTTGGCGCCTCGGGCTCGGCGCCCGGTGCCTGGGCCAGGGTCCGCTCGGCCGCACCGCGGCCCGAGTCCGCGTCGTATGCCGGCCGCAGCCGAGGGCTCTCCGCGGCACGGAAGCCCTCGGCAGCCGGACCGTCCGGCTACTCGCATCCGACGCCGTCGCCGTCCCGGTCGAGGTGCCGACCGTAGCCGGGGTCACCCCGGCGGACGGGAGCGGCGCCGGCGGCCCTCGCGGCGTCGCAGTTGCGGTAGTGGACGGCGGGTGTGGGAGTGGGCGTAGGCGTGGCAGCGGGGGTGGGCGTCGCAGCCGGGGCGACGTCGATCCGGACGACGGCGGTACCGGTCGCCTCCGGTGCCTTCCGTATCCGCACGCGGTACCTCAGCTCGTCCTTCCCGCTGTACCCGTCGGCGCCCGTGTAGGCGATCGAGGTGCCGTCCACCACCGCGGTCCCGTGTGCGGGCGGCTCGTCGATCGTCAGCTCCAGCTCGTCGGAGGACAGCTCACGCAGCAGTGAGAGGCCCTTGCCGTTCAGCGTGATGCGGTCGTTCCCGAGCACATCGACGGTGATCCGCTCGCCGGTCGCGGCGCTCGCCCCGTCGTCGGCGGGCGCGAGCGTCCGTTCGAACCCGGGTTCTCCCTCCGCGGCGGCGGCTTCGGCGTCCGCCGTCCCGCCGCCGCACGCGGCGAGGACCACCACCATCGCGCCGGCCATCGCCGCCCCGCCGAACGCTCGCACCGATCTCCGAAACATGTGCCCCCCAAGGCGTCAGCCGTCCCTGAAACAGCGATGCTCGCAGCCCGCCTGATAGCTACGGGTAAGTATGAAGAAACGCTCCGCAGTTGTGATGGAATCGTGAACTCCATACGCTCGTGCCGTTGCCGTTGCCGTTGCCGTTGCCGTTGCCGTTGCCGTTGCCGTCACCCGGATCGTGGCCGAGGGTCGATGCTGGGCCGCCTCGATGGACGGTGTGACCCCATGGGGCGTTACAGCACCTCGTTATCCAAGGGCAGGTCAGCAGAACGGCAGCGTCGCGGACAGCGCGGCGATGTGCGTTGGATCAATCCTTGGGCGCCAGCGTGCGGAGAAGTGCGGCGACGACGGTGCCTGTCGGCCCGGGCTTGCGGGCACCGTCGCTTCTGCCGGGGCTCCTGCCAGTCGACGACGATGCGGTTCAGCGGGGTGTCAAGTGCAAAGCGGCCGGGGCCGGTCTCGAGGCGCGCGGCATCCAGACGTTGGAGTTCGAACGTTGCCTCACGGCCGCGGTACTCGCGGTCCCAGGTGCGGATCGCGTCGGCGACCTTCGCGGCCAGTTCGTCGCTTCCGGGACCGTGGCCGATGACGCCGAACTCCCACAGCTTGCCGCCCTCGGGGGTCTTCTGCTCCGACACGCGGCGGGCGAGATAAGCGACTGCGCCCTTGCCGACGGCTGCGGTCGAAGAGGGGTAGGGATCCTCGCTGAGCAAGGTTCCCTTCGCCGCGTTCGTCATGCCCGCGATCAGGCATCGAGCGGCTCGGCACCATGGGCCGCGGCGATCGCATCGATCCGCACAGCCAGGTCGAAGTCCGCCTCGGTCAGACGATGCCCGGCGTCATGGGTGGTGATCCCGAACCGCACCTTCCCCCATCGCAGGTCGATGTCCGCGTGGTGCGAGACCAGCCGCTCAACGTCGGCGACGTGCACGATCAACGCCACCCCGCCGTGGTACCGGATCCCGAATGAGCGGCTGATCTCATCACCCATCCTGCGCCACCCGGGCAGTTCCTTCAGCCGCTCCTCGATCTCCTCGTCGCTCAGCGGCACCAGACCCTCGGCCACGCTCAACTTCCCTCCGTCACAGGCGCCAGGACATCCGCGAGGTCCCGGCCGATCGGGGCATCCTGCCACGGCAACATGGCCCGCTCCAGGGCGACCAGTTCGCGGGCCATCCTCGCCGACCTGGTTTCCACCGCAATCTCCGCCGCTTGCCGGGCGATGTCCAGCGCTTGGTCCGGCTGGCCCGCGGCGGCCGCAGCCGTGGCGTGCCGGGCCAGGTACACCCCCCGGTCCCGGCGCGCCGTGCCGGGGACGACGGCGAGGACCTGCGACCACAGGGCGTCCGCCTCGCGGCCGAGGCCGAGCCGGCCGTAGCAGGTGGCGCGCTGCACCTCCAGGTAGGCGGGCGTCCGCCTGCATGCGTTGCCCCATGGCAGGTCGTCGTCGACCCGGCTGAGGAGCCCGTCGGCGGTGTCGATGAGGCTGTCGACGGCGGTGCGATCGCCGACGAGGCTGGCGCCGTGGGCCTGCTGCTGCAGCGACATGACGCGGACCTTCGGGGCCAGGCGGCCGGAGTCTTCGAGAGCGGCCTCGCAAAGGTCGATGACAGCATGCCCGTCGCCGAGGTCGGTTCTGACTTGCGCTTGATTCACCAGGGAGTATCCGATCAGGTGCGGGTCCCGAGAGCGCATCGCGATCTCCTGGGTGATGCCCCGCCAGAATGCGGCGGCGTCGAGGTCACCGGCGTCCTGGTAAAGCCAGCCAACCAGCGCGGCGTAGGCGGCGCCAACGCGCAGCAGCCCATGCCGGGTCTCTCTCTGCGCGGACCGAGTGAGCTTGTCGATGAGCTGGTATTGCGCGGACACTGTGCCGATGAGGTCGTGCGGGCCGAGGAACATGTCTGCGCGGTAGTGCCCTTCGAGCTGCTGCTGGAAGTAGTCGACCAGGGCGGGGTCGACGTGCTGCCGTGCGACCGGTCCGGGGACCAAGGCGGCGGCAGCCACGGATACGAATGCGCGGCGTCTCACGTCTGCCTCTTCATGGTGCTCTGGGCGGATCCACCCTGGCGGCGTGGTGAATCCCAAGTCTTCAGGCCAGCGGCCGAGAGCGTCGTGGATCACGATCGCTGTCTCCTCCGGCGGCCACCCCGGGGCTCGCCCTTCCCAGCGGCGCCACGTCCTCGGCGACACCGCGAAGTGCCGGTCGCCGAGCAGTTGCTGTCCGTGCTCGGTGAGACCGGCTGCGGCCTGCTCCATGGTGCGCCAGCCCTGGCGCAGCCTCGCAGCGCGCAGCGCGTCGTTGCGTCCCTCGTGGCCAGTCTGGGGTGTCATCGCGTAGGTCCTCAGCCGTGGCCGCTTCGTGGCCGCGCATGGCCGCGTGATGGCCTATCTGTCCCATGACGTGCGGATCCATCATCCACCTATGGAGATGGCACGCACACGGAATGCAACGAAGAAATCCACGGCAGACGGCAACATGGCTGCAGCCGACTGGCTGTCGGTCCCGCTCGGAGAGCCCACGCTTGCCCGGCGCCAGTGGCACGACCACGGCGTTGCGCTGCTCCCACTCGGATCCGTGTTCTCCGCCGTCCGCCTCGGCGAGCAGCTGGTGCACGCCGCCGCCCGCGATACCGGCCCGGCCGTCGTCGCCGACGTCCTCGCCGACGGGCTGAACGGCCCGGTCATCCACGACGCGCGCGGCCGTCGCTACTACGCACTCGTGCCGCCCAGCGCAGCCACGGGCTGGCGACTCAACGGGCCGGACGTCGAGCTGCTCGGCCGCGGCACACACCTCGGCGTACCGCACGTCTCCAGGACGGAGCACGCCCCGGCAGTGGGCACGTACTGGGCAGTCCCGATGTCTTCTGCAGGCGAGCTGTGCGACCCGAGCGCGGTGGCGTGGCTGGTCCGGATCGGGCGCGCCCGCCTGGCCGAGGCTGCTGCCGGATGAACTCCCGCCCGCTGCCGGCCGACAGGCAGCGCGCGGGTCTCCCCGCTCCCGCCGTTTCCCTGGCAGGACCGCGGCCGGAGCGGGGGCAGGGCCCTCGGGCCCACGTCGGTGCACGACGGCGCACGGGCAGGCCGCGCGCCGAGCACACACCCAAGGAGCATCGCATGACCGGTGTCG
>NZ_JBVICA010000026.1:0-105445 GCF_055573115.1 Streptomyces sp. NPDC030222
CGGTCTAAAAGGGAATCAAGACCCCCTTCCCTTGCGCACCTCAGCGCCCCCCCCCCCCCCCCCCCCCCCCCAACCCCCCCCCCCCCCCCCCCCCCCCCCCCCCGGGACCGGCGGCCCCCCTGCACCCTTCTCGCCGTGGAGCACCCCGATGCACGTTCAGCACCACGCGCCGCGCCGCAGCGCGGCGCGTGTCACCCTCCTTACCGAAGGCACCTATCCGCACAGTCACGGCGGCGTCAGCGTCTGGTGCGACCAACTGGTGAGCGGCATGCCCGACATCGACTTCGATGTCATCGCGGTGACCGGCACCGGCCGAGAGAGCCTCGCCTGGAAGCTGCCCCCGCACGTCGCCGAACCCGTGTCCGTCCCCATGTGGGGCCCGGCCCCGCACGGTGCCGCGCCCCGAGGCCGCCGGGAACGCCGGCTGATGGCCGCGTACGAGCGGTTCCTCACCGCGCTCGTCGACCCGTCCGCCGAGGACGGCTTCGGCCCCGCGCTCTACGAGATGGCCCGCGCCGCGTCCGACGGGCACCTCAGCCCCGCCCTGCGCGGCGACCGGGCGCTCCGCGTGCTGACCGGCGTATGGAACCGCAGGGGCCTGGCCACAAGGGAGTCCCGGCCCACCCTGTACGACGCGGTCACCGCCACCGGGCTGCTGGAACACGCCCTGCGCCCGCTCGTCGCCCCGCTGCCCGAGCATGGCGTCGCCCACGCGGTCAGCGGCGGCGTCGCCGTACTGCCGGGCCTCGCCGCGGCCGAACGGCACGGAGTCCCGCTCCTGCTCACCGAGCACGGCGTCTATCTGCGCGAACGCTACCTGGGCTACCGGACCGCCCCCTATCGCTGGCCCGTCAGGGCCGTCGTGCTCGGCTTCTTCCGGCTGCTCGCCGAGGAGACCTACCGGCGCGCCGCGCTGATCACCCCCGGCAACCGCTACAACCGGCTGTGGGAGGAACAGGGCGGCGCCGACCCGCGGTTGATCCGCACCGTCTACAACGGCGTCGACCCGGCGGCGTTCCCTCCCGCCGGACCCGAACCGCAGGGACCGACCCTGAGCTGGGCCGGCCGCGTCGACCCGATCAAGGACCTCGAAACGCTGATCCGTGCCTTCGCGCAGGTCCGCGAGACACTGCCGGACGCCACCCTGCGGCTGTTCGGCGGCACCCCGCGAGGCGGCGAGGCCTACCGGGAACGCTGCGAGGCGCTCGCCGCGTCGCTCGGCCACCGCGACGCGGTGACCTTCGAGGGCCGGGTCGGCGACATCAGGGACGCCTACGCGGCAGGCAACGTGGTGATGCTGTCCAGCATCAGCGAAGGCTTCCCCTTCACCCTCATCGAAGCGATGTCGTGCGGACGCGCCACCGTCTCGACGGACGTCGGCGGCGTCCGCGAGGCGGTCGGCGACACCGGGCTCGTCGTCCCGCCCCGCGACCCCGGCGCGATGGCCGCCGCCGCGCTCGGCCTGCTGGCCGACCCCGTTCGCCGGGCCGCCATGGGCGAGGCGGCACGGCTGCGGGTCATCGAGCAGTTCACCCTCCGGCAGACCGTCGACACCTTCCGGGCCATCTACCTCGAACTGTCCGCACACGGCCGCCCGGTGACACTGCCCGGGCAGACCGCACCGGCACCGGCCGGAGCCGCCGCGGACGCCGGGCGGTTCGTCGGGGCACTCGGGACGGTGGCCGGGTGAGCGGGCCCGTCTTCCTCGAACCGCACGGCCGGTCCGGAGACGCCCTCACCCTCCGGCTCGCCGACGACCGCACCCTGTCGCTGCGGCTTCCCGGCACCGGCCCCGGCCGGCCACGGGCCGTCGACGCCGACGATCCCGTGAACAGGCTGGCCGCGGAACTCGCCGACCGGATAGGGCCCGCCGTGCACCCCTACGAAGTGGCGGCGCTCCTCGAGTCCGAGGGACTCACCGGCGAACAGATCCGGGAACGCTACGGCCACCCCGATCTGTTCTCCCTCGCCGCCGACCTCTACCAGCGGGTGCCGCGCAGCTTCCCCGAGCCTCCCACGCCGCCCGACCCCTGGGCCCCGGACCATGTGCGGTGCGCCCTGCGCGGCGCGCTGTTCGGGCTGCCGGGCCTCGCATATCTGCTGACCGGTCACCTGTGGCACAGCGGCCGCGGAGTGATCGCACCGGTCGCCGCCGGCCTGGTCTCCTGGGCGTGGAGCCAGGCGCTCGCCCACCGCGCTTACCTACGGCTCGCCGTCGGACGCCGGGAGGCCGCCCGCACCCTGCTCACCGGGGCACCGGCCGGAGCACTCGCGGCCTCCGCCGTGGGGGCGGCCCTCGCAGGACCGGACACCGCCGCACTGTTCGCCGTCGGGCAGTCCGCCTACCTCGCGGCCGCCGGCGTCCTGCTCGTACTGGGCCGGGAGCGCCTCCTGCTGGCGGCGCTCACCCCGCTCGTCGCGGGGGCGGTGGCCCTGCCCTGGTGGGACCCCGGCCCGCTGCTGCGCGCCGGACTGCCCCTGCTCGGCATGCTGCTCGCCGTGGCCGCCGCCGGACACGCGCTGCACGGGCCGATGCGGGCAGAACCGGCGGCGGGCGCCGAGCGGCCACCGCTGCTCGCCTCGGCGCCGTACGGCCTCTTCGGGCTGGCGGCGGGCATCCTGGTGACGGCCACCGGGCGGAGCCATCCGCTCGCCGTCGTCGCACTGACCCTCAGCATGGGGCCGGCCGAGTGGCTGCTCTACCGCTACCGCGGACTGTCCGTCGCCGCTCTGAGGGCGACCGCCACCGCGTACGCGTTCCGGCTGCGCTCCGCCCGGGTTCTGGCCCTCTGCCTGGGCGGCTATCTGCTGCCCCTGGTACCGGCGGCCCTGCTCACGGGGGCGGACCCTGCATCACTGCTCGCCCTGGGCGCGACGCTGTGGACCGCTCTGCTGCTCCAGGCCTTCGGCATCGCCTGGCTGCCCGCACTCGTGTCTCTCGCCGCGGCCGCCGCCGTCGTCGCCACGACGCAGGTGCCACCGCCACCGGGCCCGCCCGTTCCGCTGGTCAGCTGCGGTGCCGCGGCCCTCGTCCTCGTCCTCTGCGCACTGCGACTGCTCGGGCGGCCGATCGCCCACGCCTGACCGCCGCCCGACCACCACCGGCCCGAGACCTCGCCGATTCGCCCGGCCGATCCGCCGCCGATTCGGTCCACACCGTCAACCACCCGCAAAGGGAGCCCCATTGACCTCCGCACCGCTCGCCGCCGTCACCGGAGCCGAGGGCTTCATCGGCTCGCACCTGACCGAGGCCCTGGTGGCCTCCGGACACCGGGTCCGGGCGATGGCCCAGTACAACTCCTTCTCGTCCTACGGCTGGCTGGAGACGCTTCCCCGCGACGTCCTCGACCACGTCGAGATCGTCCTCGGCGACGTCCGTGACCCCGGCTCCGTCCGCGCCCTCGCCGAGGGCGCGGACGCGGTCTACCACCTGGCCGCGCTCATCGCGATCCCCTACTCGTACCAGGCGCCCCACAGCTACGTGGACACCAATGTCACCGGCACGCTGAACGTGCTGGAGGCCGTGCGGACCCTGGGCACGCCACGGCTCGTGCACACCTCCACCAGCGAGACGTACGGCACCGCGCAGACCGTGCCGATCACCGAGGACCACCCCATCAACACCCAGTCCCCGTACGCGGCGTCCAAGGCCGGCGGCGACCGCCTCGCCGACAGCTACCACGCCAGCTTCGGCACGCCCGTCGTCACCCTGCGCCCCTTCAACACCTACGGCCCGCGCCAGTCCATGCGCGCCGTCATCCCCACCGTCATCGGCCAGGTCGCCGCCGGCAGCCGCACCATCACCCTCGGCGATCTGCGCCCCACCCGGGACTTCACCTTCGTCGCCGACACCGCCCAGGCCTTCCTCGCCGTCGGCACCGCCCCCGCCGACCAGGTCGTCGGACGCACCTTCAACGCGGGCACCGGCGGCGAGATCTCCGTCGGTGACCTGGTCCGGCTCATCGGCAAGATCATGGACGCCGAACTCGACGTGCGCGAGGACGAACAGCGCATCCGGCCCGCCGGCTCCGAGGTGATGCGCCTCGTCGCCGACGCCGGCCGGCTGCGCGAGGCCACCGGCTGGTCACCGGAACACGACCTGGAGCGCGGACTGGCCCGGACCGTGGAGTTCTTCCGCGACCCGGCCAACCTCGCCCGCTACAAGACCGACATCTACAACATCTGACGCTCGCGCAGCCGCTCATCCATCCCCACAGCCGCACCCACAGGGAGGCTCCCATGCACGCAGTGATTCTCGCCGGAGGCAAAGGCGTCCGGCTGCGCCCCTACACCACCGCGCTGCCCAAGCCGCTCGTGCCCATCGGCGACCGGCACGCCATCCTGGAGATCGTCCTCCGGCAGCTCGCGGCCGCCGGCTTCACCAGCTGCACCCTGGCGATCGGCCACCTGGGACAGATCATCCGGGCCTACGTGGGCAACGGAGCACGATGGGGACTCGACATCGACTACGCGACGGAGGAGAGCCCCCTCGGCACCATGGGCCCGCTGCTCACCATGAGAGACCGATTGCCCGAGACGTTCCTCGTGATGAACGGCGACATCCTCACCGACCTGGACTACGCCGACGTCCTCACCCGCCACCGCGACTCCGGGGCGCCCCTGACCATCGCCACCTACGTCCGCAAGGTGCGCATCGACTTCGGCGTACTGATCACGGACGCCAGCCGGGTCGTCGGCTTCTCCGAGAAGCCGAGCATGGACTACCGGGTCTCCATGGGCGTGTACGGGCTGTCCCGCTCCACCCTCGACCGCTACACCCCGGGCCTGCCCCTCGGCTTCGACGAACTCGTCCTGGACCTGCTGAAGACCCAGGAGCCGCCGCTCGCCTACGAGTTCGACGGCTACTGGCTCGACATCGGCCGGCCCGACGACTACGACCGGGCCAACGCCGAGTTCACCACACACCAGTCACTGCTGCTCAAGGGAGCCTGACCACCCCATGCGCATCCTCGTCCTGGGCTTCACCGGGTACCTGGGCCGCCACGTCGTCGAGCAGTCGCGCGCCCTCACGGGCGTACGGCTGCTGGGCGCCGGCCGGAACCCGGCCGCGGAGCGGGCTGCCGGACTCACCGGCGGCCTCGTCGTCGACCTCGCCACCGCCGCGCCGGACCGGCTGGCCGAAGACCTCGCCGCACTCGCCCCCGACGCCGTCGTCAACTGCGCCGGGGCCGTCGGCGGTGACGCCCTGGAACTCGCCGGCGCCAATGCCCGGGGACCCGCCGTGCTGTGCACGGCCCTGCGGGAGGCGGCGCCGCGGGCCCGCCTGGTGCACCTCGGCTCCGCCGCCGAGTACGGCCCGGGGGAGCACGGCGAACGCGTCACCGAGGACGCCCCGGCCCGTCCGGTCTCCCTGTACGGCGCCACCAAGCTCGCCGGCACCCTCGCCGTCACCACCTCCGGACTCGACGCCGTCGTCCTCCGGGTCGGCAACCCGGTCGGCCCCGGCGCACCCGCGGCGGGACTGCCCGGCCGGATCGCCCGCCGGCTGCGGGAGACCGCCGGTGACCCCGACGTCGTGGTCCGCGTCGGAGACCTGTCCGCCCACCGCGACTTCGTCGATGTGCGCGACGTCGCCCGCGCCGCGCTGCTCGCCGCCACCGCGGACGGGCCGCTGCCGCCCGTCCTCAACATCAGCGGCGGACGGGGCGTTCCGGTCCGGGACCTCGTGGACGGACTGGTGCGGGTGGCGGGATTCCGCGGAACGATCGAGGAGACCGGGCGCGCCCCCGCCCGGTCCGGCGACGTCGCCTGGCAGTGCTCGGCGATCGGCGCGGCCCGTGAAGCCCTCGGCTGGACGCCCCGCCACGGCCTCGACGACTCCCTCGGCGCCCTGTGGGCCGCCACGCCCGGCATGCCGGACCGCCCGTGACCCTGCTCGTGCCGCTCTACGTCCACCCCGCCGAGGACCCGTACGCCTGGCGGCTGCTCACCCGGGAGGCCTCCCGGGTGTACGGCGTCGTGCTCAACGCCGCCGACGGCCCCGGCGGTGCCCCCGACCCCGCGTTCGCCTCCGCCGCCCGTGCACTGCGGGCGGCGGGCACCCGGGTGCTCGGGTACGTCGACCTGGCGTACGGCAGCCGGGCGGGTTCCGCCGTGCTGGACGACATCGACCGGCACCGCGCCTGGTACGACGTGGACGGCTGCTTCCTCGACCGGGCACCGGCGGACCGCGCCGGGCAGGGCCGCTGCCGCCGGCTGGTCCGCGCGGCCCGGCGGCGGGGTGCGGCGACCACGGTTCTGAACCCGGGCGTGCACCCCGCTCCCGGCTATGCACGCATCGCGGACCTGCTCGTCACCTTCGAGGGCCCCTGGACGGTCTACGCGTCGTCCTTCGAACGGCCGCGCTGGACGGCCGGGCACCCGCCGGAGCGGTTCTGCCACCTGGTCTACGCCGTACCGCCGGAACTCGGCCGGGTCGCCGCGCGGACCGCGCTGGAGCGCGGGGCCGCCGTGTCCTGCCCCGTGGCGGGCGTCCTGCCCAACCCGTGGAACGCGCCGCCGCCCGTACTCCTCGGAAGGACGCCATGACGCGCATCACGCGTCCCCTGCAGGCCGTCGGCCTCGCCCTGCTGCTGTTCGTCACCGGCTGCACCACATCGCCACCCGGACCCACCCGGCCGTCCCCGACGCAGCCGGGGGCACGCTGGCAGCCCCGGCCGGGCACCCCGTGGCAGTGGCAGCTCGACGGCCGTGTCGACCCGCGCGTGGACGTGCCCGTGTACGACATCGACGGCTTCGAGAACACCGCCGCCGACGTCGCCCGGCTGCACGAGGACGGGCGCAAGGTCATCTGCTACATCAACGCGGGCGCCTGGGAGGACTTCCGGCCCGACCGGGACGCCTACCCGGCCTCCGTACGCGGGAAGACCAACGGCTGGGCCGGGGAGCGCTGGCTCGACATCCGGCGGCTCGACGTCCTGCGCCCCCTCATCGAACAGCGCGTCGACATGTGCCGTGAGAAGGGCTTCGACGCGGTGGAACCGGACCTCCTCGACGGCTATCTCGCCGACACGGGTTTCCCGCTGAGGGCACGTCACCAGCTCGCGTTCAACCGCATGATCGCCCGGATCGTGCGTGAGCGCGGCATGTCGGTGGGCCTCAAGAACGACCTGCCGCAGATAGCGGAACTGGTCGGGGACTTCGATTTCGCGGTCAACGAGGAGTGCGCGCAGTACCGCGAGTGCGGCAGCCTCACGCCGTTCATCACGTCGGGGAAGGCGGTCTTCCACGTCGAATACGCCCTGGCCAACGAGGACTTCTGTGCCCAGACCAGGCGGCTGGGTCTGTCGTCGATGCGCAAGAAACTGGAACTCGACACCTGGCGCCGTCCGTGCTGAGCGGCGGCGACGGCCCTCCTGCGCCGCGCGCCCGGCGCCACGGGGCAGGAGGGATCCGTCCAGGGGGCCACCGTCTACGTCGGCCACCGCTTACGTCAGTTCGACATGGTCGGCCCGTGCGTGAAGGGTCACGCCTTCGTCGGTCACCGAGACGCCGGAGGGGCTGAGCCCCATCGGAAGGGAGGGAAGCTTGCGGTCCTTCCCCTCGAACGCCGCGGCGATCCTGGGGTTCGCCGGATCCACCGGACGGCCGGCGAACGAGGCGGTGACGGGTCGTACGGTGACCTCGTCCCCGACGAGCCGCACGTCGGCGGTGATGGTCAGCGGCAGGCCGAAGACCGTGCGGTCGATCCGCAGACGGCCGTGGTCGGCGGACAGCGAAGTCTCGGGACCGAGCCCGGTGCCGAGGGAGGACAGGGGCGCGGTGAACCGTGCCCGGGCGCTCCCCGCCGTGTAGCCGCCGGAGTGCTCCGAGACGTCGCGCAGGTCGACTGAGGCCTTCACCGGCTTCCCGTCCCCGCCGACGGCATCGGCCCGGATCCGGACGCGGGGGAGTGCGCCCTCGGCGGCGTTCAGCAGGAACGGGAAGCCGTCGATGGTCACTTCCGGTGTGCCCACCACCGTGTGACGGCCGGCGACCCGCTCGGCGATGCGGTGCTCGGCACGGGCGGCCGCGATCCGGTCCGCGGCCGGCAGCGACGCGGCGAGGACGCACAGGGACAGCGCCGACCAGAGGCGTTTTCCGCGGAGGGTCATGACTTCCTCAGGGTGACGGGGGAGAGGGACGCCGGGTCGCTGCCGGATCCGTGCCCGGCCGGTTCCTCGCGGGACCCACCGGCTTCGTCGTGGCCGTCGCCCTCGATGTCGACGTGGGGGAGCAGCCGGTCGAGCCATGCGGGCAGCCACCAGTTGGCGCGCCCGAGGAGGATCATGCTGGACGGGACGAGGACACCCCGGACCACGGTGGCGTCCAGGGCGACGGCGGTGGCCAGGCCGATGCCGAACATCTTCACCACCGGATCGTCGGACAGGAGGTAGCCGAGGAAGACGCTGACCATGATCAGCGCAGCCGAGGTGATGATCCGTCCGGTGCCCGCCAGACCGGTGATCACCGCACTGCGGTTGTCGCCGCTGCGGAGGTAGGCCTCCCGGACGGCCGTCAGCAGGAACACCTCGTAGTCCATGGACAGGCCGAACAGCACGGCGAACATCAGCAGGGGTACATAGCCGGGGATGGGGACGGCTCCTTCCAGCCCGAGCAGGTCCGCACCCCACCCCCACTGGAACGCGGCGGTGAGCACGCCGTAGGCGGCGGCGACGGAGACCAGGTTCATCAGTGCGGCCTTGGCCGCGACGACGGGTGACCGGAAGGCCAGCAGCAGGAGGGCGCCGGCGACCGCGAGGACGAAGCCGACCACTCCGGGCATGCGCTGGGCGAGGCGTTCGTTGAGGTCCGCCTGCGCGGCGGCGGCGCCGCCCACATGGGTGGTCTGGCCGGTGCCCGCGGTGGCGGCCGGGAGGGTGTCGTCGCGCAGCCGGTGCACCAGCGCGGTGGTGTCGGGGTCCGCGGGCGCGGTGGTGGGGGTGACCTGCCAGCGGACGTGCCTCTTGTCGGCGGTGAGCTGCGCGGGTCCGACCGAGGCGACGCCGGGGGCGTCCCTCAGGGCCTCGGTGACGGCCGTGACCCGGCTGTCCGCGGGGCCGGACGCCGGTCCGGGCAGGGTGGAGGTCACCTGGAGCGGTCCGTTGACCCCGGGCCCGAAGGCCTCCTCCAGCCGGTCGTACGCCGTCCGGCTCGACGTGCCCGCCGCCTTGTCGCCCGCGTCCAGTTGACCGAACGTCAGCCGGGCGGCGGGAACGGCCAGTACGGCGACGAGGGCGAGGCCCGCCAGCAGACAACGCCAGGGACGTTCGGCGACGTACCGCGCGATCCTGCCCCACCCCCGGGGATGCGCCCCGGGTACGGCGTCGGGGCCGTCCGGGTCCGTCATGGCGACGGCGGGACCGTCCGGGTCCGTCGGAGGCGTGCCGTGGTCCGCGGGGACGGCCGCGTCGGGGGCGTGCCCGGGCGAGAGCCGCCGTCCGAGCAGCACCAGGACCGCGGGGAGCAGGGTGAGGGCCGCGGCGACGGCCACCGTCACGGCGATGCCGGGTGCGAGGGCCAGTGAGTCCAGCAGAGGCAGACCGCCGAGGGTGAGACCGGCGAGCGCGGTGACGACCGCACAGCCCGCGAAGGCCACCGCCTTGCCCGAACCGGCCATGGTGCGCACGGCCGCGTCCTCGGCGGAGAGGCCCGCCGCGCGCAGTTCCCGGAAGCGGGTGAGGCAGAAGAGCGTGTAGTCGATACCCACGCCGAGGCCGATCATCGCCGCGATCGTGGTGCCCGAGGAGGGCATGTCGACGACATGGCCCAGCAGGCCGATCACGGCCAGGGAGACGGCCAGCCCGACCGCCCCGAGGGCCAGCGGCACCCCGGCGGCCACCAGGCTGCGGAAGCCGAGGGCGAGGATCACGAAGGCGGCGGTGAGGCCGATGATCTCACTGTGGCCGGTCGAGCCCTTGTCGGCCGCCGCGGCGAGGTCGCCGCCCGCGGTGACCTCGATGCCGGCCGATGCGGCCGGTCCGGCCGCGTCCACGATGCTCCGGGTGATCTCCGGGGTGATGTCGCGTCCCGTCACGTCGAGTTCGACCGAGAGGTACGCCGTGTGTCCGTCGGAACTCATGGCGGCCCGGCCGGCCGCGTCGTACGGCGTGGTCACGGCGATCACGTGGCCGACGTCGGCGACGGCCCGCGCCGACGTCCGTACGGCCTCCTCCATCGCCGGGGTGGTGAGCCGCGCCTCGCCGGGACCCGTGTGCAGTACCACGGGCTGTCGGCCCGAGGGGGCGGCCCGGAACTCTTCACCGACGTCGCGGGCCGCCTGACTGTCGCTGCCCGGGATGGACACCGCCTCGGAGGTGATCCGTCCGAACACCCCGACTCCGGCGGCGAGGAGCCCGAGCAGGAGGAGCCACGCGGCCACCACGCGCTTGGGTCTGCGGGCACACCAGCGCCCCACGGTCATGAACATCGGAGGTACGCCCCCTGATCGGGCACCGGGGGCGCGCACCGGGGGCGGCCCGCGGCGCAAACTTATTGCACTCGCCGTGCATATTCACATTTGCATTTGGAGTGCAAGAATGTCAATGACAGGAAGGACGCCTCATGAAGGAGAAGGCGAGCGGCGGGGCCGCGGCGCCGGACGGCCGTATCGAGCGGGGACGACAGACCCGGGAGAGGATCGCCGACGCGATGCTCTCCCTGCTCGACGAGGGCGAGTCGCAGTTCCCCGCGGACCGGGTCGCCGAACGGGCCGGTGTCTCACGGCGTTCGGTGTTCCACCATTTCGACGACATGGCCCAGTTGGTCGACACCGCGATCGCCCGCCGGATGACCCAGCTGACCGAGCAGATCCGTCCCCTGCCGACGGACGGTCCCAGGGAGGCGCGGGTGGCGGCTCTCGTGGAGCAGCGCGCGCGGATCCTGGAATGGCTCACCCCGGCCCGGCTGGCCATGATGCGCCGCGAGGAGCCGTCCGAGCGCGTCCAGGAGGTCACCGGGGAACTGTTCGCCTTCGCGCGCGAGCGGCTCACCGAGGTCTTCGCCGCGGAACTCGACCCGCTGCCCGACCAGCGCAGGGCCGACCTGCTCAACGGCTTGGACGTGGTGACCACTTGGGCTGCCTGGTACCACTGGCGCAGCAGCGGACTCGATCCCGACGCGGCGCGTCACGCGATGGAGACGACCGTCCACGCGCTGCTCTCCTCCACCGACCGGCCCTCGGGGAGAGCAGCCGGGTAGGAACCGCGTCCGAACAGGACCCCCGGCTGTCGGAGCACCCGATCCCTCACGTCCCGCTGCCCGCCCGGCCCCAGGGGGTGTCCGGGCCGGCGCCGCGGCGCCGCACGCTGCGGGAACCTCACCCGCGTGGCGCGCCTTCCCGACCTACATATGATGTTACGTGGGCATTTGCGGTGACTGGACTGCCGGTTCGGTATCGGCGGGAAGCAGGATGCTATGGCCGGTCGGATGTACAGATCAGCACTCGTTGGGGAGATGTCGGCCGAGTTCGTCGGCACGATGGTCCTCATTCTCTTCGGCTGCGGCGTGGTGGCCCAGGTGGTCGCCGGCGGAGCCCTCACCGTGCCGCCGGGCGGACTCGGCGACCACGACAGCATCGCGTGGGCGTGGGGCCTCGGCGTCATGCTGGGCGTGTACGTGGCGGGACGGCTCAGCGGTGCGCATATCAATCCCGCGGTGACGCTCGCCCTCGCCGTCTTCAAGGGCTTCCCCTGGAAGAAGGTCGCGCCCTACATGCTGGCCCAGGTCCTCGGGGCGTTCGTGGGCGCGCTCATCGTGCGGTGGAACTACACGGAGGCGCTCGCGAAGGCCGACCCGGGGCACACGGTCAAGACCCAGGGCGTCTTCTCGACCCTGCCCGCCAACGGCAACACGAACCTGCCGGTGTACGAGTGGGCAGCCTTCCGCGACCAGGTCATCGGCACAGCGCTGCTGCTGATGCTGATCCTCGCGGTCACGGACCTGCTGGGCACTCCCCCCGGCGCCAACATGGCCCCGTTCATCGTGGGCCTCATCGTGGTCGCCATCGGCATGGCGTGGGGCACCCTCGCCGGGTACGCGATCAACCCCGCGCGCGACTTCGGACCGCGACTTGCGAGCTTCCTCACCGGGTACGGCGGTGCATGGAGGGACCAGTACGGCCAGTTGTACTACTGGGTGCCGATCTTCGGGCCGTTCCTCGGCGGTCTCGTGGGTGCCGGTTTCTACAAGGTCTTCATCGGCCGCTTCCTGCCCACCGCGGAGCCCGAGCCCCCGGGACGCATCCCGGTGCCCGAGGACTGACCGCCCCGGACGGACCCGGCCCTGCCCGATTCACTCGAGAGGCGGCATCCCATGGCGGACTTCGTCGGCGCGGTGGACCAGGGAACCACCAGCACCCGGTTCATGATCTTCGACCACGACGGCAACGAGGCGGGGAAGCACCAGTTGGAGCACGCCCAGATCCTGCCGCGCTCGGGCTGGGTCGAGCACGACCCGGTGGAGATCTGGGAGCGCACCAACACGGTGATGCAGACCGCCATCCGGGAGCGCGGTCTGGACGCCTCCGACCTGGCCGCCGTGGGCATCACCAACCAGCGGGAGACGACGGTCGTCTGGGACCCCAGGAACGGCCGTCCGTACTACAACGCCATCGTCTGGCAGGACACCCGCACCGACTCCATCGCGGCGGGCCTGGAGCGGGACGGCCGCGGCGACGTCATCCGCCGCAAGGCGGGCCTCCCGCCGGCCACCTACTTCTCCGGCGGCAAGATCCAGTGGCTGCTGGAGAACGTCGACGGCCTGCGCGAGGCCGCCGAACAGGGACACGCCCTCTTCGGCAACACCGACTGCTGGGTGCTGTGGAACCTGACCGGCGGGCCGGACGGCGGCGTCCACGCCACCGACGTGACCAACGCCAGCCGCACCATGCTGATGAACCTGGAGACCCTCGACTGGGACGACGAACTGCTGGGCTTCTTCGGTGTCCCGCGGGCGATGCTGCCGCGCATCAGCCCCTCTTCCCACCCCGAGGCCTACGGCCAGGCGCGCACCTCCCGGCCGCTGCGGGCCCCCATCCCCATCACGGGAGTGCTGGGGGACCAGCAGGCGGCCACCGTGGGCCAGGTGTGCTTCGCGCCCGGTGAGGCCAAGAACACCTACGGCACCGGCAACTTCCTGGTGCTGAACACCGGTACGGAGATCGTGCACTCCCGGCACGGCCTGCTCACCACGGTGGCCTACCAGCTCGGCGACAACCCGGCGGTCTACGCGCTGGAAGGCTCCATGGCCGTCACGGGTTCGGCCGTGCAGTGGCTGCGCGACCAGCTCAAGATCATCCGTGATGCGGCGGAGAGCGAGCAGCTCGCCGGGACCGTGGAGGACGCGGGCGGCATCTACTTCGTGCCGGCCTTCTCCGGGCTCTTCGCGCCCTATTGGCGTTCCGACGCGCGCGGCGCGATCGTCGGCCTCTCCCGCTTCCACAACGGCGGCCACATCGCCCGGGCCACGCTGGAGGCCATCTGCTACCAGAGCCGCGACGTGGTCGAGGCCATGGAGCAGGACTCCGGAGTCCATCTGGACGTGCTCAAGGTCGACGGCGGCGTGACCGCCAACGATCTGTGCATGCAGATCCAGGCCGATGTCCTCGGTGTCCCGGTCAGCCGTCCGGTCGTCGCCGAGACCACCGCGCTCGGTGCCGCCTATGCCGCCGGGCTCGCCACCGGGTTCTGGCAGAGCGAGGACGAACTGCGTTCCCACTGGCAGGAGTCCAAGCGGTGGGAACCGCAACTGAGCGACGAGCAGCGCGCGGAGGGCTACGCCGGATGGAAGAAGGCGGTGGAGCGCACCTTCGACTGGGCGAAGGTCGAGTAGCGGCCGCAGCGCGACCGACGGCCGCGCAGGACGTGGTCCTGCGCGGCCGTCGCGCCGGGCCCGGTGTCTCAGCGGCCGCCCGCGACCGCTCCGCCGGCCGGGCCGACGGCGTAGCAGCGTCGCAGCCAGCGGGCGCGGCCCGCCTCCGCCGGCACGAAGGGCACCCTGCGGTGCATCACGCGCCGGTTGTCGAAGATGTGGAACCCGCCCTCCTCCACCAGGACCGGCGTCCCCGGAAGGCCGGAGACGCAGTCCTCGAAGCGGGTCAGCGCCTCGCGTGCCGCCGGGGTGCCGCCGGTCAGCAGGCCGGGGCCGTAGCGCAGTGCCGTGTTGCCGTCCGGCAGCGTCCAGAGCACGGGGACGCCGGTCCGGCCCAGCGGCCTGCCGCCGTCCGCGGCGGTGTACGACTCCGGTGCGGTGACGGCGAATTCGGGGCGGTGCAGCGCCTCAGCCGTCCGGGCGGGGAGGGACTCGATGACGGTGTCGACGGGCAGCAGGCCGGTGGGGACCCGCTCCTCGTTGCGCATCCCGAGGAAGGAGAGGTAATGGGGGATCGATTCGCCGGCGTCGGCGTCCGGCCGGTGGTCCAGTACGGAGTCGTCGGTGTGCCAGTCGAGCGGCTGTGCGTATCCCCAGGAGGTGAGCGCGCGGGCCGCGGCGGCTCGTGGCGCCACGTTCCTGATGAGGCGGCCTTCGTTCTCCCACCGGTAGGCGACGGGTGCGAGCCCGAGCAGTCGCAGCATCCCGAAGTGGACCAGGTTCGGGATGCTGAGCAGCGTCTCGTCGCAGAAGCCGTCCGCCGGCGTGGGCACCGGCTCCCCGGGTACGGGCAGGTTCGTCAACGTGAGCCAGGCGGAGGGCGCGTGGCGCCACTGCGTCAGCGCGTCGAGGACCGGGGCGGGGAGATGATTGCGCAGGTGTTTGGCGCCGTACGCGAGATAGTGCTCGGTGCCGGTGTCGGGCAGGGCGTCGCCGAGTTCGGTGACCGCTTCTAACGCGGCGCTCACGGCGGCCTTCGACGCGTCCGTGATGTGCAGGGTGGGTGCAGGGCTGTGGGTCATGATCATGACCCTAGGGAAGCGTCGCTCAGGTGTTCGCATCACGTGGAACATCTGAGGTTCTTCTGAGGTTGTGGCCTTGTGGGGCCGGGTGGGATGCGCGGAGGGGGACGGCGGGATGCGCGGAGGTTGCTACCGTCCAGTAACCTTCCAGTAGCCTTCTCTCCCTCAGTGGACGGAGGCCGGGCTGTGAGTGTTCCGACGAGTGATGCCGAGGCGTTCTACGCGCGCGTGGCGGACGGGCGGTTCGTGCCGTCCGAATACACCCGTGGTCCGTGGGACCGCGACAGCCAGCACGCGGGGCCGCCCGCGGCCCTGCTGGGACGCGCCGTGCTGATGCGCCCGGGAGCGCGCGAGGACATGCGAACGGCCCGGATCACCTTCGAGATCATGCGCCCGGTCCCCATTCGGCCGCTGACCGTCCGTACCCGCGTCATCCGGGAGGGGCGCAGCGTCGAACTGGTCGAGGCCTGCCTCGTGCCGGACGGCGGCGAGGAGGTCATGCGGGCCACCGCGCTGCGCATCCGCACGGCGCACGAGGGCTCGATACCGCGGGTCGCCGACGGGCCGTCGGTCCCGTCGCCCGCGGAGTCGCGGTCCGAGCCGTTCTACCCCGTCCCGTGGGACGTCGGCTACCACACCGCGATGGAGTTCCGCTTCGCCTCCGGCTCCTTCCTGGACCAGGGCCCGGCGGCCTGCTGGCTGCGGATGCGCGTACCCCTCGTGGCCGACGAGAAGACCGGACCGCTGGACCGCGTCCTGGTGGCGGCGGACTCGGGCAACGGCATCAGCAACGTCCTGGACTTCTCGGCCCATCTGTTCGTCAACCCCGACCTCACCGTCCACCTGCACCGGCCCCCAGCCGGGGAATGGGTCTGCATCGACGCCCGCACCAGCATCGACTCCGCCGGCGTGGGCATGGCCGAGTCCGCGATCCACGACGAGCAGGGCCCCATCGGCCGCGGTGTGCAGAGCCTCTTCGTGGCTCCCCGCCCCTGACCTCGTACGCCGGCCGGGCCCCGGCCGTTTGCCGTCCCGGCAAGAACGGTTGCCGGGCGGTCCGGCCCTCGCCGAACATCTCCGGGAACGGAGGTCGATGACATGACGACAGAAGACCGGCGAGTTCCGGCCACCGCCCCCGAGGGCGGGAGGCGGTGCCACGGCGCCGCCGCGACGACCGGGGACGCGAAGGGCGCCCCGGCCGAGGAGTTCTGGGACGCCCGCTACGGAGCGAGCGACCGCATCTGGAGTGGCAGGCCCAATGCCGCTCTGGTCCGGGAGACGGCCGGGCTGAAACCGGGCCGCGCCCTGGACCTGGGGTGCGGAGAGGGGGCCGACGCGGTCTGGCTCGCGGGGCAGGGCTGGCGGGTCACCGCGGTCGACGTCTCCGGTGTCGCGCTCGGCCGCGCCGCGGACCACGCACGCCGGGCGGGAGTCGCCGACCGCATCGAATGGCGGCGCCACGACCTGGCCGAGTCCTTCCCCTCGGGGGTCTTCGACCTGGTGTCCGCCCAGTTCCTCCACTCCGAGATCGACCTGCCCCGCGAGCGGATCCTGCGCCGGGCCGCCGAGGCGGTCGCCCCGGGAGGGGTGCTGCTCGTCGTCGGGCATGCCGGAGGCCCCTCCTGGGACCCCGACCGGCACAAGGACATGCACTTCCCCACACCCGAGGAGGTCTTCGAGGCCCTCGGCCTCCCGGACGACGAGTGGGAGGTCCTGGTGAGCGACGAGCACGAGCAGAGCCTGACCGGACCCGACGGGATGCCGGGCACCCGCACCGACAACACCCTCAAGGTCGGACGGCTCCCGCAGCCGGCGCCACGCTGACCACCGGCCGTCGGATGGTCCTGCCCGTTGCCTTGGTGCTGTGCCGGAGAGCGACCTGTCGGATGGTCCTGCCCGTTGCTTCGGTGTCATGCCGGAGAGCGGGCCGTCGGATGGTCCTGCCCGTTGCCCTGGTGCCGCGCCCGACAGCGGGCCGGTACCGGGCAGTTGCCGTCCCGGATCAGACAGGTTCGCCCAGCTGCCGCCCAAAACGGGAAATCTGCCCCCGGAACCCGGCCGGCGCTGCTGGGATAGCCCGAGGACCACGGACGCACGGCGCCAAGGGGCACGCATGCACGATGTCGGGGTACCGGCGGAACGGACGTCTCCCGTCTGCAGGACGGACGGCCGTATCTGCGACGTGCCGGGCCACGGCGCCAGGCCCGGTACGGCGGAGGACCGGTTCCGGGGGCTGCTGGAGTCGGCGCCGGACGCCATGGTGATCGTCGACGACACGGGGACGATCAAACTGGTCAACGCCCAGACGGAGACGTTGTTCGGCCACCGGCGGGAGGAACTCTACGGCCGCCCCATCGAAATGCTGATCCCGGAACGCTTCCGCGCACAGCACCCCGCCCACCGGCGCGCGTACACCGACGACGTGCGCGTCCGTCCGATGGGCGCCAGCCTCGACCTCTACGGACTGTGCAAGGACGGGCGGGAGTTCCCGGTCGAGATCAGCCTCAGCCCCCTGGAGACCGCCGACGGTCTGCTCGTATCGGCCGCGGTCCGCGACGTCAGCGACCGCAGGGCTGCCGAGGAGCGGTTCCGGGGGCTGCTGGAGTCGGCGCCGGACGCCATGGTGATCGTCGACGACACGGGGACGATCAAACTGGTCAACGCGCAGACCGAGACCATGTTCGGGTACCGGCGCGAAGAGCTCCTGGAGCATCCCATCGAGGTCCTCGTGCCCGAGCGGTTCCGGGCCCACCACCCCCTGCACCGCAGCGGATACTCCGCCAACCGGCAGGTACGCCCCATGGGAGCCGGGCTGCAGCTCTACGGTCTGCGCAAGGACGGGCGGGAGTTCCCGGTCGAGATCAGCCTCAGCCCCCTGGAGACCGCCGACGGCATCCTCATATCGGCCGCGGTCCGCGACGTCAGCGACCGCAGGGCCGCGGAGGAACGCATCAACGAACTCGCCGCGCTCGTCGAGTCGTCACAGGACGCGATCCTCGCCAAGACCCTGGAAGGACGCATCACCTACTGGAACGCGGCCGCCCAGCGGCTCTACGGCTACACCGCGGAGGAGGCCATCGGCCGGCACGTGTCGGTCCTGGCCCCGCAGGAGCGCAAGGAGGAGGTCACCGCACTGCTGGAACGCCTGCGCCGGGGCGAGAAGGTCGAGCACTTCGAGACGCTGCGGGTCACCAGCAGCGGCGAACTGCTGGACGTGGACGTCACGCTCTGGCCCACCCGGGCCTCCGACGACACCGTCGTCGGTGCGTGCGCCATCGTCCGTGACGTCAGCGACCGCAAGCGGGCCGAGGCCGAACTCACGCGGCTGTACGAGCAGCAGCGCCACGTCGCCCTCACCCTCCAGCGCAGCCTCATGGGAACCCCGCCCACCCTTCCCGGCCTGCACACCGCCAGCCGCTACCTCCCCGCCACCCAGGGGGCGGGTGTGGGCGGCGACTGGTTCGACCTCATCCCGCTGGGCGCGGGCCGCGTCGGCATCCTGATCGGCGACGTCATGGGCCGCGGGCTGGAGGCCGCCGCGGTCATGGGCCAACTGCGTTCCGCGGCCAACGCGCTGGCCAAGACCGGCATGCCGCCACGACAGCTGATGCAGGCCCTGGACGCCGTCGTCGCCGACCTCCCCGACCAGCTCGTCACCTGCTGCTACCTGGTCATCGATCCGGACGAGGGCGAGGTGACCATCTGCTCGGCCGGACACCTGCCGGTCCTGATCTCCAGCCCCGAGCACACCGTCGGCATGCTTCAGGCGCCGGTGAGCGTGCCCCTCGGGGTCGGCGACATCCCCCACCAGCAGGCCCGCTTCCCGGTGCGGCCCGGCTCCACGCTCGTCCTGTGCACCGACGGACTGGTCGAGACCCCGGGCAGTGACATCGAGGCACAGCTCGCTCTGCTCGCCGGGCAGCTGGAGAAGGCCTTCACGACCGCACCCGACCTGGAGGCCGTCGCCGAACAGGTGCTGGCCGGCCTGTTACCCGACGCCCAGGCACACAACGACGACGTCACCCTGCTTCTCGCCAGGCTTCCCGCCGCCCCGCTCGCCACCGCGTCCACCGAACTCCCCGCCACCCCGGCCGCGGTCGGCGACGGCCGGGCGTTCCTCGCCGCGGTCCTGACCGAGTGGCAGTGCGACGAGATCGCCGAGGACACCCGGCTCCTCGCCTCCGAGATCGTCACCAACGCCGTGCGTCACGCCGACGGACCGGTACGCCTGCGCGTCCGCCGCAGCGTCCACGAGGTCACCGTCGAGATCAGTGACGGCAGCCCCCGTCTGCCGCACCCCCGCATCGCGTCCAACGACGACGAGTCCGGCCGGGGACTCATCCTCGTCGACGCGCTCTCCGAGAGCTGGGGCACTCGCCTCACGGACCAGGGCAAGACCATCTGGTTCACCCTGCGTCTGAGCGGGGACGCCGACGAGCCGGACCGGGACGGGCCGGGTCCGGCTCCCCACGCCTTCCCGTGAACCGCGGCCACCGGGGCACCCGGCGGGGACGCGGCGGCCCGGCCGCGGGTTGCAGCGGGTAGGGGGCGAGGAGCGGACGTCAGCAGAGCACGTTGAGCGCGCCCGGCTGCACCCTGGCGGTCATCGGCAGGACCGCGTCGACCTCTCCGTCCGCGCCGTAGGGGATCTCGCGGTCCGCCTCGATCCGGACCTCCTTGCCGTGCAGCACCTCCACCTCGGGGCGGTCGATGTGCGCACCCGTCTTCAGTTCGTTCATCACCGTGAAGAACAGGCGGCGCGGGGCGTCACGGATCACGACGATGTCAAGGACGCCGTCGTCGACCCGGGCACCGGGGGCGATCCGGCGGCCGAAGCCGTAGAAGGCGGAGTTGGCGGCGACCACGGTGTAGCCGCGGCGTTCGTGCAGGACGCCGTCCACCGTGATGCGGTAGTCGACGGCACGCCAGGTGGCCACCGCGCGCAGTCCGCCCGCGTAGTACGAGGCGGCACCGCGCAGCAGCCTGGTGGTGTTGGCGTGCCGGTTGGCGAGGGCGTCGACGCCCGCGTAGACGCTGCCGAGGACCGCGGTCCGGTGGTGGTGGGCCGACTCGATCTCGATGGTGTCGACCGCTCTGGGGCTGCCGTGGAGCAGCACCTCGGCGAGCCCCTCGGGGGCGGTGGGCAGCTCCAGCGCACGGGCGAAGTCGTTGCCGCGGCCGGCCGGGACGAGCCCGAGCACCGCGTCCGTTCCGCTGAGCGCGCCGCCGATGCCGCCCGCTATCCCGTCGCCGCCGACGGCCAGCACGACGTGCCCGCGCTCGCCGGCCTGCCGGGCCAGCTGCCGGGCGTGCTCCAGGCTGCGGCTGTACTCCGTGGTGAGCTCCGCGCCGGCCTCACGGAGCAGCCGGGCCACCGGGAGGAGTGCCGCGGTGCCGGTGGACCCCCCTGCGGTGGGGTTGACGACGGCGGTGAACTGTCGCATGGGATGCGCCTCCGAGGGCAGGGGGTGGCGGTCTGTGGACGGACGACGGATGAATGACGGGGTGCCGGGCCCGGGAACGGTACCGGCACCCCGGTGGGGGGAAGGGTGGCACGCCGGCCGAGGGGAGGCCGGCGTGCCGTTCGGGGGGCGTGGGCCCGTCAGCGGGTGGGGAGCAGGATGCCGGGGTTGAGGATCCCGGCCGGGTCGAGCCGGTGCTTGACGGCCCGGAGGGCCTCGACACCGAGCGGCCCGACTTCCTGCACGTACCAGTCGCGGTGGTCGGTCCCCACGCCGTGGTGGTGGCTGATGGTGCCGCCGGCCGCGATGATCGCGTCGTTGGCGGCCCGCTTGGCCGGTGCCCAGTGCTCGACCGGGTCGTCCCCCTGTGCCGAGACGACGGTGAAATACAGACTCGCACCGTTCTCGTAGACATGGGAGATGTGGCACATGACCAGCGGCGGGGTGCCCGCCTCGGTCAGGGCGGTGGTGAGCGCCTGGCGGACCGAACCGTAGAGCTCCGGGATGCCGGACCAGAACGTCGCGGTCTCCAGCGTCTCCGCGAACGCGCCGGCGTCGAGCAGCGCATCGCGCAGGTAGGGGGCGGAGTAGCGGCCGTGCGCCCAGCGCTCGCCGGGCTCCGCGCCGACCGGCTCGCCGCCGCAGGCGCGCAGCACGGCCCCGACCTGCTCCCGGCGGCTCTCGGTGTCCTCGGCCGTCCCTTCGTACCCGGCGATCGCCATGCAGCCGCCCGGCTGCGGGGCGTCGGAACCGCCGATGGCGTCGGGCTGGGCGAGGCCGATGAACGTCTCGGTCTCGTCGGAGAGCCGGAGCACGGTGGGGCGCGGCCCGTCCTGGGCGACCCGGCGCAGCGCGGCGGCACCCGCCTCGAAGGACGGGAACCTCCACCCCTCGTAGATCTTCTTCTCGGGGAGCGGACGGATCCGCACGGTCACCGAGGTGATGACGCCGAAGGCGCCCTCGGAACCGAGGATCAGCTGCCGCATATCGGGGCCGGCCGCCGAACGCGGTGCACGGCCGATGTCGAGGGTGCCCTCGGGGGTGGCGACGGTCAGGCCGAGGACCATCTCGTCGAACCGGCCGTACCCGGCGGAGGCCTGGCCGCTGGAACGGGCCGCGGCGAACCCGCCGATGGACGCCCACTCGAACGACTGCGGGAAGTGGCCGAGCGTGTAGCCGCGCTCGGCGAGGAGCGCCTCGCACTGCGGGGCGCGCAGTCCCGGCTGCAGGACCGCGGTGCGGGAGACCTCGTCGACGGCCACCAGGGCGTCGAGGCGGCGCAGGTCCAGGGCGATGAACGCGCCGTGGCGCTCCGGGGCGAGTCCGCCGACGACGGAGGTGCCGCCGCCGAACGGGACGACCGCCACGCCGTGCCCGGCGCAGACGCGCAGCACGGCGAGGATCTCGTCGTGGCTCGCGGGCAGCACCACCGCGGCGGGGATGTCGTCGACCTCGCCGGCGCGGATGCGCAGAAGGTCGGGCGTGGACTTGCCGCGGGTGTGCCGGATCCGGCTCTCCGCGTCGGTGCGCACGTACGCCATGTCGCCGAGGCGGTCGGCGAGGGCCTCGACGACCTCGGGGGCGAGGGCGGAGTCGGGGACGGCGATGTCCCCGAGCACGGCCGTCTCGGTGCTGCGGGGTTTGACACCGAGCAGATCGCGCAGCAGGCCGATCACCGTGTCGGGCAGCGGGGCAGCTTCGGCCGGGTCTCCCCAGCCGCTCCACAACATGTCCACTTGGGTTGCTTCCTCACCGTTGTTTCGCGGGCGCCGTGTCCTGCCGGCTTCACTGCATTACACTGTGACAGATGACGCCCATTCGTCACAACCACTCGGACAGCGATCCGGTCCTCGACGCAGCCCGCGACTGCGTCCTGGCCGTCGGCGTCCGCCGGACCACCCTGACCGACGTGGCCCGCCGCGCCGGTGTCTCCCGTATGACGCTCTACCGGCGCTGGCCGGACGTACGGACCCTCGTCGGCGACCTGATGACCCGCGAATGGGTCGCCGTCGCCGTCGCCGCGCTGCCCGACAGCGATGCCGACACCCCCGCGCGGACACGGCTCGTCGACGGCCTCGTGGCCGGGGTACGGGCGTTCCGTGCACACCCGCTGTTCCACAAGATCATCGACGTCGATCCGGAACTGCTGCTGCCGTACATGCTCGACCGCAGGGGCGCCAGCCAGGAGGCCCTGCTGGAACTGCTCGTCGCCGCCCTGGAACACGGCCACACGGACGGTTCGATCCGCAGGGCGCACCCCGTGCTGCAGGCCCGGTCCCTGCTGCTCGTCGTCCAGTCGTTCACGCTCTCGCTGCGCACGATGACCGACGAGGACACCCCCGACCTCACCGCCGCCGCCTTTCTGGAGGAGCTGCGGACCATCCTGGAGAGGACCCTTCACCCATGAGCCTCCCGAGCGGCCCGGCCCCCGCCGGCGCCTCCCTGAACGCCGCGCGCCGCACGCGGGAACTGGCAGAGCTCGCCGACGGGGCGTCCGTCGACGTCCTGGTCGTCGGGCTCGGTGCGACCGGTGCCGGCGCCGCGCTGGACGCGGCGTCCCGCGGCCTCTCCGTCGCCGCCGTCGACGCCCACGACCTGGCCTTCGGCACCTCCCGCTGGAGCTCCAAGCTGATCCACGGCGGTCTGCGTTACCTGGCCTCAGGTCACCTCGACGTCGCCCACGAAAGCGCCGTCGAACGCGGCATCCTCATGGAGCGCACCGCCCCCCACCTGGTGCACGCACAGCCGTTCGTGATGCCCCTCACCCCGCTCGTCTCCCGCGGCCAGGCGGCGCTCACCTGGGCCGGACTCAGGGCCGGCGACCTCCTCCGGGCGTCCGCCCGCACATCACGCAGGACGCTCCCGGGCCCGCGCACCCTCTCCGCGGTCGAGACCCGCCACCTCGCCCCCGCCCTGCGTACGTCCGGCCTGCGCGGCGGACTGCTGTCCTGGGACGGCCAGCTCAGCGACGACGCCCGCCTGGTCACCGCCATCGCCCGGACCGCGGCCGCCCAGGGCGCGCGCATCCTCACCCGGACCCGCGCCCTCACGGTCAGCGGCTCCGGCGCCCACGTCCGCGACGAACTCACCGGTGAGGAAATGGAGATCCGCGCCCGCGCAGTGATCAACGCCGCAGGGGTCTGGGCCGGCGGCCTCGTCGAGGACGTCCGGCTGCGGCCCTCGCGCGGCACCCACCTGGTGCTGCGTTCGGACGACATCGGCCGTCTCTCCGCCGGACTGCACATCCCGATCCCGGGTGAGACCAACCGCTTCGTCCTCGTCCTGCCCCAGGGCGACGGCCGCGTCTACGTCGGGCTGACCGACGAGCCGGTCGACGGCGACATCCCGGACGTTCCCGAAGTGCCGGAGACCGACATCGGCTTCCTGCTCGACGTCCTCGGCTCCGCCCTCGACGTCCCCGTCCACCGCTCGCACGTCGTCGGTGCCTTCGCCGGGCTGCGGCCGCTCCTCGACACCAGCGACCCGGCGGCCGGCGACGGGCAGGGCAGGACCGCCGACATCTCCCGCAGGCACGCCGTGGTGACCTCCGCGGACGGTGTCGTCACCGTCGTGGGCGGCAAGCTCACCACCTACCGGCGCATGGCCGAGGACGCGGTGGACGCCGCCGTGGCCGCGCAGAAGCTGGCGGCAGGCCCGTCCCGCACCATCTCGCTCCCGCTGGTCGGCGCCGCCCGGCCGGCGACCCTGTCGGGGCTCCAAGCCCCCCGGCGCCTCGTCCAGCGCTACGGCACCGAGGCGCCCGCCGTCCACGCCCTCGGTACCGCCGATCCCTCTCTCGCCGAGCCCGTGCTCCCCGGCCACCCCGTCACGGGCGCCGAACTCCTCTGGGCGGCCCGCCACGAAGGAGCACTCGACGCGGACGACATCCTCGACCGCCGTACCCGTATCGGTGTCGTCCCCGACGACCGCGCGAAGGCCCAGGACGCGGCGCAGGAAGCACTGCTCCGCAGCACCACGTCCGACTGACCCCCGGCGGGAGCGGCCACTCGGCTCCTCTCGGCCGCTCCCGCCGCCTTGTCGTCCCGTCGCGCAGGGGCGGGACGGCCGCCGAACGCCGGGAACCGGTCCGCCCGACCGCGAACCTGCAGTCCCCATGCGTCCCGGGAGCCCGACTCCCGCTTCACGGCCGCGTGACCACCGCGTCGACCCCGGACTCCCGCAGTCCCCGCGCGAGAAGCTCCATCTCGGGAAGCGTCCCCGAGCACCCGCCGCTCAGCACGTCCCGCAGCGCCGCCGCGGCCTGGTCGAGTTCGAGCCCCCACTCGGCCCGCAGCACCCGCATGACCGTCACTCTCCGCACGGCCCGCCCCCGCACCTCCAGCCGCGCAGGCCCGTGCTCGGCGAGCAGCCGCTCCCTCAGGAAGGACGGCAGCTCTCCACCGCACCTCGCCAACCCGTGGCCGCAGGCCGGACACGAGTACTCCACGTCCCACCGCAGGCGACCGCCCACGAGGGCCTGCACACCGTGGTACTCCGCCTCCGCGCCGCATCCCTGCACGCGTCGGCACAGGCGAGCGATTCGAAGACCAAGTGCCCCACCCTTCCTGTTCGCCCCCGGCCGGGCGTTCGCCGTGTGACGGTAACGCCCAGGGGGCGGTCACCGGAGGCCGGGGGGAGACCTGCTGCCGGGAGAGGGCGTGCGTGCGCCGTTCACGGTCGATCCCGGTGACGACGACCGTGACCCCTTCGCCGACCCGGACGGCATCCTCCGGAACCTCCACCGGTGTCCGTGCGAGCCCCGCAACCGACTTGCGACGGCGGTCGTCTGTGTGGTTGGCGGCAGGGGGCCGCCGCGTTCACGTGGGGGACCCGATGAAGCACATGCGCGTCAGTGCCATGGTGGTAGCAGCGACGATGGCCGTGGCCGGTCTGTCCGGGTGCGGGCCGACGGGGGAACCGGCCGCCGCGGAGGGCAGCCGGCCCCCGGCCGGGGCGGGCGGTGCGTCGGCGGCTCCGGCCACCGGCGGTGCCACGCCGGCCACCGGCACCAGCACGCCCCCCGGTGGTCCGGCACCGACGACGGCCCCTTCCGAGCGGCCCCGCCCGGCCGGAAGCACCGCGGGAGGGGCGGTCGTGCGCCGCGCAGTCCCCTGGAACCTGGACCGGCTGGACCAGCGCAACCGCCCGCTGGACGGCACGTTCACCGCCCGTGCCGACGGCAGTGGGGTGCACGTCTATGTGATCGACACCGGCCTGGACATCAGACATGCGGAGTTCGGCGGCCGCGCCTCCCTGGGCGCCGACTTCGTGGGAAGCCCCGACAACGGTGACTGCTTCGACGGCGGCGGCCTCGGGCACGGAACGTTCGTGGCGGGCATCATCGCCGGCAAGAAGTACGGTGTCGCACCGAAGGCGAAGGTGGTGCGTGTCCAGGCGATCGAATGCGAGGAAGGCAGCAAGGGGAGGCCCGCGGACGTCGGCCCGACGCCCGCGGCCGGGGCCGACGCCTCCATCGTCAAGGCCGTCGAATGGGTGACCCGCCACGCCCGCCGTCCCGCCGTGGTGAACATGTCCCTCAACCTCGCGACGCGTTCCACCGCACTCGAAGCCGCCGTCCAGCGCATGGTCGACTCCGGGGTCACGACCGTCGTGTCGGCGGGCAACTACGGTGACGACGCCTGCAAGCACTCCCCGGCCGGCGTACGTGACGCGATCGTGGTCGCGGCCTCCACCACGCGGGACCGCCACTGGGACGAGAGCGAGGGATCGGGCTCCGGCCATGGCCGCTGCGTGGACCTCTACGCCCCCGGCGAGAACATCACCTCGGCGTTCGCGGAGGGCGGCACCGGCCTGAACGAGGGCACCGCCACCTCCTGGGCCGCGCCACACGCCTCCGGTGCGGTCGCCCTCTACCTGTCGGCCCACCCCAGGGCGACTCCGGCACAGGTCCGGAACTGGATCACCGGGCAGGCGAGCCCCGGCCGGGTGTCCGGCGTGCCCGCCCAGACGCCCAACAGGCTGCTGTACACCGGGGGCCTGTGACGGCCGTACCTCCACCCGCGGCGCGACCCGGCACCGGGCCGCCGCAGGAGGTCACCAGGAGGTCACGGGGTCGTGGTGGGCGAGAGCAGCGCGCGGTAGCCCACCCGCGGTCCGAGGTCCTGGAGCGGGACCACCCGCCAGTGGCGGGCGTACGGCGGGGGCCGGCTCCCTCCGGAGAGCAGCACCACGACCGGCTGCCGTAGGCCCGCTGCGGCGAGCGCCTCGGACGTCGTACTGGTGTCGTGGCCGGAGGGCTGCCGGGACGCGCAGCCGGTACGGAAGGCGACCCGGACGGCCTCCTCGCCGGTGACCACGCAGGGCGCACGGACGCCCTGGGCGCGCAGTTCGGCGGCCACACGGGTGAGCACGCGTGAGTCGGCACGCGCGCGGCCGGTCACGCCGTCGAGCAGCCGGTACTGGACCACGAGGTGCGCGGCGACCGCCACGCCGACGAGGCACACCACGGCGGGCCGTCGGCGCAGTCCGCCGCGGCAGGCCCGTACGAGGCACAGGGCCACGGGCAGGGCAAGCAACGCGTACGCCGGCAGCAGGAACCGCGGAGCCGCGTAGTCGACGGTGAACAGATAGGGCACGGCCAGGGACACGCCGACCACGGTCGGGACGACGGCCGCGGTGCGGTGGCGGGTCCGGGCGGCGGCCCGTACACCGGCCGCGACCAGCAGCGGCAGCACGAGGAACCAGAGGGCGGCGACGGGATGCCGCCACGGCACGTCACACGGGCGGCACAGCGTACGGCCGCTCAGCGCCCGCACGTGGTCGTCGACGGCGACGTGCAGACCGAGATGGCCCTGGATCTCACTGGCCCGCCGCAGCCGGGGGAGGAGCCCGTCGTAACGGACGTACGCCTCGACGACCCACTCGGCACAGCCGGCCAGCGTGCCCGCCGCGAGGACCACGAGCAGCAGCAGCCGGCGCTGCGTGCGCATCACCAGCGCCGCCCCGGCGAGCGGCACGACCAGCCACACGGCGTCGGTCGGACGCATCAGCGCTGCGAACGCCACCCCGCAGCCCAGACCGGCCAACGCCCCGACGCCGGCGGGGTCCCTGACGAACCGCAGGAAACAGCCCACCGCGATCAGCGCACCGTAGGCGACCCAGAGGTTCGGCATCGCCTGCGGTCCGTAGTACACCGTGATCCACAAGCTGGAGAACAGTGCGCCCCCGACAGCGAGCACCGGCGCGGGCAGCAGCCGCCGCCACACCCACAGGGCGAGGAACAGTCCGCAGCCGGACAGCAGGGCCAGACAGACGCGGAGCATCTCCGTGGAGGTGGTCAGAGCCGCCACGGGGGCGACGAGGAAGGTGACGCCCCGGGCACGCGGTGCGCTGAAGAACGCGGCCGGTGCCTGGGAGTCGACCTGGCTCACGTACACGGTCTCGTCCCAGCCGAGTCCCACACCGGGCACCGCCAGGACCAGTTGGACGACGGTGAAGACGCCGGCGACGACAGCCGGCCACAGCATGGACGGTGCGGCTGTGGAACCGGGACTTGTGCGTGTGCGCGATGCACCGCCGTGCCGCGGGTCCCGTCGCCCGTGCGGTGGCACGTCGTCGCGCGAGCCGCTGATCACACGGGGTGCGTCGCGCATGGCGTGGCCTCGCTCCGGGTTCACGGGTGACGGCGCTGTGGTCCGGCCCGTCCACCCCAACGCTGCGCCGCGCGGGGCGGGACCACCAGACGGGCGAGGCACTCGGCCCAACCGCCCCACCGAACGGGTGAGCCGGGGACCGTACTCATGCGTCCGGACTTGCAGGCGAGGACGACCCGGAACGCCGGGCCGACCGGCGGTACGGAGAGGAGGGCGGCGGTACGGAAGGAGGGCGGCGGTACGGAAAGGAGGACTGGCCGTACAGAGAGGAGGACCGGGACGGTAGGCAAGGCGGAATCGGTCCAGGAAGCAGTCGGGGGCCGCGCGGCAGAGGCGGCGACGCCCGTCTCGTCCGGACGGGCGACCCACGTGGGGGCCTGCCCCCGAAGACGCCTGCACCGTGCGCCGCGTGACTAGTATCCGCGCAATGGGCAGCCGCGGACCACGGAGACCGTCATGGACAGGACACCCGCTTCACGCCTCACGTCGAATCGATCCCGCATCGCGCACAAGGTGCGCTACGCCCTGCGACACCCGGAACGCATCCTGCCGTACCTGCGCCGCGCGGGCCGGGACGGGTGGCTGCGGCTGCGGCACCGCGGGGACCACATCGCGTACTACCGTGCCGTGATGGCGTCCGACACCGCGCGGAGCCCGGAGGCGGCGGTCGGCGGACGCCCCTCCTACGACCGCTGGCTCGCCATCGGCGAGATGCAGTACGACTACCTGGTGCGGCACGGGCTGAAGCCGCAGGACCGGATGCTGGAGATCGGATGCGGCAATCTCCGCGCCGGCCGGCGTTTCATCGAGCTCCTGGAGCCGGGGCACTACTACGGGATCGACATCTCGCCCGACATCCTCATCCAGGCCCAGAGGACCGTGGTCCGCTACGGGCTCCAGGCCAAGCTGCCGCACCTGACACCCGTCGACGACCTGACACTGGACTTCCTGCCCGACTCCTGGTTCACGGTGGTCCACGCGCACAGTGTGTTCTCGCACTCGCCCCTGGAGGTCATCGACGAGTGCCTCGCGCACGTCGGCCGGGTGCTGGCTCCCGGGGGCTTCTTCGACTTCACCTACGACCGCACCGAGACGCGCGAGCACCAGGTGCTGCGCGAGGACTTCTACTACCGCACGGAGACGCTGATCCGGCTGGCCGAGAAGCACGGCCTGGTCGCCCACTTCATGGACGACTGGGAGCAGCTGCCGCACGGCCAGTCCAAGCTCCGGGTCACCCACGCGTGACATTGGGCAAGGCCCGCCCGAGGTAGGCCGAACGGGGCAGTGCCGGGCCCGGTCTCGCCGCCCGGCGCGTACTCGCGACGTACGTTGGGCATGGCACGCGCCCCCGGCGCCTTTCCGGTGCCCGTGCGCCGCCCCCACTGGCCACGGTCGAGAGAGGCACCCGGAATGATGCGCATGTCAGAGCGCCGCCGGCGCATGGGGAGAGCCCACGGCAGGATCGTGGCGGCGGCAGTCGCCACCGCCGGGCTGCTGGCCGGCACGGCGTGCACCAGTAGTACCCCGACGTCCGCCCCGCCGGCCGCGGCTGCCCCCACGTCGCCGGTACCGACCCCGAGCGCCCGGGTCCGCGAGCTGAGCCCCGCCGTGGCGGAACAGCTCGACGAGGCCGTCACCCAGACGATGAAACAGGCGGGCGTCCCCGGTGTCATCGTGGGAGTGTGGATCCCGGGAAAGGGCAGCTACGTCCGGGCGTTCGGCACCGCCGACACCAAGACCGGCACCGCCATGTCGGACGGTCTGCGCATGCGGATCGGCAGCGTGACCAAGACCTTCACGGTGACCGCCCTGCTGCGCCTGGTGGACGCGGGGAAGGCGAGGCTCGACGACCCGATCGCCAAGTACATCAAGGGCGTTCCCAACGGATACCGCATCACGCTGCGTCAACTGGCCGAGATGCGCAGCGGGTTGTTCTCCTACACCGAGGACCCGGCCTTCGACAAGGCCTTCCTGACCGATCCCAACCGGGTGTTCACGCCCCAGCAGCTCCTCGACTACGCCTTCAAGAACCACGCGCCCCAGTTCCCACCGGGGCAGAAGTTCCAGTACTCCAACACCAACACCATCCTGCTCGGCCTGGTGGTGGAGAGGCTGAGCGGCCAGAGCCTCGGCGACTACATGAAGAAGGAGGTGCTGACCCCGGCCCGGCTGAACCACACCCTCTTCCCCAAGGGCGCGGAGTTCCCCGAGCCGCACGCACACGGCTACACGACGCAGACGCTCAACGGCAAGGAAGCGGACGCGACGAACTGGAACCCCTCGTGGGCCTGGGCCGCCGGAGCGGTGATCTCGGACCTGCCCGACCTCCGCGAGTGGGCGCGCATCCTCGCGACGGGCACGCTGCTCAAGCCCTCCACCCAGGCGCAGCGACTGAGGACGCTCCCCACCGGCTACCCAGGGACCGGATACGGTCTCGGCCTCTTCTACAACCACGGCTGGATCGGGCACAACGGATCACTGCCCGGCTACCAGTCCGTCGTCGTGTACCTCCCCACGGCCAAGGCGAGCCTGGTGGTTCTCACCAACACGGACGACAACTACGAGGGCAACGAGAACAGCACCCTCTTCGCGAAGGCCGTCACGGCCATCGTGACCCCCGACAATGTCTACGACCTGCCGCCCACACCCCCGGCCTCGGGCCGTCCGACCCCGTCGAGCTGACCTCAACCGGTCAGGACGCCGCACCTGATGGTCCGTACGGACCAGGCTCGGGAGCCGATGGACCGCCACCGGACCGACCGGGGCCGACTGTCGCCGTCAGTTCGGCCGCAGCCGGACCGCGCCATGACCGATCGTGGGGAGAGGACCTGCCGACCCCCGGCAACAGCTGGGCACACGACGCATACCGGACCCGGCGGCAGCGGTCGACCGGGCGTCTCCGGGACGCGCGGCCGTGTCGCCCTCGTCCGCGGCCGGGGAGCCTCGGGGAAAACCTCGCGATCAGTGCGCGGAGCCGTGGAACCCTGGAGTCGGTAACCGGGACGACGGCCTCCGGCGGCGGAGTGTGACGTCCCGGCCCGCACCCCGGAGGCACCCACGACTCGTGAACTCATCGGGGGGATCACGCTCATGGCGAGGTCAGTCGGGTTCCTCCAGCCTCCGGAGGCGCTCCGCGTCGCGGGTCCGGGGACACGTCGAGCATGCCTCTGCACCGTCGAGCGTGTAGTAGAGGCAGCATCCGAGCCGTGTCCGCGTCGGATACCGCTGCCCGTTTCGGCCCGTCAGGCGACGGAAGTCGGCAGCGCCCGGGAACGGCGCAACCGCCTTCGGAAGCAGCTCTGTTGCGGCCCGCACGGCCTGGTCCTCCTGGTCGAGCACGCGGCCGAGATACCAGATGCCGGAGACCAGGTCATCGGCGACCATGCCCCACAAGGCCCGTGGTCCGCGGCGCAGCCGGGGGCCGATCGCCGTGAGCAGGGGGCCCACGTGATCGGCGACTGCGGTACGCAGTTCGGCACGCAGGGCCTCCTCGTCGACGAGCGGCCGCACGCCGGGCGTCCGGCCCGCCTCCGGATCGTCGGCGAGGCAGGCGAAGCCGGAGCCGGGAACGATCTGCAGCGCGCCCGTCCCGAGGTCGATCCGGATGTCCCGTGCATGGATACGGGGCACCCGCCGTTCCAGATACCAGGCGCCGCTCATCAGCAGGCAGACGGACCACACATAGTCGTGCAGCGCGCGCGAGGCGGCGACGTCCCGCCGGGGAGCGTGCCCGTGCCGGTCCCGGATGCGGGCCGATTCTGCGTCGATGAAGGCGTCCAGAGCCTCCTCGTCCTCCATGAGCCTGACACCGTCGATCCGCGCATCGTGGGGCCCCGCACCGTCGGGCCCCGCACCGTCGGGCCCCGCGCCGTCGAGCCGGGCGCCGTCGAGCCGTGCATGATCGGGCTGTACGCCGTTGCGAAGGGCGCCGTCGAACCGCGTCGTGCCGAGTCCCGTCCCGTCGAGTCGCCCCTGGTGAAGCCCCTGTCTGCAGGGCAGCGCGAACCTGCCGGCGGATTCCGGCTCCGGGTGCTGCACGACCCGCACATCGAGCGCTTCGCACACGGCGGCCAGGCGCTGGTAGGTGCGGCTCAGGACGGAGGCCACGCCGACGGCGGGTTCCACCGTCGCGGTCTCAAGGGCCATGGTCATCGGCAGTCCTTCCTGTGCGGGGAGCACAGGTCGAGGCAAGGCAAGATAGGTAAGGCTTACCTTAAGCACTTGATGCCGAGGGTTGATCAACGGGGTCATGTCGCGGGAAAGAGACGGAAGTTGAACACCTGGAAGTGCCTGCCTAGGCTGCCGCCACAACCCGCCGCTCCGATACGGGCCGGCCTGCCGGCGCCGAGCCGTCCACCCGTTCGGCCGAACCCGCCCACCACTGTTCCTCGACTCGGAAGGGGCCGCCGCCATGCGGCTGTACCTGCTAGCCCTCAACCCCACCGATTCGGTCACCGAAGGCTTCCTCCCCGCCGCCGCCAGGCTCGGCCTCGACGTCACCGTCCTCACCGACCAGCCCGAGGCCCACCGCCACTCCTGTCCGGACATCGATGTCCTGGAGTGCGACGTGCGCGACTTCCGCGCGGTCATCACCCGTGTGGCGACCCACCACGAGCCGGACGCCGTCTTCACCAACAGCGACCACCTGCAGACCCAAGCCGCCCTGGCCGCCGGGTACTTCGGCCTTCCCGGCAAGGACTGGAAGGCCACACTGCGTGCAAAGGACAAGGCGCACATGCGCCGGCACCTCGCGGTGTCCGGCACGGGCGGTGTGTGGTCGACGGAGCTCGCGGCCGGACAGGACCCCGCAGAGGTCACCGCACTCGACGACGTGCCGTACCCGTGCGTGCTCAAGCCCCGCGAGGGGGTGGCCAGCGAGGACGTCGTGCTGGTCGACGGGCCCGAGGAACTCCTGCTGCGCTGCAAGGAGATCCAGGCGCGTCGCCCCGAGGACGCGCTGGTGCTCGAGGAGTACCTCGCCGGTGAGCTGTACACCCTGGAGACGCTCGGAGACGGCCGCATCCGCCATGTCCTGGGGGGATTCCACACCGAACTGTCCCCGCCGCCGCACTTCATCGAACAGCGCATGACCTTCGTCCCGGCCCATCCCGAACCGGTCACCGCCCGGATCCTCGCCCAACTCGACGCCCTCGGCGTCGGCTTCGGCATCTGCCACACCGAATTCGTGGTGCATGAGGGGCAGGCCCGTATCATCGAGGTCAACTACCGTGCCATCGGCGACCAGTGCGACCTGCTGCTCGCCGAACTGCTCGGCATCCCGCTGTTCGAGCACGTCCTCCGGACACACCTGGGCGAGCCGCTTCCGGCCGATCTCGGCGTCCGCACCGACGGCGCGGCCCTCGTCGCCTACCCGTGCGCCGACGGCACCGGCACTCTCACGGACGCCCCCCCGGCCACCGATGTCCACCTGGACGGTGTGAAATTGACGTACCGTCCGCTCCGCCGGATCGGCGAGCGGCATGAACTGAACCACACCAACCGCGACTACCTCGGTGTCGTTCGCGCCACCGGCACCGACCGGACGGCCGTCGAACGGTCCGTAGCCGACTTCCTCGCCACCCACCGCTGGGAGATCACCCCGTGACGCCGCCGGGCACCGTCGGCGTCCGTCCCGCCCCGCGGCAACGCACCCGTCCTGGCACCCCCGTGACGGACGGCCGGCAACCGGCCCAGGACACCGCAGAGGCCGAGCTGCTGCTGAGGGTGCTCAGCGCACTGCTGCGCGAGGACGTCCTCGGGCTGCGTACCCGCAGCACCGCAGTCGAACGGCCGGACGGCGCCTGGCTGCGGCTTCCGGTGCGGGAGCGCGACCAGGCCGGGGCCACGGACACCGGGCCTGCTGACACCGGGCCCGCTGACACCGGGCCCGCGACCGGCACCGGAACCGCAGCCGTGACCACAACCCGAACCGGCTGTACGGAAGGCGATGACGCCCTTCTGCTGCCCATCGCGGAGGACGGGTTCCAGGCAGTGCACGCCGCCCGACTACCGCTGCTCGTCCGGGAGTCGGACGGCAGCGAGCTCACCACCTGTGAGGAGGTCGTCGACACCCTGCGCGTGCTCGCCGACCCGGTGGACCGGCCAGGCTTCGACGCCTTCGCCGACGAATGCCGCCGGACGCTCGCGACCATGCGTCTCCACACCTGCACCCGCGAGGAGGTCTTCGGCCGCATCACGGCCCACCACGGGGCCGACCCCGCCGACTGGACCGGCCTCGACGCGGGCCTCGCCCACGACACCCTCGCCGCCCGTGCCGACCACCCCGTCTACCCCGCGGCGCGAGGACGCTCGGGCCTCGACGAACGACAACTGAGCTACTTCGCCCCGGAGTTCCACCCACGGTTCCTGCTGAACTGGATCGCCGTACCCCGTCACGAGGTCACCGTGCCGGGCGGTCCCGAGCGGCTGCCCGGGGCCTGGCCCAGCCCTGCGGACCTGGGGCTTCCGCAACTCCTGCACAGCCACCTGGCCCTCCCCGTGCACCCGCTCACCCTCGGCGCCCCGCTGCGCGAGGCCCTGCGGGCCACGGAACTGGAGGGCCGAGCAGTCCTCGCGGAGAAGCCGTTCCTCGATGTCGTGCCCACGCTGTCGATGCGTACGGTCACCCTCGTCACCGACCCGGCCCTGCACCTCAAACTGCCGCTCGCCACCGCCACCCTCGGCATGCGCAACCGGCGGACCATCAAGCCCGGAACGCTCGTCGACGGCGCCGCCGGGCAGCGCCTGCTCGAAGCGGTGACCGCCCGTGAGCCCCGCTTCCGGGGAACGGTGCTGCACGCCGACGAGACGACCTACGCCCATGCCGGGCACGAACTCCTCGCCGTGCTCTGCCGCCGGTACCCGACCGGCCTCGGCTCATCGGTCGTCGTTCCCATGGCCGCGCTGCTGAGCGAGGAGCCCGGGGGCCGGCTGGTGATCGACCGGCTCGCCGACCGCTTCTACGGGGGCGATCCGGTGGCACTGCTCGACGCCTGTCTCACCCTGCTGTTCGACTGGCAGACCACGCTCTTCGGCTACGGCATCGCGCTGGAGTCCCACCAGCAGAACGTCTCGCTCGTGCTGGACCGGCAGCCGGACGGTGGTACGCGACTGCGGCTGCTGCTCAAGGACAACGACGGTCCGCGCATCAACACCGATCGCATGCGCGACAGGCTGGGCGCGGACGCCCCCGACCCGTCCGAGTTCGACGACGCACGGATCCTCGGCCGGGACGACAAGCCGGTCACCGACCTCTTCACCACGATCACCGTCCACCTGTGCGCCGGTTCCTACGCCTTCGCGCTGGCCAGGCACGGCCGCGCCCCGCTCGCCGTCCTGTTGGAACTCGTCCGGGACCGGCTCGCCGAAGCCGTGGAACGGCTCGGCACGGAACCCGGACAGCCGGGCGCGGTGCTGCGCGCGGCGGTACTGGACGCCGCCGAACTGCCGGTCAAGGCGATGGTCACCGCCGGAACCCTGCTCAGCAAGGAGCGTTCCGGGGCCGCGGACATCAACAAGCACTACACCACGGGCCCCAACTACCTACGGCGGACGGGGACTCGCGCATGAGCCAGGCCGCCCGTGCGGAGCGCGGCCGCCCGGGCGCCGGCGAGCCACCCGGGCCGCGTACGTGCCGGCCGCCGCCCCGGCCGCCCTCGCGCCCGTGCCCGCCACGACGCCCCCGTCACCCGAACCACCGCTCTCTCCGCACCGCTGGAGCCGCTGATGCAGCTGACCGATTCCCGCCCGGCCGCCGTCGCCCGAAGGTGCCAGGACGGCACCGTCCCCTCCGCCGCACCCACCGCGCTGCCGACGGCCGACGTCGCCGTGGCCCACACTCTGCTCAACTGCCTGCTGCGCGAGGTGTCCTCCGGCGAGCACCAGGCCGAGATCACCGACGGTCATCTGCTGCTGCCGCTGCCCCGCCGCGGTGTCCTCCTGCGCGTGGCGGTGCGCCGTACGTCCCTGTTCGGCGCCCACCGTTTCACCGGTCCGGTGCTGGAGCAGCGGGACGACGGCTGGGCGGAGACCGACTGGCGACGCCTCGCCGCGTACACCCAGGACGAGCTGCGCCTCCGGACGGGCGTCCGCAACGAGGAGTTCCTCGACCAGGTGGCGTCCAGCCACCGGGCCGTCGCCACCGCGCTGACCGCACGCGCCACGGCCGATGCCGCCGGGACCGCGGGCACGGTCCGCGTGCCGCGGCCGGCGAGCGGTGCCGAGGCCGCCGCGCGGAACGCGCTCGCCACTTACCTCGCCTCCGAGCAGTCCCTCCTGTTCGGCCACCGGTTCCACCCCACGCCCAAGGCCCGTACCGGCGATACGGCATCCTGGCCCTCGTACGCCCCCGAGACCGGCGCCTCCTTCGCCCTGCGGCACCTCGCCGTCCGCGAGCACCTGGTCGTCGAGGAGAGCGCGCACGCCGGCGCGACCGATGTGCTCGACGGGCTGCGACGCGACGTCCCGGCCGGCTACCGGCTGCTGCCGGCACACCCCTGGCAGTACGCGATGCTCCGTGAGCACCCCGCACTGCGGAAGGCCGTCGACCGCGGGGACGTCCTCGACCTGGGCAGGGGCGGGAGGCCCTTCGCCGCGACCGCCTCCGTGCGCACCCTCTACGACGGCGAGACGTTCCTCAAGTTCAGCTTGAACGTCCGCATCACCAACTGTCTCCGCAAGAACGCCAGTTACGAACTGGCCGGTGCCGTCGCCCTCACCAGGGCGCTGGAGCCGGTGCTGGCCGGCCTGTCCCGCCGGTTCCCCGGGAGCGCCGTGCTCCGCGAGCCCGCCTACCGCAGCCTCGCGCTGTCCGGGCCGGGCGGCGCCCCGGACCGAGCGCTCCTCGAAGGCTTCGGAGTGATCGTCCGTGAGGGACTGAACCAGCGGCTGCTGCCCGCCACCACCCCGCTGCTGGCCGCCGCCGTCGCCGACGAGTACCCGACGGGGCCCGGGCACCTCGCCCGGCTGCTCCGCGGTGCGGGCCCGCGGACCGCCGCCGCCTGGTGGGCCTCGTACCTGAAACTCCTCGTACCGCCCGTCCTGGCCGCCTATTTCGAGCACGGCCTGGTCCTGGAACCGCATCTGCAGAACGTCCTGGTCTGCGTCGACGACGACGGCATGCCCGCCCAGGTCCTCTTCCGGGACCTGGAAGGCACCAAACTCGTGCCCGAACACCATGCCGGCACCCTCGCCGCGCTGCCACCGGAGGTCGCCGGTCCCCTCACCTACGACGCCGGACGCGGCTGGGACCGGGTCGTCTACTGTCTGCTGGTCAATCACGTCGCCGAGATGCTGGCCGTCCTCGCCGACCTCCACCCGGATTCCGAGCGGGCCCTGTGGGGCCAGGTCCGGGACGTCCTCCGGTCCTGCGCCGACCGGCACGGCCACCCGCCGAGGCTCGCCGCCCTCCTCGCGGGGGCGCCCCTGCCGGCCAAGGCCAACCTGCTCACGCGCTGGGCCCGCAAGGCCGACCGCCACGCCGGATACATCCGCCTCGCCTCACCCATCGCCGAGGACGTGCTCGCCGGAGCGGGCGGGGACCACACCATCTGGAGCAGCCGATGACCGCCCCCACGACCGCCGTGCGCGACCGCGTGCTGACCCTGCCGCCGGACAGCCTGCCGGCCTACCTCTACGACCTGTCGGCGCTCGGCGACCACGCCGCTTCGGTACGGGCCGCGCTGCCCGAGCGGGTCGAGCTGTACTACGCGGCCAAGGCCAACCCGGAGCCGGAGATCCTCGCCGCCCTCGGCCCCCATGTCGACGGCTACGAGGTCTCCTCGGGCGGCGAACTGGCCCACGTCAGGAAGGCGGTGCCCGCCCACCCGCTCGCCTTCGGCGGCCCGGGCAAGACCCCCGCGGAGATCGCGACCGCCCTGGAACTGGGCGTCGACCGCTTCCACGTGGAAAGCGTGCACGAGCTCCGCATGCTCGGCGAGCTGGCCCGGCGGATGGCGCCGCACAGGCGCGTGGCGGTCCTGCCCCGCTTCAACCTGCCGCTTGCCGCAGGCGCATCGGAAGGCAGCTCGCTGACCATGGGGGGTCGCCCCACGCCGTTCGGCCTCGACCCGGCGGACGCCGGCACCGTCGTGCGCCTCCTCACCGACGGCACCTACCCCCGACTGGAGCTGCGCGGCGTCCACGCCCACCTCGCCAGCGGCCTCGGCGCTCCGGAACAGCTCGCCGTGGCGGGGTCCGTCGTCGACTGGGCCACCCGGCTGGCCGGAAGCCACGGCATCCGGCTCGGCGAAGTGAACGTCGGCGGCGGCATGACCGTCGACTACGCCGCCCCCGGGCAGCGGTTCGACTGGGCGGCCTACGGCAGGGGTCTGACCGAGCTGTGCGACGCCCATCCGGGCCTGACGATCAGGATCGAGCCGGGCAGGGCCCTGACCGCGTACTGCGGCTGGTACGCCACCGAGGTGCTGGACGTGAAGCACAGCCACGGGGAGGAGTTCGCCGTGGTGCGCGGCGGCACCCACCATCTGCGCACTCCGGCGACCAAAGGCCACGACCAGCCCTGCTCCGTCCTGCCGGTGGACACCTGGCCCCACTCCTGGCCGCGGCCCGCCGCGCTGCGGGACCGCGTCACTGTCGCCGGCCAGCTGTGCACTCCCAAGGACGTCCTGGCCCGGAACGTCCCCGCGCCGCGGCTGCGGGCCGGTGACCGGGTGGTGTTCCAGCTCGCGGGCGCCTACGCGTGGAACATCTCGCACCACGACTTCCTCATGCACCCCCGGCCGGGCTTCCATTTCGTCGGCGGCGGCGATGGCGGCGGCGCCGGAGACGGTGGTGCGACGGGCTGAGCATCTCGGCAGCCGGCACCCGGGCCGACGCCGCCTTCCGCGCGTAGGACCCCTGGGTCACGGACACCCGAACGGGCCGCCCGGAGCGCGTCGGCCGGTACCGGCGGATAGCGTCCGGAACGAAGCCCGCAGGTGCGACACGGGGAATCGCAGCCTTCGACCCGTATGGAGGCTCAGCCGTGCGTCGACCCGAATCCGTGCGCCGAACCGGAAGAACCACCCTCATGTGCCTGCTGCCGGCCATGGCGCTTCTGGGTGCTTCGCTGACGGGCTGCGTCAAGCCGGTGGCCACGAAGGCTGCCGGAGGCGCGGCGCGGCCCTGCGCGTCCGACCAGATCTCCAAGGGCGGCACCTGTGTTCCCGCCGACAGCGAGGCCTTCATCAAGAAGCAGGTAGCCGACGCCCTGAAGAAGTACAAGCTCACCGCAGCCATGGCCGGCGTCTGGATCGACGGGCAGAGGGTGACGAGCGTCGCCTCCGGGGAGTCGATGACGGGCGTCCCCGCGACGACCGACATGCGCCTGCGGATCGGCGCGGTCGCCATCCCCTATCTGACGACCGAACTGCTCAAGCTCGTCGACGAGGGCGAGGTCCGGCTCGACGACACGATCTCCCGGTGGTTCCCCGACCTGCCGCACGCCGACGACATCACCCTGAAGATGCTGGCCTCCAGCACTTCCGGCTACGCGGACTACGTCCGGAACCCCGAGTTCATCGCCGCGCTCTACAAGAATCCCTTCCGGCACTGGAAGCCCGAGGAACTGCTGCGCCTCTCCGTCGACGAACCGCTCCAGAAGCCGCCCGGATCGGGCTTCGCCTACTCGCACGCCAACTGGGTGATCCTGGGCGACATCATCTCCAAGGTCAGGAAGAAGCCGCTCGCGGAAGTGATGCGCGAGGAGATCCTGAAGCCCCTCGGGCTGACCGGCACCGACAATCCGTCCACGGCGGAGATCCCCGCCCCGGTCCTGCACTCCTTCGACAACGAGCGGGGGGTTTTCGAGGACGCCACCTACTGGGACCCGTCATGGACGCTGGCCCCGGGAGCGGTCATGACGGGCACGCTGGAGGACATGGGGAAGTCGGTGGCGTCGTGGGGCGAGGGCAAGCTCCTCACGCCCCAGTCGCACAAGGTGCAGGTCACCCCGGTGGCCAAGGTGACCCCGAGGACGTCCTACGCCCTGGGGCTGGCCGTGCACAACACCTGGCTCCTGCAGAACCCGTCGTTCGCCGGCTACCAGGGAACGGTCGCCTATCTGCCGTCCAAGGGGATCGCGATCGCGACGGCCGCGACACAGGGCATGGGCAGCGACACCGCCAAGAACTCCAGCACCGCGCTCCTGGTGGCCATCGCCAACCATCTCGCCCCGGAGAAGCCTCTGATCCTCGAATGAACGGCCCGCGAGCAGAGGGACAGCGGGCCCGCGCACCACGTATGAGCGGCGGAACCTCCCCGGCCGTGTCATGACCCTGTACGGTTCGTCGCCCGCCCGCCCGCCCGCCCGCCCGCCCGCCCGCCCGGCTACGGAGGCGGATCCGCCGAGGACTTCGTCGACGTGCGGTAGCCGCGGCCCGGTCCGGGGGTCCGGTCGCACCGGGTGGCCCGGCTCGGAGAGGGGCTCCAGGAAAGATGATCTAGGATCGTCCGCCATGGAGACAGCAGCAGTCGGCTTCGTCGCCCTTGTCCTTCTGCTCGCCCTGGGCGGCGCCGAGAGCCGGATCGGCCGGGTCGAGCGCAGGATGGCCCGGGTCGAGCGCAAGATCGATCTGATACTCGATCACCTGGGCATCAGCGACGCCGAACCGGAGCTCAGGCAGGTCGCGGCCCTCCTGAGGGACGGGAAGAAGATCGAGGCGATCAAGGCGTACCGGAAGATCACGGGCGCCGGCCTCAAGGAGGCCAAGGAGGCGGTCGAGCGGATGGTGTGAGGGCTCCCGCAGTGCGGCCCGGTCTGATGCCGCCTCTGCCCGGGTGGCGCCGACTTCCTCCACCTCGCCACCGCATGGGCCGCCCGGCACCTGCCCGGTCACGCTGCTCCCGTCACCGTCGCCCTCCTCCGTGCTCTGCCTGATCGACAGCCGTCAGCCGGGGCGGTGACGTGTGTCGGCCCGACGGTGCGATCCCGCGCGGCGCGGGGCCTGCCGCTTGGACGTGGCCAGGGGCAAGCCCCTGGGGTGACGTGGTGCACCTCACATTCTCCGTCGTACCTACTGGTCGGTATGGTCGCTTGTGAGCAGTGACCGACAGGAGGCGTCATGTCTGTGACCACCAACCGCCAGATCCGTCTGGCAGCCAGGCCCGTGGGCGAGGTGAAGCCCGAGGACTGGGAGCATCACACCGCGCCCGTCGAGGAGCCCGGCCCGGGCATGTTCGCCGGCCGGACGCGCGTCATCTCGCTGGACCCCGCCATGCGTGGCTGGCTCGACGACCGTCCCTCCTACCTGCCGCCCGTGGGCATCGGTGAGGTGATGCGCGCGGGATCGGTCATCGAGGTCACCGCCTCCGCCCATCCCGACTACCAGCCCGGTGACCATGTCGTCGGCACCTTCGGGGTCCAGGAGTACGTCGTCTCCGACGGCAAGGGCGCCCTGAAGATCGACACCTCGCTCGCCCCGCCCTCGACGTACCTCGGCGCCCTCGGAATGCCGGGCATGACGGCGTACTTCGGCCTGCTGGACGTCGGCGCGCTGAAGGACGGCGAGACCGTCGTGGTCTCCGGCGCGGCAGGCGCCGTCGGCACCATCGTCGGCCAGATCGCCAAGGCGAAGGGCTGCCGCGTCGTGGGCATCGCCGGCGGCCCCGAGAAGTGCGCGCTGCTCACCGACGAGCTGGGGTTCGACGCGGCGATCGACTACCGCGCCGGCGACGTCCGGCGGGCACTGCGCGAGCTGACCCCGGACGGCATCGACGTCTACTTCGACAACGTCGGTGGGGACGTCCTGGAGGCCGCGCTCAGCCGCCTGGCCATGCACGCGCGGGTGGTGATCTGCGGCGCGATCAGCCAGTACAACAGTGCGACGCCGGTCCAGGGCCCCTCCAACTACCTGTCCCTGCTGGTGCGGCGGGCACGCATGGAGGGCTTCGTGGTCTTCGACTACGCCAAGCGCTACGCGCAGGCTGCGCAGGAGATCGCCGGCTGGATCGCAGCCGGCCGGATCAAGGTGAAGGAACACGTCGTCAAGGGCACCGTGGACGACTTCCCCGAGACCCTGCAGATGCTCTTCCGCGGCGACAACGTCGGCAAGCTCGTGCTGGAGCTGTCGTGACCGCCGCGGCGGGCGCGGCGACGGGGTCGCGGCAGCAGCAGGCCGCGGTCGCCGCCGTCGACGGAGCCCCGCTGCGCGGCAAGGTCGCGATCGTCACGGGCGGCGCGAGCGGACTCGGCCGGAGCACGGCGCTGGCGCTGGCCCGGGCGGGCGCCGAGGTGGTCGTCGCCGACCTCGACGCCCGGGGCGGCAGCGAAGTCGCGGGCCTCGTCGGCGGCCACTTCCTGACTTGTGACGTGTCCGACCTCGACGCCAACCGGGCACTGGTGGAGTTCGCCGTGGAGCGCTGCGGCGGGGTCGACATCGCGTTCCTGAACGCGGGAGTGGCGACCGGATGCGGCGTAGGCGACGATTTCGATCTCGCGCGGTACCGGCGTGCGATGGGCGCCAACCTCGACGGAGTCGTCTTCGGGACCCACGCCGTGCTGCCCGCACTGCGGGCCCGTGGCGGTGGCTCGATCGTGGCCACCGCGTCCCTCGCGGGACTCGCGCCGGTGCCGGTCGACCCTCTGTACGGGGCCAACAAGCACGCCGTGGTGGGCCTGGCCCGCTCCCTGGGCCCGGCACTCGAACCGGAGGGCATCCGCTTCAACGCGATCTGCCCCGGGTACGCCGAGTCGCGGATCATCGACCCCCTGCGCGGCGTGCTGGCCGAGCGGGGCGTACCGGTCATCCCGGCGGAGGTGGTCGCCGACACGGTGGTACGGATCGTCACCGGCGACGAGGCCGGCGCTTGCTGGTTCGTCCAAGCGGGCCGCGAGCCGGAGCCGTTCCGTTTCCGCAACGTCCCCGCGCCCCGGGAGCCGGAGGCCGCCTGAGCGCGCGGTCCCGGAACTACGCCCCGGCATCGGTGTGTCCGGCGGCCGGCAGTCGGTACGTACGGTCTCGGGGCTGCGTCGGTGTGCGCAGCCCCGAGGCCCCGGCCTCCGGCGCGCATCGGTTGCGGCCCCGCAATCACGGGGCGGGCCGGCGGACGCGGATCCAGCCGGGAGATGCGGGCCGGCCGACCGGACGCGGGACGATCGACCGAAACGCGGCACGGGTGACGGGTCACGGACCCGTGCCGCACCGAACCCGCGCCGCACTCACACCACCCTCGCAGGGCTCACGCCACCCCGTGCCGCGCTCACACCAGCAGACGCAGCGCGATGTCCGCCGCCCCCAGCCGTACCGACTGACCCCAGGTCAGTTCGATGGCATCCGACTCGATGCCGTCGCCGAAGGCGACCAGCCGGTCGGACTCGACGGTCAGCCGGAGGCGTTCCGAAGGCTCCAGCAGGCCCTCCACCAGCGATGTGCCGGTGGCGGGGGAGGCCCAGGCCTCCCGTACGAACCACGCCAGCCGGCCGTCGCACGGGCCGGGCATGGGCAGTCGGCCGCCGCGCTGCTGCCGCACGGACAGCAGCCACCCCGTGGCGCCGGTGCCGGTGCCGACGAGCACTCCCGACGACGCCTGGTGTTCTGCCGGAGCGGCGCCGTCCTCCGCCATGCGCAGCAGGTAGCGGGCCGTCTGATGGCCGGACCGGCCGACGTAGATCTCGTTGAGTGCGAGGAGCCGTTGTGCGTCGTCGGCGACCGCTTCGACCATGGTGAGCTCATCGGCCCCGGCCCGGTCCGACACCGCGGTCCGCAGCAGCGCGGCGGCGTCCTTCGGCCGGTGCCGGACCAGTACGCCCGGGTTGCGGCCGGGGTCGGTGTCGATGCCCACGACGGGCTGACCCGAGAGGTACTTGGCGGCGTTGGCGACGAGCCCGTCCTGCCCCACGACGACCACCACGTCCTCGGGGGCGAAGAGGAAGCGGTCGAGATCGGAGCGTTCCACTGTCGTCCGGCGCCACTGCAGGGGTATCGCCGCGGCCACCTCGGCCAGGGCGTGCCGCGTCCGGCGATGCCGCTCGAGCACCTCGTCGATGCTCCGGCCACGACTGCGGAGCACGAAATCGGCCTGGCCGTGCGTGCCGTGACGGGCCAGCAGTTCCTGGTACTCGGTGGCGCGGTGGACCACGACCGCGCGCGGCGCCAGACTCATGAGCGCTGGTCCCCCGGCGTCCCGGCGGAGCCCTGGAGCCTGGTGAGGAGGCCTGTGAGGACATCGGGGGAGAGGGTGAGGCTGTCGATGCGGGGCAGGTTGTCGGCGACCCGGTTGACGGCCAGTGCGTGCAACGTCGTGGCGTCCACCTCGCCGTGCGCCCGCAGCCAGGCGGCCTGGGCCTCCGCCCGTGCCGTTCCGGTCTCCCGCTCCGCCTGTGCCTTCGCCCGGGCCAGCCTGACGATGCGGTCCGCCTCGGCGCCGGCCCGCACGGCGTCGGCCGCGGCGTTCTCCTCCGCCTCGCGCCGGGCGTTGGTGCCGCGCTGCTCCACCAACCGCTCCTCCCGCCGGGCCAGTTCGATCTTGCTCGCCAGTTCGTTCTCGGCGATGGCCCGCTCGTGTTCCACGGCCACGGCGCGCCGTTCGTAGGTCGCACGATCCGCCTCCTGCTGGATCTGCTCCCTCGCGGGCGTCCGCAACGCCCTCTCCACCTCGGGCTCGGGACGTACGGCGACCACGCGTACGGCCACGACCTCGATACCGGTGTCGGGCAACCGGGGTTCGGCCTCGAGCCCGTCCGCGATCTGCTCCCGCACCGCGGCCACTCCGCTCACCAGCGAGGCGGAAAGCGGCGTTCGGGCCAGTACGTCGAGTGCGTGCTGCTGGGCGATCTCGGTGAGCAGCGTGGACAGTTGCTCGAGTGGCGCGGAGCGCCAGGCGCCGGTGTCCGGATCGACGGAGAAGTCCACGCGGGCGGCCGCGACATCCGGTGCGCTGATCCGGTACGTCACGCTTGCCTGCACGGTGACGTCCTGGAAGTCGGAGGTGCGGGCGTGGAAGGTCATCGCCAGCTCGCGGTCGTCGACCGGCACTTCGGACAGTGCGGCGGTCAGCGCCCGGAACCAGAAGCTGATGCCCGCTCCCTCGTGAGCGATGCGCCCGCGCCGGTGGTGACGGATGTGGCTGGTCGGCGCGGAGCGCAGATGGCGCCATCCGAGGCGCCTGCTGATGTCGGCCATGAAGGAACCCCCTTTGTGTCAGTTAGACGATATGAGGTCACCCTTGATTTCGTCAAGCTGACGAAAATGACTGGACGTAGGGCGCCGTGCGGCGGCGGAGCCGGGACTGATGCTCCTATTGATCGTCAAGCTCTCTCGGCAGGGTGAGCGCCGTATGGTTGCCGGATGCGGTATCTGGCGGAGTCGTTCCTTCTCGGGGCCCTGCGGCGGGGTCGTTCGGTCGAGCAGTTCCTTGGGCCGTGCGGTTCGGCAGGGCGCCCGGGGGTCCGCTATGTAGAGGTTCGTGCGGCGAAGACGTCCTTCGAGGTCTATCTCCACACGGTTGAGGATGTCGGCGGTGAGGGCTTCTTCGACCTGGGCGAGTTCCCGCCGTTCGATCCCGATGACGAGGCCGGCGAGTTCGGGCGACTCCTGGGCATGGCTGAGGACCCGCTGGCTGCACTGATCGTTGCCGAGCAGGGCACTGGAGCGGGGCGGGGCCGGTGGGTCAACGAGGGGATCGTCCAGGACGAGTACGGCGACTTCGTGCGCGCGGGTCGGCCGTCGGATGCTTCTCCCGGCGGCTGGCTGTGGCCCGAGGTGCCGGACGTGACAGGGCCTCGCGCGTGATCAGGCGGCGTTGAGCCAGTCCCGGTAGGTGTGGGCAAGGGTGTCGTCCCGGCGGATGCCGCGCTCGAGGGTGGAGATAGTGGCGGGCCACACCCCGAAGTGGCGGGCTGCGGCGGTGAGGGTGATGTTCTTGGACTGCCGCAGTGGTCGCAGGTCGGCGATGCCCGGGACGGTGACCGTGGTGGTCAGGCAGCGGAACATCTCCCGGGCGATGGCTCGTTTCAGCAGCCGGATGATCTCCTTCTTGGTTCGGCCGACGGCGGTCTGCCGGGCGACGTATTCGCGGGTGCGGGCGTCGCTGGACATGCGGACCAGGGCGATGCGGTAGAGAGCGGCGTTCGCTGCCCGGTCCCCGCCCCGTGAGAGACGGTGCCGGTTGGTTCTGCCGCTGGAGGCGGGAACGGGTGCGGCTCCGCAGAGTGCGGCGAAGGACGCCTCGGTCCGTATGCGTTCCGGGTTGCCTCCGGCGGTGATCAGCAGCTGGGCGGCGGTGTCGGGGCCGACTCCGTGGGCGGCCCGCAGACCGGGGTTCAAGGCGGTGGCCTCGCTGTCGAGGGCTTTGGTCAGGGCCGTGTGCTCGGCGGTCAGCTCTTTGACGCGTCGGGCAAGGCTTCTGAGGGCGGTGAGGACCGCGACGTGGACCGCGTCCCCGGCCGGCCGCAGCCGGGCCAGGGCGTCGGTGCGGTCTGTTGCCTTGAGCCGTCCGTACTTGGCGCGGATGCTCTCGGGGGCGGTGAACAGGATGTGGGTGATCTGGTTCAGTGCGGCGGTGCGGGCCTTGACCGCGGAGCGGGCGGCGTTGTGCAGGGCGCGTATCCCGGCGACGGTGTCGTCCTTGGGCGAGCCGGAGGCGCGTCCTGAGAAGGCTGCGCGGGCGGCGGCGTAGGCGTCGATGGGGTCCGACTTGCCGATGCGGCGGCGTTCGGCCCGGTCGGGCCGGTTCACCTCGACGACGCGGTGTCCGTGGGAGCGGGCGGCACGGGTGAATCCGGCGCCGTAGGAGGCGGTGCCCTCCACGCCGATGGCGATCAGGTGGCCGTGGGCGTCCAGGAACGCCAGGGCCGCGGCGTATCCGGGGGCGGTGGTGGCGAACTCGGCGTCGGCGAGGTGGCCGCCGTTGTCGGCGATGACCGCGACGTGGATGGTGTCGGCGTGGGAGTCGACCCCGCCGAACACGCCCTGGCCCGGGGTTTGCCCTAGGACCTCTGATGTCATGCTGATAGTGCCTTCCCAACCGGAGGTGGGCGCCGGCCGGGTGGCGCAGACAGGACATTGAGGGGGCTTCTGACCAAGCTCCTATCAGGTCATGTTCCGCCCGGCCGGCGCCATGAGAACAGGTTCCGGCAGCCGGACAGAACAGCTTGAAGACAGCCCAGCAGGGCGTCAGTCAGTGGCAGAGCCACGACCACCGGAACCTGAGTATCAGCATCAATGTCAGTGGCGTCGGGGATGCTTGCGGCCTGCCGACGAACAAGGGAGCCCACCGATGCCGATCCATGTCGCAGGGCGCCGCCGCGCGAGAGCGACGCTGACCGCCGCGTATCCCGGCGCCGAGATCATCGATGTGACCTCGAAGGGGCCGGACCCCTGGGTGCGGCTGAGCCCGTTCCATCCGCACGGCGGTATCCCCGTGCCCTCTTCCGGCGGCGTGACGAGCCAGTCCGTCGAAGGGATCTGGCAGGCCCTCAAGGTCTTCCGGGATGCCGACGTCGATCCCGCGAAACTCGCTGTCACCACGATGAGGGGTCTGAAGCGGACCGTGCGCCGCCACGGTCCCGTTCTGGGACACCGCGACGGTCTGCACGGCGACCGTCTTCTGTCCTACGAGACGGCCAGGCGCCGGATCTATCTCCCGTCCTACCGCTGGGTCCTCGAGAACCGCGCCGCCGACCTGGTCGACCGGCTCCGCGACATCGGGAACGTCGTCCTGCTCGACTACACCACCAACGGCGATGTCGCCGACCCGAGTAGCCCCCTCTCACACGCGGCGCTCATCAAGCTGCACATCGAAGGCCGTTGGCCCCGGGAGGACGAGGTGGCTCCCGCCTCTGCGGATGCCGGGAACGCGGCCGGTGTCCCTGGTCCACGGGGGTGACGCGCGCGCCCTGGCCGGCCCACGAACCGGCGGAGCCCGTAGTGGAGGCACCTCCCCCATCGCTGTCGATCTTGGCTCTGTATATTGCGGTGCGTCACACCGCGAAGCGTCCGGGCGACCGTTCGGTTGCCGGGCGACTCGGGGTCACGTGATGGAAGTGGCAGCGGAGCACGGGGGAATGGGTTGTGGGCGCCGACGCGCGTAACCAGGGCGAAGGTGGGCTGGAAGGGTGCATCGGATGCCTGATGCTGCCCGTGTCGGTGGCGATAAGGGTGTTCCGTCCGTCGCGTCATGACCGTGTGGTCGACCCCGGCATCGCAGCGGCGCAGATCGGGCGCACGGTCACCGGAATCGTCGCCACCCTGTGGATGGTCTTCGCGTACCCCCTGGCGAAGTCGGCCTCCGACTTCGCGGCGGACAAGTTCACCGAGATCTTCATCAGCCTCGGGGTCCTGCTCGTGGCGGGGCCAGTGGCGCTCACCGTGTTCGTGCTCGCCGCCCGCCCGCCTGTCCGTGCGGTCTATCGACGTCGGCTCACCGCCCCTCTGGTCGGCTTCGTCTCCCTCTTCACCTGCGCCGCCCTGATGTGGTGGCTTCTCGACCACGGAGTGGCCCAAGAGCTGGTGAGCGGCCGCCATGGCGGGCTCCTCATGATGGTCTCCATCCCTGTGATGCTTGTGTTCGTGCCGTTCTCGATGGGATTCGCCCTCGCAGGAGCCGTGTTCGCGGTGCACTACGTCTTCCGTACCGCCGACGTGCACGAAGTGCTGCCGCCGCTCATAGCACCCGTCCTGGTGTGGACGATGTTCGGCTTCCAGCTCTTCGACGCCCCGGCCGTGGCAGCCCCGGCCGTGGTCCGCTTCCTCTTCCTCGTCGGGCCGCCGCTGTCCGTCTCCGCGCTGTCGTTCTGGGAGCTCCGCCGGCTCCGGAACCACTACGGCATCACGGTCCGCAGTGCACTGAACCGAGCCTGAGGAAAACGAAATGGCTACCGAACAGTAGAAGGAATGTACTACTCCGGTCATCATCGGCAATGAGCATGACAACCCTTCGCGCAGACGCAGGAGGAGCCCCCCATGCACATCCGAGGACGGACCACCCGAGCGGCGGTCACCACCACCTTCCTGGCGGCCGTGTCCGCCACCACGGTCACCCTGGCGCCGGCCGCCGCCGCCGCGCCGGCGGCCCAGCCGGCCCGAGCCGTCGTACCCGCCGGAGTCGGTGCCCAGGAGCAGGGCATCGGCCCGGCGTACTTCCGGGGCGTCGACTACAAGACCTGGCAGCGCGATGTCGCGGCGGTCGTCGACACGGCCCGCCCCTACATCGAGCAGCGCACCTCGTCCGCCTCCGGGCAGCGGCTCGCGATGGTCCTGGACATCGACAACACCTCCCTGGAAACGGACTTCCACTTCTTCTGGGAGTGCCCGACGCCCGCCGTCAAGCCGGTGCTCGACCTGGTGCGCTACGCCCACTCGCGCGGTGTCGCGGTGTTCTTCGTCACCGCACGGCCGGGCATCCTCTACGCGCCCACCGTGTCCAACCTCGATCGGGTCGGCTACCCCGTCGCGGGGCTGTACGTCCGTGATCTGCCCGATCTGTTCGACGAGGTGAGCAAGTACAAGACGGCGAAGCGCGCCGAGATCGAGGCCAAGGGCTACACGATCATCGCCAACATCGGCAACAGGCAGACCGACCTGGTCGGTGGCCACGCCGAGAAGACCTTCAAGCTCCCCGACTACGACGGCAAACTGTCGTAGCCGAGCCGGTCGTCGGCCGAGGCTCCGGTTCGCGACGCCAGGTGGGCCGGAGCACCCGCCGCGCGCCCCGGCGGCCCGCGGCGGATGCCGTCGCCGGACCGGACCCGGCGGGCGAATCCGCGTGTCAGGCCGCCGGTCCCTACGCGGGAGCGGGTCGGCGGGTGAAGTGCATGGCCGGGCACGCCATGGCCAGACAGCTCGCGAGTTCCGAGTCGCCCCGCAGATCGGAGGCGGGGAAGACGGCCCGGATCTCCTTGCCGGGCTCGGACATTCCGCGGATCTGAAGGACGCCGCCGGCCTCACGGGCGAGGTGATCGACGATCAGCAGGCCCCGGCCGCTCTCGAGGCAGGTATCGGCCGCGAGCAGCGGACGCGGCAGGAACGGGTGGTCGTCGCGCACGGCCAGTACCAGGGTGGTCGGCGTCTTGGCCACGGTGACGGTCGTCGTCGGGGAGTGTTCGGCGGCATGCCGTGCGGCGTTCCCCACCAGTTCGGAGATCACGAGTGATGCCGTGTGGAGCCCCTCGTCGTGCAGGCCCCAGTCCCGCAGGACATGGCAGGTGCGTTTTCGGACGCCGGGAACTTCTTCGGGCAGCGCGGGCACAGTGAAGGTGTACGTACCCCAGACCGTGCAGGCGCGGGGCTGCGGTATGGGGCGGCGGGGCCCCGTACCGCAGCGCCCTGCCGTGAACGATGGCGAGACGTCGGTTCGCATGGCGATTCCAGGTCGTGAAGCTCTGCACGGGAATTCCGGCCTTCCGCGTCCGGGGCGGGGAAGTGCCGCCCCGAGCCGCCAGGCCCGGTTCGTCCGTAGTGGCGTGATCCGTGTCGCCGCAGGGGTGGAGCGGTGTCCGGGTCTGTCGAAGCGACCGGATCGAAGCGGTCGACGTACGACAGTGCCGCACTCTAGGCGAGGTGTGGCGATCGGCACAAGAGGGGCTGAATAGGCATTGAGGCAGTAGTCGTCATAAGTGGTGATTGTCACGCTATGTGTAATAGATGTGGCAAAAGTGGACTATGCATATCTATGCGCATAAGGCATCATGTATGCATAGTTCGTCCCAAAAGGAGAACCGAATGTGCCACCACGGAGCGCCACCCATGGCTCCCCGCCCGAACCCCGCCCTGGCCCGTGACTGCGACAGCTGCCTGGGATGGGGGACCGTCCGCACCCGCCAGGGGCGGTACGACCTGTGTCCGGCCTGCCAGCATCCGCAGTCGTCCGCGGCCGCCAGGTGACCTGCGCGAAGCGCTTCTCCGCCGTGACGTCGCAACTGTCCCTCCCGGCCGCGCCGCTCCGGACCGCGCGCGGCACACCTGAGCAGCGTCCCGAGGGCCTGCCCGCGGCCCACGGAGACAGGGTCGGTGACCCCGGGGAAGGCCGGCGAGTGACAGCGGCACCCCCGCTGCGCCGGGAGCGGCGGCCACGGGACAGGGGAACCGCCCACCGCCGCCTCCGCACCCCGACCGACGTCGACCATGACGTCGACTACGACCCCGGCCCGGCCGACGCGGCCGCGAAACGCAGCGGAGTGCGCACCGTCTCGGGTCCCCTGACCCGTGAGCCGAAGGCGACCAGCTCGCAGCCGGCCGCCGTCCGGCAGTCGACCGCGCGCCCGTCGATGCTGGTGAACGCGAGCGACACGGCGATGTCCCGGTCCATCCGCCCGGCGTCCGTCGTCGCGGGCGGGCGGCTGCCCGGGCGGCAGCCCATCGTGTCGGCCGAGCCGGCCAGGCACTGGAGTACGGTGACGTGGTACTGCGGCTCGTAGCCGCGCCCCGACGCATGGACCGTCTGCCCGTCCACGAGGTCCTTGCCGGGCGTCGCGCGCAGGGTGGGCGCCGGTTCGAGCGGCCCGTACGCCCGGAAGCGCAGCGGCACGGTGGTGAGCAGCGCTCCGGCGTTGTCGGTCAGGACCAGTGAGCACGGGTCGGTGCGGGCGACACTCCGGCAGTCGACGTCGCCCGACGGCGTGTGCAGCCGCGCGTAGAGCTTCTTGGGCGAAGTGTCGTACGTGCCGTCCGGGTACACCCGGAACCTGCGCCCGGTGGCGTCGTCGCAGGTCGCCTCCGACGCGGAGGGGCCGCACAGCTTGACCCACACATAGGCCTTCGGCGGGCCGCCGGTGATGCGGAAGTCCACGATGTCGCCGTCCAGTAGTCCTGTCGTGCGACCGACGTGCAGTGTGGGTCCCGTCGCCGACGGGTCGGCCGCCGCTCCCGGTGGCGCCCCGACCAGCGAACCGATCAGCATGCCCCCCAGCACGACCAGGCTCGTCATCGTCGCGCGCAGCTTCACTGGAGTCCTCTCCCGTTTCCGTCCGAACGGTCCGCGCATCGTCGGCTTCCCCCCTCCGTCGTCCAGCAGTAGACGACGCCGGCCGGTCATCGGACCGGCGACCGCGGAGCATCCTCACGCGTCGCGGCCCGCGGCGCCACAGCGCGAATCCGGTCACCCCGTCCGACGGCGGGACCTTGCGCGGCGCCCGTGGGCCGTGCCGCGAGACGTACGCCGGCGGACACGGGCGGACGCGGACGACGATGGGGCGGACACGGGGACGGTGGTCTCGACAGCGCTGCCGCACGTCCCGTCCCGCGGCCGGAACTACCCGCCGGGCAGCCGGTCGCGCATCAGCGCCAGTGCCTTCTCGGCCTCGGCGCGCAGTTGCGTCCGTGCTTCCGACGGCCCGTTGGTCTGTGCGCCCAGGACCGTGGTGCCCTTGCGGCCGGTCAGCACGACGCGCACCCGGTCCACGGGTCTCCCGTCGGCGGCCGTGATCTGCCTGGCCTCCGTGACCAGGAGTTCGTCGAAGCCGGCCGGACGCGTGGCGGTGCTCTCCCTGACGTCGACGATGCGAGTCTTCCCCCGGTGCTGCGCCGGACACCGACGGGCCATGGCCTTCGCGTCCGCCACATAGCGCGCTGCCGCAGCCGTATCGACGTACGCCCGGGCCTCGGACAGGGCGTCGGTGACCGGCTCGTTCCGGCTGACCCGCCGTCCCACTGCCGCCAGGGTGCCGGGCCTGAGGGGCGCACCGAAGATCTCGCAGTCCTTCCCGCGCAACGCGAACTCCAGCATCGGGTCGTAGACGTACGGGTCGTACGGGGTGAAGCCCGGCCCCCACTCCTCGGCCGTCAGGGGGAGGCCGGCGACGAGCCGGTGGAGGGCGGCGGCCTTGTCGGCGGGCGTCGCTTCGGTGGCTGCTCCGCTGGGGGAAGGTGCCTGCCCGCCGCGGTCCCCGTCGCCCAGCAGCAGCACCAGGGCCACCGACGCGGCCACCACGGCCGCGCCGACGACGGCCGGCACCAGGAAGCGCCGGCCCTTCCGGGCCGGCCCGGGCCGCGGCCCGGGTTCCGGTCCCGGTTCCGGCTCTGGTCCCGGACCCGGTGGTACGGGTGGCGGCGGGGGAGACAGCGGGCCGCGTGGCGGACCGGTGGGAGGCTGGGAGGTCACGCTATGTCCGTACCACCCGGCACCGGAGGGCCCGCGCGCCGAACGGGTGCACCACGATGGCGGACGGGCCGGCCGGCGCCGTCCCACGGGCCGGTCAGGAGCGCCAGAGCGCGCCGGTCCGGCTGGTGCCCTTGTGGAGGGAGGGCTCGTCGTACGGGGCGGACCAGACCTGGATCAGGTACTCCTCGACCGGGTCCGTGTCGGTGCGGGGGTCGCCGTCGTCGCGGTTCCTGCCGTGGACGCGGACCCGGTAGTCGCCCGGGCCGGGCAGACGCAGCACGTCCGTACCGTCGTCCGCGTCTTCTTCCGCGCCGGTGGCCGAGGTGGCGAAGTCCATGGTCCCCGACTCCCAGGACACGGACACCTCGGCGGTGTCCTGCCAGCCGTCCGTGTCCAGGGGCGGGGGCCCGTCCCAGAGTTCCGCGGTGACGGAGACCGTGCCGATCTCCTGACCGCACAGGATCCTCACGGCGCCCCCTCCGGGTGCCGCTTCCACCAGGCCGTTGATCTCCCAGCCCGGTTCGAACTCCGCCACGAGTGACTCGTCGACCAGGTCGACCGTGGACGCGTCGACGAACACTCGCGGGTCGGCGGCGCGCTGGATCAGCTGGGGCATCGGTGGCCGTCCTTCCTGCCTGTGGGGGAGCGCGGGCGGATCCCCTGCCGGAGTCTGCCCCCGCTCCCCGCTGGTGCACCCGGCGCGGTTCGTGTCGCGCCGGTGTCGGGGTGGCTCAGTCGCGTCCGCAGCCGACCGGACCCTTGGCCGCCGGCGGGGCGACCGCACCGGACGGTTTGATCACGTCCACGGAGAACGCGTCGCCGTCCAGCACGCGCATCCCGTTCAGGAACGCCTTGCGCAGGCTTCCTTCACGGGAGTTGTCCCGCGCGTTCAGGAAGTGGCAGCTGTAGTCCGGGTTCTTGCCCGCTCCTTCGTGGGTCTGCGCGAACGGGTACTCGTCGCAGGACAGCCCCGACCCCGGTGGCGGGCGCGGGACGTCACGGCCGCAGGCGGTGTTCCGGTTGTCGTCGATGATGCTCTCGTCCATGGTGCGGTGCAGCGGGTACCGGGTGCCGGGGACACCCCATGGCTGCTTCAGGTTCCGCTGTGCCCAGTCCACGTGCCAGGCGACGGAATCGACGCGAGGGTTGGTGGTGGACAGCTGCCACACCGGCGCGACGTCAGGGTAGACGCAGCCGCCGTACCTGACGGGGGTGACCCGGGGCGTGTTGTCGCAGCGCGGGCGGAAGACGCTTCCCACGGCGGCTTCGCCTTCGTCGTGCCGCGGCGCGCTGAACCGGCCGTACGGCACGATGCTGTCCTGGCGCAGCTCCGTGCCGGGACTCTTCACCGTCATGGTGAACGTCTGCGTGGTGTTGGGGACCAGGATCCTGGTGCCGCCGGACGTGGCGTCGCACCAGCGGCAGGCGAGTTGCACCGTTGCGCGGACTGCAAATGCCTCGGGGATGGTGGGGTTGGTCAGGCGTAGTTCGACCTTTTGCTTCCACTCGTAGCGGTTGCGGGGGTCGAGTTCCGCGGTGGCCTTGGCGTAGAGGATCGCGGTGCCTCGGACCTGCCCGTTGAGGGTGAACTGGACGGTGATGCGCCGGTGGGAGCAGGATTCGGTGCGGTTGTGCCTGCTGGTTCCGACCGCGCAGTCGAGCGCGGCAGCGCCGGTGTCGCTGCTGACGGTGGGGCTCGTGGTGGACACGGTGTCGGCGGGGGTGATGAGGCGGATCTCCCCGGGGGCACCGTTCGGGCTGGGGCCGGCAGTCGCGGCTCCGGCGGGAGCGACGACTGCCAGCGGTAACACCAGGGCGGTTCCGACGGCGGCGACCGCCGTACGGAGCCTGCCGAATGTGCTCCTCATGCTGAACGTCCTTCCGAACTCACGGAATTGACCCGGCCATGCTGAGACGCGGGCTGCTGAGGGGTCAACGGAATCCCGGGGGAACTGGCTGCCCTGCGCACGATGCTTCCCGGATGCACACATGTTGGGCACTAGCCGAGGGTGGGCGTCCGGATTTCGAGCCCTGCGGAACACCGAGGCGTGTGCGGAGGCGAATCCCCTGCGGGGCAAGGCCGTTTGGCGCATCATGGCGGTGTGATCGCTTTCCGATGTGGGCAGTGCCGAACCGAGCTCTCCGCGCCGGTGATCGAGGTACCGCTGCCGCCCGCGAGCGAGACGGTGGCCCCGTACGAGGTGGGCCCGGACGAGGAGTGCCCGCCGAGGTTGGCGCCGGGGACGTTCGCCTATGACCCGGAGCCGTCGCGCTTCTCGCGGGTGTCGGCCGGTGAGGGCGCCGAAGCGGTCTGGCTCCCGGGCGGGCCCAGGATGAGCGTGGTGCTGAGTCCCGGGGATGTCCGGGGGGTCGAGCCGATCCTGGACAAGGGCCGTCGCGAAGGCTGTTGCGGACCGGACGGTATGGCCGGGGCCAACCTCGCCTGCGCGGGGTGCGGTGCGGAGGTCGCCATCGAGACGGCGGACTGCTGGACCTGGCAGGACGTCGTCCTGGATCCCCGTCGCGTCGAAGCCGGCCCCACGCGACGCGGGACGAGCAGCACTTCCCGGTGACCCGCCGCTGTGCGTCGGGCCGCCCCTGCGGGCCCGAGCCGTGCCCGCGGTCTCGGGCCCGCAGCAGCCGTCAGGCCCGCCCGCGCCCGGCGGCGGGAACCTTCAGTTCCGGACCGGAGCCCAGGAAATCCTCGAAGGTCCGCCCGTGCGGGTGCGGGGCGGGAGCCAGGTGCAGGCCTCGCCGGTATGCCGCTCCCACCCGGCCCGGCACGGGGAGGGGCAGCAGCGCCCGCCGCTTGCCCGTGTGACGCAGATAGAGCCTGGCCATGTCCGCCATGGTCAGGGTCTGCGGCCCGGGCAGGTCGGGGACACGGCCGGCCGGTCCTGCCGGGACCAGGGCCGCCATCCGCGCGGCCACTTCGGAGGCGTCGACGGTCTGGAAGCGGGTGCCGGCGAGCACGGGCATCACGGGCAGCTTCGCCGCCTGGTGCAACGCGTAGTGGACGATGTCGTGGAACTGGGCGGCGCGCAGCACGCTCCAGGGCAGCCCCGAGCCCTCGATCAGCTTCTCCGTCTCGTACTTGCCCCGGTAGTACGGCAACGGGTGCCGGTCCACGCCGATGATCGAGGCGTACACCAGGTGGGGCCGCGTTGCCTCCGCCCGGCCGAGCAGCATCCGGGTCCCCTCGAGATCGCCGGTGGCGCTCCGGCCGTCGGTGGCGCAGTGGACGATCGTGTCCACGCCGCTCAGCGCCTCGCCGAGACCCTCGCCCGTGACGAGATCGCCTCGCACCCACTCGGGCTCGGCCGCGCCGGCCGCCGCCACGGACCCGGTGTGCTGTTCCTTCCTGGAGAGGATGCGCACCCGGCAGCTCCGCTGGAGGAGGATCCGGACGATGTGGCCTCCCAGGTTCCCGGTACCACCGGTCACGAGGACTGTCTGATTCATGCTGCTGTCCTGATCTGGCAGAGGGCTGCCTTCGTACAGCCCGATACCGGCTTGGACCGGACAGCGCCGCCGGATGTGACAGGGGCGAGTGCGACCGGGGGCGGACGGGAAGCGGGCCGGATACCGCAGCAGCGCCGCTTCTCCGCGGACCGGCGGGCACCGGCCGCCGGGACTCAGCGTCGCCGCGACAGCAGCGAGCTCAGGAAGCCGCCGGCCCCGCCCGTCCCATAGGGCCGGTTCCAGCCGAGGGGGAACGGAGCCCGGTCGGGCACCTTGAGGTTCGTGGAGTCCTCGCAGGCCAGGACGGCGCGCATGCTCGAGCGCACCTGGCGCAGGAACTGATGGGTGACGGGCTTGGGAGCCAGCAGCCAGTCACGGCACGGATTGGTCACCCAGTCGGCGAAGTTCTCGTTGTTCCAACGGAGCCAGGGCATGTCCGAGTGCAGCAGGTAGAAACCGTAGTCCAGCTCGTGCAGGGACTTCATGACCTGCTGGAGCCCCTCGGTCCTGGCCACGCGCGGCAGGAACTCCACCACGATCCACGGCCGGAAGCGCGCGATGGTCTCCATGGCCCCTTCGAGGACCGCGGCTTCGTACGTCTCCACGTCGATCTTGATGAGGTGGGGGCGGGTCGAGTGTTCCTCGGTGAAGGCGTCGAGACTGGTGACGGGCACTTCGATGGTCGCGATGTGCTTGCGGAACCGTGGGTTGAGGGAGTTCGACGTCTCGTGCTTCGAGATGTAGAGCTCAGTCGTCCCCGTCTCCCGGGAGACCGCGTACGGGTGGAGCGAGAACCCCAGCCGGTTCCTTTCGAGGATCTCCTTGCACACCGCTGCGGTCGTGGGAGTGGGTTCGAAGGCGTGCACGTGCAGGTCCTTCTTCCCACGGCCGAAGACGGCGTCGATGGCCGCGGAGTACAGACCGATGTGCGCACCCACGTCGTACACGTCGGAGCCGGCGGGGGCCTGGCGGGCCAGCGTCAGCAGGGTCGCCATGGTCACGGGTTCGTACCCGGCCAGCCCGTGCTCGTTCAGAATGCGCTGCACCCCGGTCTGCGCCGGGTTGCGCACGTCCAGGGCGCGAGGATACGGACCGGACTCTGCGATCACGTCTGGCATGTGCGGGAGGGTGACGGCGAGGGGCACGAAGACTCCGGGGTGCGTTGCGTGCGGACAGGCTTTCGGGACTCGAGGGATCGGCCGGAAACGGGGTTGAGCGCGCGCGAGCGGTATGCATGAGGATCTTGCCCCAGGCAGATTTCCACATTAACTGCTGCCCGTCCTGGTGCCATCCCTTTGCCGGAGAACCGTTCCTCATTCACCCAATGGGTGCGGGCGACGGAGGTCCGCGTTCCGGAGCCCCGCCGCCCCGGCCGACCGCTCGGGACGGTTCCGTCCGGCCCCTCCCGCGCCCGCGCTGATCGGTTCGCCTCCAGCCCCTTGGCCAGGGGTGATGTCACGCCGGCCGCCATGCGGCTGCTGTACCAGGGGGTGCGGTGACGGGACGGGTGCGATTGCTACGGGAACGTCTCCGTGCCCGGTTCGCGAAGGGCGTCCGGAGTGGCATCCGGATGAGGACCCATCCGGCGGTACTGCACATTCCGGAAGGATCGGACCGGCGTGACGCCCCTCGCCCGGCCATTCGATACACCCCTTATATGTCATTCATCCCGTGCGCCGACATGCCAAGAGTCCGGTGCGCGACTCGGTACGGGGAGTGACGCCTGCTGGCGAGAATCGCGCGCCCCGAGACGAGACCTGTCCGGAGAGCGCGCTCGCCCGGCCGTTTCCCGGTCAGTGCTTGAACGCGCTCACGTTTCCCGGCTCGGTCTCCAGCGCCTCTTCGGTTGAACACGAGCATGCCGAGGAAGAAGAGCCCGCCCACGAGCAGCAGACCGACCACGATCACCAAGCGGACGAGCGCCTCCGCAGGAGCCGCCGGCACGAACAGCGAGACGAGCGACCAGACCAGCGCGGCGATCGCGACCGGCAGCTCGTAGCGCCCGAGGTCGAACGCGCCCTTCCGGCGGTCCAGCCGTCGGCGCACCGCCAGGTAGAGGACGACGGTCGCGCAGTAGATGAGCGCCGGGAGGATCGTCGATGCCGTGATCGGCTCCGGCAGTGCGTCACCCGGCAGCGCGACCCTCAGGACGACGCCCACGCCGAAGACCAGGACCGGCGCCGGGACCGGCGTCTGCGTGCGTGGGTCGACCCGCAGCATCAGCCGGTGGGCGGGGAAGCGCGAGTCGCGCGACATGGCGAAGACGATCCGCGAGCATGCGGTCATCACCACCATCCCGGCTCCGAAGAACGCGAAGGTGATCGCGACCAGTAGCGTTCCCTCCATCACCGGACCGAGCTGATCACGCATGATCGCTGCGACGGGCGAGCCGCTGGCGGTCACTCTCGGGATGTCGTCGATCGCGACGGTGAGCGAGACCAGGAAGAGCATGCCCAGCACCCCGGTGGCAACGACGGATGTCACGATCGCACGGGGGACGCTGCGATAGGGATCCTTGGCCTCCTCGGCCAGGTTCGCCGCTGCAGCACGTCGTCGTACGTGGCGAAGACGCCGACCGCCACCGAGATGAACGCGAACGAGATCGCGAACACCTGGAAGGGGCCGAGCGTACGTTTCAGTTCCTGCCGGTAGCCGCCGAGCTCGACGGAACTCTCGTCGGTCTGCTCGCCCGCCGCAGCTTCCGCCACCTCGGTCACCTCGCCTTCCATCGGGCCCGTGCGGCCACCACCACCCATGTGGGCACGGCTGCCGGACCGGCGCACCCGAGACATCCCTCTGCGAAGCCCTCGGTCCGGCGACGCGCCCCCATCCGCAGTGCGGACGCAGGCGGTGGCGCTCACGCAGCACCCCCGTGTGAGTGGGCCCGCGGCATCCGGCCCGATTCCGCCGTACGGCCGCATCTTCCGTCAGCCCCGACAGCGAGCTCGCGGCCGGCTCCAAGGGCTGCCACCTGGCCGGCTGACGGCTCACCCGAGCCGGCGTGAACGCGGAAGACACCGCCGTTGCAGGGTACCGACGGCTTCGGCAACCAGGCGTGACGGCCGTTGATGATCATGCTCTGGCAAAGGACCGTCGGTGAGAGTCCAGCGCGTGCGGATGCGGCTCGTGTTCCCGGTCGCGACCCCGTGCCCGCGCACTCGTCAGGGACAAGGGCGGCCCGTCCGGAAGGTGGTGGTGGCCGCGGCGATGACGGCGTCCAGACGGTCCCGGGTGTCCACCAGGGTGCCGATCCGGGTGTCGATGCGGTCCCGCTCGGCCGACAGCCGTTCGAGCAGCTCCGGTGTCACCTCGCCGGTCACGACGCACGGCAACAGCTCCACGATCGACCGGCTCGGCAGTCCTGCCGCGTACAACTGCCGGATCAGCAGGACGCGGTCGACCGCGTTGTCCGCGTAGTGCCGCTGCCCGCTGGGGCTGCGTTCGGATGCGAGCAGGTGCTGCTCCTCGTAGTACCGCAGCGCTCGCACGCTCACCCCCGTTCTGGCGGCGAGTTCCCCGATGCGCATCACATTCCCCTTGCCTCTGACGTCAACGTCAGGTCTTAGCGTGACCGATGTACGGGCCTGGGGCCAGAGAATCCACGAGAGAAGGACGAGATGCCGTACGACGGTTACACGGGACTGCGGGTGGCGCTCGATGCGGGCGTTGCTCGTGTCACGCTCGACAACCCGCCGGTCAACATGCTCGACGCGACGCTCATCAATGAACTGCACCACTTCGTCGGAGCCGTTCGCGAGGACGAGCGGGTGCGCGTGATCGTGGTGCAGAGCGCCGACCCGGACTTCTTCGTCGCACACGTCGACCTGGGCTTCATGCTCGAGCCGGAGACTTTCGCGGAGCTGGCCAACCCAGGTGCCGGGACCGGCGGCGACGAGTCTCTGATCAACCCGATGCAGAAGCTGATGCTGCGTCTGCGCGCGCTGCCACAGGTGACGATCGCCAAGCTCACCGGGCGTCTTCGCGGCGGAGGCAACGAGTTGGCGATGGCACTCGACATGCGCTTCGCGGCCAGGGGGCGGACCTGGCTCGCCCAGCCCGAGACCCGGATGGGCATCATCCCCGGCGGCGGCGGCACCCAACTGCTGCCCCCTCTGATGGGCCGCGCCAGGGCTCTGGAGGTGATCCTCGGCGGCAACCTCTTCGACGCCGAGGAAGCCGAGCGCTACGGCTGGATCAACCGCGCACTGCCGGCAGGGGAACTCGACGGCTTCGTCGACACCCTCGCCCGGCGCATCGCGGTGCTGCGCCCGGAACAGATCACCGCGGCGAAGGCGGCGGTCGGGGCCGCGGCCACCAGCGGGAGCCTGCTGGAGGGGCTCGGCGAGGAGACCAAGGCCCTGGGCGGGGTCTACCCGGCACCGGATGCCGTGGTCGAGCGCATGCGAGCCGCCGTGGCTGCCGGCGCCCAGACCCGCGAGGGCGAACTCGACCTGGAGGCCTCACTGGACCGTATCGTCTGAGCCTCACGCGGCTCACCGGGTGCGCCCTGGTCACGGACACCTGCGGGTCCGGATTCCGCCCACCCGACCCGGCCGGCCGCCCCTAATGGGAGGCGGCCGGGTCGGTCGCCGCCCCGTGTGCCGGGCGGGAGGCGCTGCACCGCGGGGACGCGACCGTGCCGGTTCGCGTGTGAGGCGCGCTCATCCGGTCGTGGACGCCCGCACGGCTCGCGGCGCCGGCCTCCCCAGAGTGAGATCCGTGCGTGATGAAATCGGGAATGCCTGCCAGATGTGCTGTGCGCCCCTGACCAAGGCGAAGTGGGGTCGTCCGGCCCTGTACTGCTCCCGGAGTTGCCAGGGGCGGGCCTATCGGCAGCGCAAGCAGGCCCCTGACGCGACGGCGCCGTCCGTGACGCAGTCGACGGACGCCCGGGCCCGCAGAAGGCTCGTGATCGCCGAGGCGGTATGGCGCATCGCGGCGGAACACACGGGCTGCACGCCGCGAGCATGCGCAGGATCGCGGACGAGGCCGGAGTGTCCCTGCGTACGGTCCAGTACCACTTCGACGGCAAGCACGCCCTCCTGATCGATGCCCTGCGCCTGCTGCACCAGGAGAACGAGCGACTGGCCAGAGCACGCATATCGGTCGACCCTGCGGATCCGCGCGGGCTCCTGCGGGCGCTCCTGGACGAGTTCCTGCCGCTGGACGGCCAACGGGCGCTGACGCTCCGTGTGTTCGCGGCGTACTACGCCCGCAGCCTGACCGACCCGGCGCTCGCAGCGGTCTTCCTGGCGGCCGACCATCCGCTCGGGCGACTGGTCGCGGACATCATCGCCGGGGCGAGCACGGCCGGTGCCACCGCGGTGGGCCTGCACGCGGGCCACGAGGCGGACCTGCTGGTGTCCGGGGCCATGGGGCTGGGCCTGGACGTCCTGCACGAGCGTCGCTCACTGGCCGACGTACGAGCGGTACTTGACTACCATCTGGCCCGGATCTTCGCCGGCGAGTCCTCCCGCCCCGAGCCCGCCGCCTCACCCGGAGCCGGTCCGCCCGCGGTGCTTCCGGCGGTTCCCGCGGACTTCGCCGGCCTGCCGCAGGGCCGTGACTGCCTGTAGGGACGGTGGCTGACCCGGGGAACGGCGCGCGGCGCCGGCCGGAGCACACCGGTCCGGCACCGCCACGGTCCGGCCCTTTCGTGGCCTCGCGTCGCCGACGCGGGAGGCGCGCCCGCGGCGCCACACCGGCCCGCATCCCGCCGGCGGCCGTTCCGGCGCCGACTGCGACGTGAACCGCCCGAGGTCACGAGGGCCGGTCGCGCTGTGTCATGATCGGCCCATGGGTACCAACGTCTTCTTCGACATCGAGATCGATAATCAGCCCGCCGGTCGGATCGTCTTCAAGCTGTACGACGAGACCGTGCCCAAGACCGCCCGCAACTTCCGGGAGCTGGCCACCGGCCAGAACGGCTTCGGCTACGAGGGCTCCGTCTTCCACCGTGTCATTCCGCAGTTCATGCTCCAGGGCGGCGACTTCACCAGGGGTGACGGCACCGGCGGCAAGAGCATCTACGGAGCTGCGTTCGAGGACGAGAACTTCCAGCGGAAGCACGACAGGCCGTACCTGCTGTCCATGGCGAACCGCGGCAAGGACACCAACGGTTCGCAGTTCTTCGTCACCACCGTCGTCACCCCCTGGCTGGACGGCAAGCACGTCGTCTTCGGTGAGGTCGTCGAAGGCACCGAAGTGGTGGACGCCGTCGAGAAGCTGGGTTCGAACACCGGCCGGACCAGCAAGACCGTCAGGATCGCCGCGGCCGGCGAGATCTGAGACGTCCGTCTCCGACCGCTCCACCCACCCGATCGGCTTCCCGTGGGACTCGGCCCGGGCGCCCGCCGTCGCAGGTGACCGGGTGGGTGCCCGTGAGGAGTGCGCCCGTCGGAGGAAGTACCCCCGTGTGCTTTCAACGGACGGCGGCACCGGGCCCGGCACTGGTCCCCGAGGACCGGAGCGCTGTGGCGCGCCTCGCGCACCGCGAGCGCCGAGGGCCCTAGCGTCACGTCGGACGACCCCGTGACGGGGCGTCGGACGACGTGGCGCAGGGAGCCCTCATGCCGAACACCATGTTCCGCGGAGCGCTGGGGTGTACATCCGCCCCACGGGCACGCGGCGAGGGGAAACGGCGGCGGGGCCGGCCATGGGGCCCACTGGCCTCGCTGCTCGTGGTCCTGGCCGCCCCGGCCGCCCTGACCGGCACCGCAGGGGCGGTGGACGGAACGGAGGCCGACCACCGTTCCGGCAGCCTCGCCTACGTGACCAACCTCCATGCGGACACCGTGTCGGTGATCGACACCCGCACCGGCACGGTCGTGGACACCGTTCCCGTGGGCGTCGGACCCAACAGTGTGGCGATCACCCCTGACGGCTCCCGCGTCTACGTCACACAGTCCGCAGCCGACACGGTGTCGGTGATCGACACCCGCACCGGCACCGTCGTGGACACCGTTCCCGTGGGCGACGAACCCAACAGGGTGACGGTGTCCCCGGACGGCTCCCGCGTCTACGTCTCCAACACCCGTGCGGCGAGCGTCTCGGTGATCCGAACGTCGACGAACACCGTCGAGGGCACCATCGAGGTCGGCACCTTCCCGCTGGGCCTGGCGGTACTGCCGCACGGTTCCAGGCTCTACCTCGCCACCGCCGGCGAGAACAGCGTGGCGGTGATCCGGACCGCCGGCCACGAGGTCGTCGACACGGTCCCGGTGGGCAGCGGACCCACCGGCCTGGCCGTCACTCCCGACGGATCCCGCGTCTACGTCACCAACCTCGACTCCGACGACGTCTCGGTGATCGACACCATGAGCAACAGCGTCACGGACTCCACCGACGTCGGTGACGGGCCCGCCGGGGTGGTGATCCTTCCCGACGGCTCCCGCGTCTATGTCGCCGACGTCGGGTCGGGCGACGTGTCGGTGATCGACACCACCACCAACAACGTCACGGCCACCGTCCCCGTCGGCACCGGGCCCACCAGCGTCGCTGCCGTACCGGACGGATCCCGCGTCTACACCACGGTCTTCGACGAGGACAGCGTTTCCGTCATCGACACGGCCACCGACACCGTCGTGGACACCGTCCCCGTCGGTGACGGACCCACCGGCATCGCGATCACCCCGAAGAGAAGACACCACACCACGCTGCCCTCACCGTGGTGCGTCACCACCGACGGGAGGGGAGGCGACGCCGACTGCCGGCCCGCGCCCCGGGAGCAGCGGCATCACCGACGGATTCACTGACGGCCGGGTTCCGGCCCGGTCCAGTCGGCCACGCTGCCGCACGCCTCGTGGCCCTCCGGGCCGGCTGGCACCCAGCGCGACGGCGCGTGGGCACCACTCACCAGGCGGCCGCCGGCGGCGAGCGCCGCGGCTGTCCGCTTCTCGGCCTGATCCCACCACGCCCGGACGTCGACGCGGTCATGCGCTCACCACAGCGTCCAGGTCCGGCAACTCCCCTCGGTCATCCGGTCGTTAGCCGGACACCTACCTCAACTCCAAGCAGGTACAGGACGTTTGCCATGCGTATCGAGCCATGAGGCAACCCACCCATCTCGGTTGTCGTCCTCCGGGGCGAGGGGGCCCCACTCGTCCGGGGTGTCCCGACATGACCGATGATGAGGAAAACCACTGTGATACGTGTCACACGCGTGGTGGCCGCCGCGATGGCGGTACTCACGCTGACAGTGGGGTCGCCGGAGCCGGCTTCCGCGCAGCCGTCCCCCGGTTCCCCGTCCGCATCGCCGCCGGGAGGGGGCGACGGGGGCCTCCCGGAGGGGTGGCGGCTCTCCGGCGCGGGCGCCTCGAGGGAGCTCGTCTGGACCTCGCCGAAGCCCGTGCCCATGGGCGACGCCCGCGTCGAGTTCTACGCCGGGGACCGGCTGCTCGGCCGGCCCGCGGCGGCACCCGACGGGCGTTCGTTCCGGCTGACGTACAGGGAGCGGCGCCTCGGGCGGACCGAGGACCTGCGGGTGATGGCCGGCGGTCGCCGGCTCGACACGGCCGACGCGTCCCCCGTGCCGGCCCCGCACGGCCGGCCCTTCGCCGCGCCCCAGCCGGAAACCCCCCTGCCCGCCAACCGGATCGACCCTGGCGTGCCGGGCCGCTACCGCACCGTCACCGGCGAATACGCCCTGAAATCCGTGCGGTTGCCGGGCTTCCCCCAGCCGGTGGAGATGCGCGCCACCGTGGTCGGGCCGACCGACGCTCCCGGGAAGCGCCCCGTCGCGCTGTTCCTGCACGGCCGCCACTACACCTGCTACGGCACGGACGGCCGACAGGGCGGTGCGTGGCCGTGCGAGCCCGGCACCAAGCCCGTGCCGAGCCACCAGGGCTATCTGCGCACCCAGAAGCTCCTGGCCTCCCAGGGCTACGTCACCCTGTCCATCGCGGCCAACGGCATCAACGGACAGGACCACCTCGCCGAGGACGGCGGAGCGCAGGCCCGCTCGTCCCTGGTCCGGCTGCACCTCGCCCGGTGGGCGGACTGGGCCGCACACCGCTCCGGCGCGCCGAAGCCCGTCCGCGCGGTCTCTCCGGCCGATCTGTCCCGCGTACTGCTCGTCGGCCACTCCAGGGGCGGCGAGGGAGTCAACCGGGCCGCGCTCGACAGCCTCTACAAGCCCCCCGCCGACGAGGACGGTCACCGGGGCCGGGTGCGCTGGAAGATCCGAGGCAACGTCCTGATCGGTCCCACCATCTTCGGGCAGAACCCGGTCCCCGACGTTCCCTCCGTGACCATCCTCCCCGGCTGCGACGGCGACGTCTCCGATCTCCAGGGCCAGACCTACGTCGACGGCACACGAGGCGTCAGCCGCGGCACCGCGCTGCACAGTGCCGTGTACATGGTCGGCGCGAACCACAACTTCTTCAACAGCGAATGGACCCCGGGACAGGCCAAGGCGCCGGCCGACGACGACTTCGGGCCCGGAGAGACGCCCGACCCGGTGTGCTCGCCGGGCAAGAAGTCCCGTCTGACCGCCACTCGGCAGCAGGCCGCGGGCGCCACGTACATCGCCGCCGCGGCCCGGCTGTTCCTCGACGGCGACGACCGGGTGCGTCCGCTGCTCGACGGCTCCGGCCGGCGCGCCCCCTCGGCCGACCCGGCACGCGTGCTCACCCACGCCGTCGGCGCCCGGCGCACGCAAGCCTTCCTGCCGGGCACGTCCGTCACGGTCACCGGCGGCAAACTGTGTGCCCAGGTCGACTCCCGCGAGCCCTGCCTGCCGCCCGACGCGGTCGGACGGTCCCCGCACTTCGCCATCTGGGAGGCGTCGCCGGAGCCGGACCGCAAGTCCGTGGCGCTGAAGTGGTCCGGCGCGGGATCCGTGACCGCGGTGCGCCCCGCACGACCGGTGTCCCTGACGGGCGCGGAGGCCCTGGCACTGCGTGTGTTCGTGCCGCCCAACAGCACCGGCACCCAGCTCGACGTCGCGATCGTCGACGCCTCGGGACGACGCGCCCAGCTGGGCCGCGCCCGTGTCGACGGACTGCCGGGAAGCGACCGCACCGCCTCCCACTGGGCGCGCGAGGTCCGTGTGCCGCTGTCCGCCGCCGTACGGGCGAAACTGGACCTGAAGCGGGTCAAGGCACTGGAACTGACGCCGCGCAGCAAGTCCGGACGAGCCTGGCTGATCGACGCCTGGGGCTGGCGCCCCGGCACGCCGGCGGTGACATCCGGCGAGCTGTCGCGCGTCGACATCGGCAGGCTCAAGGTCAAGGAGGGCAACTCCGGAGTCCGCACCTACCGCGTTCCGGTACGGGTCACCGGAAAGGGCAGCGGCCTGGTCCGGGTGTTCGTCGCCAAGCCGGACACGGACGAGATGACGAGCCGGACCGTGGCGGTGCGCCCGGGCGGCAATGACATCAACGTGTCGTTCCCCGTGCGCGGCAACACCCGATACGGCTACGACGCCACGCACACCGTGTTCGTCAAGGCGATCCGCGGTGCGGTCGTCGGCTCCTACAGCGGCGGCGTGGTCGCGCAGAACGACGACCCCATGCCCAGGATCACGGTCAAGCCCGTCGCCGACCGGGTCACCGAAGGCCGGGCGCTGACCTGGAAGGTGTCGTTGTCGGAGGCCGCCGACGCGGAGATCATGGGAGAGTTCCAGTTCCTGCCCGTCCGCGGCGGGACGGAGCTGTCCACGACGGACGTCGACCGGGCCTGGCTGGAGGGCGCACTCGGCGCGTCGCCGAGCCCGTCCCGGCCGCTCTCCCGGCTGAACGAACGTCCCTCCGTCGCCGTCTCGGTCGATCCGGGCACGCTCGGCACCGAGGTGACCGTGCCCACGGTCAAGGACCGGGTGCACGAGCCCGAGGAATCGCTGCGCGCACAGTGGTTCACCTACGACCAGTCCTGGGAGCTTCAGCCGGGGCCGGTGGTCACCGGCACCGTACGGGACCCGTCGTAACGCGGTACACGCGAATCACCGTGCCGATGTGACACACCGGTCCCGACGGGCGACCGGTGTGTCACCCAGGCGCCTCGGCTCTTTTCTTGGGACCTGTCCGCCCGATCATGCAGCCGCCTCATGACCGGGGCGATTCGCGACTGGCCTCGCGGGATCGACGGGTGCGGGCCAATTCAGGTCGACGTCTGGACATCGCCACCGCCATCGATGGGGTCGCGGACGCCTCGTTCAAGGCGGCTGAGGCGCGGTCGGGGTGGTTGCGTGCTACGAGAGCAGTTCGAAGGTGACGTGCGGGGACAGGGCGCGCAGGAAGTCGAGGGCGTCGAAGACCTCGCCCGCGGCCGCGACACCGACAGTGCGGATGCGGTCGGTGAGGACGCGTTCGAGGGCTTCGACGACGAGGGGGGCCGTGACGGCGTAGATGTCCTGCCCGTGGGCCACCGCGCGGCGCTCGGCGCCGCCGAGCCGTACCACCGCGTCGACGAGGAAGGTCTGGCCGGACCGTCCGCTCTCGTCGGTGGCGGCCGGCGCCGGCGTGCCGGGGGCCGCGATGTCCTGGACGGCATTGGCCGTCATGTAGGTCGTGACCTCCGGGATGGAAAGATGGCTGGGCACGGTCACCACGTCGGCCATCGTGAACTCCCCGATCACGGGCTGGGGGCCCATCGGCTGCGGGAAGCGCCATTCAAGGGTGGGCGGGGCGTCGGTGCGGTACTCCCACTGTCCGCCGGTGTAGCGCAGGCGTCGCTCACCGCGCCGCTCCCGGGAGACCGCGCCCGAGAGGCGCGTCCCCGCGGTGGGGTGCCAGCTGCTCAGGCCGTAGGCGATGTGTGCTTCGTCGGCCTCGTTCCAGTCGCTCATGGCCGCGGTGGCCAGCAGGTCACCGAGGCCGCCGAAGAAGGCCATCGCGGGGACGACGACCGCGCCGGCGTCCCGTGCCCGGTCGGCGAAGTGCACGAAGGTGTCCATGTTGGCCTCCAGTTCGGCCGCCACGTCCAGGTACGGGATCTCGGCCCGCAGGGCCGCTTCGATCACGGGGGCGGTCGTCGAGGCGAAGGGCCCGGCGCAGTTGATGACGGCGGCCGTACCGGCCAGCGCGCGATCGAGCGAGTCCGGGGCGTCCACAGTCGCCGGGCGGGCGTCCAGACCGGTCTCGTCCGCCAGCTCCTTCAGCTTGCCGGTGTCGCGGCCGGACAGCACGGGGACGAACCCCCGCTCCATCAGCTCCGTCACCACGAACCGACCGGTGTGCCCGTACGCGCCGAACACCGCCACCGTCTGACCCGATCCCATGAACCCGCTCCTCCGCACCGAGTGTTCCGCGGCGGATCCGTGTGATCCGCCGCGCTCCGTCATGACGATCCTGGCGCGGAGGAACCCTCCACACGAGTGTCTGGAACGACACGACCCGTACACTTCCGGACGTGACCACTGTTGCCCTGGCCATCACCGACGGCATGCTGCATTTCGAACTGTCCCTGGCGATCGAGGTCTTCGGCGCCGACCTGACCCACATAGTCGACCCCTGGTACGACTTCGCGCTCTGCGGCCCGAGCGCCGTCCGGGTCGGTCGCTTCCGGCTGGACCCCGACCACGGTCTCGACCACCTCCAGCGAGCCGACACCGTGATCGTCCCCGGATGGGCCGACGTCGACCGGGACCCGCCGGCCGAGCTGGTCGAGGCCGTGCGAGCGGCCCACGAGGCGGGGGCCCGCGTGGCCTCTCTGTGCACGGGCGTCTTCGTGCTCGCCGCCGCCGGCCTCCTGGACGGCCGGCGCGCGACCACGCACTGGGCGCACACCGAGGAGCTGACCAGACGCCACCCCCAGGTCACGGTGGATCCCGACGTCCTCTACGTGGACAACGGCAGCGTGCTCACCTCCGCGGGCAAGGCCGCTGCCATGGACCTCTGCCTGCACCTGGTGCGCCTCGACCACGGCTCGGCCATCGCCAACACGATCGCCCGGCGCCTGGTCGTCCCTCCGCACCGTGACGGAGGCCAGGCCCAGTTCGTGACCACTCCGGTGCCCGCCCCCGGCAACCATCCGCTGGCCGGCCTGTTCCCCTGGGTGCTGCAGCGCCTCGACCAGGCACTCACGGTGGAGGACCTGGCCCGTCAGGCCGGGATGAGCTCGCGCCACCTCGGGCGCCACTTCAAGTCGGTCACCGGCACCACCCCACTGCAGTGGCTGCTCACCCAACGCATCCGACATGCGCAGGAACTGCTCGAGACCACCGACGACACCGTCGACACCATCGCGACGGCCACCGGCATGGGCACCGCCACCACCCTGCGCCGCCACTTCGCCCGGACGGTCGGCATCCCACCGGACACCTACCGCCGCACCTTCCGTACCCAATCCCGCCCCGGCCCGCGCGCCGTCGGGCGACACCACTACTGATGTCTCGTCAGTTCGGTGGATGTGGACGGAACCCCCGGGGATCCGGTGGTCGCCATCCGCACCTCGCCCAGAGGCGAAGCCCTGTCCTTCGACCCGTGGTCGGGCGTACGACCACCCCGTCGTCGGGGGTCGAAGCCGGCTCCGCCTCTGCCCGTCAGAACCGAAGCGGTGGGGGGCGGACTCGAAGGGTCGGCGAAGGCGATCTCGCCGTGCAGGTGGAACAGCGCTGGCTCAACATCGGCACTGCCCTGGCCGAGGCCGGAGACAGCTTCGACGACGTGGCGAAACTGACCGTCCACGTCGTCGACTGGACTCCAGACAAGATGCCCCTGCTCATGGAGGGGATCGGCCGGGCGGCCGCGAAGCTCGGAGTCACCGCGTCCCCGCCGGCCACACTGCTGGGCGCCGCAGCGCTGGACGTCCCCGAGCACCTGGTCGAGATCGAAGCCATCGCCGTCCTCGACTGAACGGGGTTCCGTACCCGGTTCCGCCACGGAGGCGGTGCGGGCCGCGCGGTGGCGGGCCCGCACCGGTCAGCGGCCCGCAGCCGGCCGCGCGGCTCATCTGCCTCGCGCCAGCTCCCGTTCGGCGAACGCGCGGAAGCCGTGCGGCGGGCGGCCGGTGATGCGCTGGACGGTGTCGGTGGTGCGGTCCTCGGCTCCCTCGGCGATGGCGCGGTCCATGCCGGCCAGCAGGGCGGCGAACTCCAGTGATATGGCGGGGGCCAGACGGTCACGTATCTGCTCGTACGTCAGGTGGCGGTGGACCACGGGGCGTCCGGTGACCTCCGTGACGATGGCGGCTACGTCGTCGTGGCTGAGCGCCTCCGGGCCCGTCAGGACCAGGTCGGTATTGGGCGCGGCGTCGTCGGTCAGGGCATGGGCGGCGACGGCGGCGATGTCGTCGGCGTCGACGAAACCAACCCGTCCGGCGCCGGCCGCGGTCAGAATGACTCCGTCCTCGCGGATGCTGACGGCGTGGGCGTGCGTGCCGGTGAAGTTCTGCATGAACCACGAGGGCCGCAGTACCGCCCACTCGTCGAACAGGCCGGGCAGGGCCTGGTGCACCGCTCCCACCGCCGGGCCGCCCTCGGGGATGGCCGAGGAGCCGAGGAGCACCGCGCGGTGTACGCCGGTGGCGCGGGCACGGTGGAGGAACGGCAGCATGACCGCGGCCGGGTCCGGGTCGCCCAGTGGCGGAATGAGGTAGACGCGGTCGGCGCCGGCGAGCGCCTCGTCGAAGGTGGCGGGGTCGTACCAGTCGAAGCGGACCGGTTCGGCGCCCGGCAGCGGGGTCGCGCGGCGGCCGGCGGCCCTGACGCGGTGCCCGGCGGCGATCAGCCGCGCGGCGGTACGGCTGCCGGTGGTGCCGGTGGCGCCGATGACCAGGGTGGTGGCGGTGGTGGTCATCGGGTGCTGCTCCCGGTGAAGTCCATGCCGGGTTCCTGGACGGCGAGGGGGTTCCAGTAGTCGCGATAGGAGGTGAAGCGTCCGTCCTGGGCGGTCACGACGGCGATGTAGGTCATGTCGAAGGGGGCGCCGGTCTTCACGAGACGGCCCACGCCGCGCATCTCGACCACGATGGTCTCCGGGGTGGTGGTCCGGTGGATCCGCAGGTCGGGGAAGTCGTGCAGGTCGATGTGGCCGGGATAGTCGCGCATATAGGAGGCGATGGCCTCCCTGCCCTCCAGGCGCCGGGGCCGGCCCGGGGGAGCGAACGGGAACTCCATGCTGCCGTCGTCGGCCCATAGCCCGACCCAGGCGGGAATGTTCTTGTCCAGCAGCAGTCGCAGGCTGTGGCGGTACAGATCTTCCGGTGGGGTGTCCGTGCGCATGAGTTACTCCCTCGCGTACCATGCGGACCAGCGGTCCGTTTCGATTAAAGATACGGACCGCCGGTCCGGATCGCAACTGGAGGAACCGTATGTCCGAGCGCAGGCCACGCAAGGACGCGGCCCGTAACCGGGCTGCCGTCTTCGCGGCCGCCGATGACCTCTTCACCCACTGCCAGAGTCCCGAAGAGGTCACCATGGCCGACATCGCAGCGGCGGCAGGCGTCGGAAAGGGAACGCTCTTCCGTGCCTTCGGCGATCGCACGGGGCTGATCCGCGCGTTGTACGAGGCGCGGCTCGAACCGATCAGGAAGGCCGTCGACGAGGGCCCGCCGCCGCTGGGGCCCGAGACCCCGCCGCTCAAGCGCGTACCGGCTTTGCTGGACGCCGTGCTGTGCTTCAAGCTCGACAACCGCCACCTCGCGCTGGCCCTGGAGCAGACCGGCGCGGCCAGCCCGTATCGGACGGAGCACTACGAGCGGTGGCATGCCCTTCTCCGTGATCTGCTGGCGCGGATTCCCGGGCAGGCCGAGAGCGACTTCACCGCCCACGTCCTGCTCGCGGCCACCCGAGCCGACCTCGTCGCCTACCTGGCCGGTGAAAAGAGCGTGCCCCGCGAGGACCTGCGGGAGCGACTCGCCGGCTTCACCGCCGGAGTCCTCGCTGCCCGCACCCGACAGGAGTCGGCGGCAGGCGACTGACCGGCGGTCGGGGGTGGCGAGGACGTGGTCGAGTCCGTCGGCCGGGGCGTGCGCGGGTCGACGTCGGCGACGTCGGCGTCGTGCGCGGCCTCTGGCGAACATCCGGTACGGGCAGGGCGCCATCACCGCCGCCGCGGCGCGTGCCTTGACGGGGCGACCGGATCGACGGAGCGGGCAGGTGCAGGAAGCTGATGGCAGGGATGCGGGCGGTGGCCTCCTGGCGTCGGCGACCGTGGGCAACGGCGTTTACCGGCCGGCACCGAGGGAAACCGCCCGACGGGCCGCAGGCGACGGTGCCCCTGTTTCCCGCGGCCACCCTCTTTCTTCTCAGCAGGAGAAGCCGGTCATGCGGGGGCGTGATGAACACGGAGAGCGAGAGCCTGACACCTGACGGCCCTGTCCGTCCTCCGGGCGAGCCTTCGACGGCCATGCGCCCCGAAGCCGGAACACCACCGCAGGGCGGGGAGACGGAGGTCAGCGCCGGACAGTCCGACCGGGAGGCGCTGCGGCACGTGAAGGAACGCCTCAAGGCCTCCTTCCCCGCGGCGGATCCCGCCACCATCGACACGCACGTGAGAACGGCGTACGAGACACTGCGCCACGCACGGGTCCGGACGTACGTGCCGATCCTGGTCGAACGCAGGGCCAGGAACGCCCTCGCCGCGCGCAGGACCCCGCACTGGGATGCGCGGGGGACGAAGTACCCGTCGCACCCGGGTGGCGGATCCGGTGTCGGCGAAGGCACATCGTGACGGCGGGTTCGGCAGCTGGCCGGAACCGCTCACCGGGACCATGATTCCCACGGGAACCACTCGGCGGCTGCCCGACGCCGGCCAAGGATGCGGCGATGAATCCGACACGCGAGGGTGGCGCGGCATTTCGCCGAGCTGTTCCCGCGCAGCGAGTTGCACCTGCTGACGCAGGCAGGCCACGGCGTCCAGGTCGACGAGCCGGAACGAGTGGCCGACCTCATCGCTACCGAGAAGCCGGCTCTCGGACCCGCCCAGTCCGGTAATGCCAGTTCCCCGGACCCTCACTGACTGTGAGTCAGATCCTCCAGGACGGCTAGCGCACGGGCGGCGCTGTCGTGGGGGACGAACAGGTGGTCGTGGTGGAAGCCGGCGATGACGTTGCAGCTGATAGTGGCCCGCGTCAGCGCCTCGGCGATGGCTGCGGTGAGGCCGACGGCGTCCAGGGCGGAGTGCACCCGCAAGGTGATCCAGGCGGCGACGTAGTCGTAGGCGAGACCGGTCCGGTCGGCATCCTGCCTCGGCAGGACAAGGGTGAGTCCTTCCTCCTCGGCGACGGTGGCGACGGGTCGGACGTCCGCGGGGACGCGACCGTCGGGGGCGACGGTGAAGACGTACTCTCCCGGGTTCAGCACGGGACGCATGCCGACGAGCAGCTTGTGCAGGTCCTTTTCCGCGGGCATGGGGGATCTCCTTCAGTGGTGGTGGGCGGTCTGCCGGACGCAGGCCGTTGTCAGGGAGGCGGATGCCGGGGCCGGGATCATTTCAGCGGTGCGCGGCGCCATGACGCCCGGCTGAGGGCGACCATCGTGCGGCTGGTGGACGGCCGGGGCGGGCGACAGGGCGCTGCGGGAGTGCGGCGCAGTGCCGGCCCCGGCCAGTGCGAAGACGGCCGGGGTGAGCGGGTAGCCGCTGATCCTTCGACGAGATCGATGACGTGCATGAGTAGCTGCGAGCCGTCTTTGCCTGGCCGGGTACGGCGTCGCTCTCGTCCGGGGCGGGCGCCGAGACGGCGTCGCCGCAGCCGATGATAGCCGCCGGATGCCGGATGCCGGATGCCGGATCGATTCGCGGTCCTCCCCGGCCTCGTCCTCGAAGCGGTCCGGGCCGGCTCGAGGCCCCGCCTGATGCCCTTGGCCGACGGCGGTGAGCCGGGCCGCTCCCTCGTCCCCGTCTTCGACGCGCTCGCCACCTGGTCCGATGCCCACCTCTCGCAGGTCACCTCGGCCCGCCGGGCCTACGACAGGGCGCGGGCGGAGGGCCGAGGAGCGGCCACGTTCCCAGGGGAGTCGTACGGCACCCGGGCAGGTCCGGCAGCGGCAGCGTCCTTGGCCGCTGTCCGGACCGTCCCGTGCAGCGGCCGAGTGGACCGCGACGGTCCGTGTCGACGAGGGTACGCTGTGTCGAGTCCGGAAACCCGGTTCCAAGCTGTCGCCCCTGACGCGACAGCCACGGACATGTCTTTCACGGCGCCGTCACCGCCGCCGCACCGCTCATGCGGCGCCGGTCACGATCGGTCGGACGGGGCCGGGAGCGTGGCGAGTTCATCCAGGACCCGGGCTGCCGGCGCCGGGTCGACGAGCCACTTCAGGTGGCTGCCCTCAAGAGTGCGGACGTCGTACGGGTTGTCCGGAGTCAGCTCGTCGCCCTCGCGGATCAGTCGGTCCTGCATGGCGAGCGGGATGCTGGTGTCGTCGGTCAGGCGGACGTAGGTCTTCGGGATGCGGCCCCAGGTTGCGGCCTGCGCCCGGTCGGCGGAGGTGCCGACGTCCAGGTTCTCGTCGGGCTGGAGAGTGTTCAGGAAGGTCAGGAACTCCTCGTCGGTGCCGTCGGCGAGGAAGGCCGCCTTGAACGCCGCGAGGGCGTCGGGGTCCGCGGTGCGGAAGTTGACGCGGAGCAGGCCGAGTTCGGCAGGGTTCCCGGCCATCGCCAAAGCCAGGGAGGCGGCGTCGACCGTGGCCATCTCCGGCTCGGCGTAGTAGTCGGCGACGTCGAGTTCGACCGGGCACCAGGCCGAGACGTACACGATGCGGTCGATCAGGTCCGGCCGGGCATTGGCGGCGGCCGTGGCCGTGACGCCGCCCCGGCTGTGGGCGACGAGGATCACGGGGCCGTTCCGCTTGGCCCGTTCCAGGATCCCTGTCAGGTGCGCGGCGTTGTCGGCGAGCGTGACACCCTTGATCGCGCCGGGCGCGGAGGCGAGCCCTTCGGGATCCTGCGGCGCCTGGTAGGCGCGGGTGTAGGTCGCCCCGAAGCCGTGGCCGGGCAGGTCGACGGCGACCGAACGGTGGCCGAGAAGGCCGAGTTCGGCCTGGAGGGGTGCGAAGGAGAAGGAGTTCGCGAAGGCTCCGTGAACCAGTACGAACGTGGGTTGCATCTGTCTGCTCACTTTCCTGACCCCGCGGCATCGGCGGCACACGCGTCGCCGGCCCCCGGCGCCGCGAGCCACCTCGCTGCGGAGGAACGGGCCGTCGTCCTGCGGCGCACCGTCCCCGCCGCAGGGACGTCCTCGTGCATGGCACACGCGCCGCGCGGACAAGCCCCGCAACTCGTGTGAAATGTATGGACAGTTGTCTGATGTCCGGTGGTTCACCCTACCCAGCGCGAGATCATCAGTACTACCGGTTCTGCTGTGACGTCCCCGGCAGCCGCGGTCCGGTGCTGCGCGCTGGAGGTGCTGCCCGGGTCCTCCTGCCGGCTCGGGGAGGCCGCTCAGCGCGCGGTGGCGTCGGCGAGGATCGCCTGAAGCCGTGCTCGGCACTCGGCGACGAAGGAGGGGAAGGTGTGCCAGTAGTACGAGATGCCGCTGACGCCCACCGCGATCGCCCAGGCGCGGGCGCGTGTCCAGGTCGGATCGTCGAGGTCCATGGTGTCCCAGTAGGCGTGTCGTGCCTGTGGCGGCAGGTCCCAGAGCGTGGAGTGCTCGGCGTCGGGAAAGCCGACCGAGAGTCCTCCGAAGTCGATGACCGCGTGGAACCTGCCGTCCCGTACCAGGAGGTTGGTCGGCTTGAGGTCGCCGTGGAGCCACACATGCGGTCCCGAGGGCTCGGGCAGTGCGAGCGCGGCTCGCCACAACTGCTCCAGAGCGTCGACGTCGAGCTCGGAACCCACCGTGGCCCGGCAGTCGTCGAGACACCTGCCGACCCACTGGTCACATGGCCCCAAGGCGCCTCCGCGGTACCAGCTGAGGCCATCCGCGCGGGTCGCTCCCATCAGGCCGATGCCGTGGAGTTCCCTGACGACCGCCGCCAGGTCGGCTCCGAAGGCTGCCCAGTCCCGGACCGTCTCCGGGCCGGCCTCGTCACCGTCGATCCAGCGGTAGACCGACCAGACGAGCGGGAAGGCGTCGGTGGGCGTCCCTGCGTGGACGGGCTCGGGAATCCGACACGGAAGAAGGGGCGCCAGGCGAGGAAGCCATTCCTGTTCCTTCCGCACGGCCCGTCCGTTGTCGGCGGTACGCGGAAGTCGCACGAGCAGGTCGTCGCCCAGCCGGTACATGGTGTTGTCGGTGCCCGCACCCGCGGGCGACAACGACAGGTCGGCCCACTCCGGGCACTGTGCCCCCAGCAGCGACCGGACCAGCGTCTCGTCGACGGGGATCTCGTTCTCGTGAAGCGTCACATCGGAAGTCTCGCCACTGGACGGCCGGGCGGCCACCGACTTTTCCCGGCCCTGGTCCAGCCCGACGCCGCGGAAGGTCTGTCGGCGGGGGACCTGTCGGCGGGGACCACCGCGCCGTGCCGCGCGTGGTGCCTTCGTGCCGGCGGCAGCACGGGTGAGCGTACGGCTTCAGGCCGCCGGCCGGTCGTCGAGTGGATGGCGGCGCCGACGGGCCGAGTGCGTGAGGGACGGCGCGCGCCAGGCTCCGTCCGGCTGGTAGAGGTTGGTCCCGGGCGCCACGATCTCGTCGATCCTGTCCAGGACGGCGTCGTCGAGGACGAGGGACGACCCCTTGAGCGTGTCGTGGAGCTGCTCGTACGTACGCGGCCCGATGATCACCGAGGTGACGGCCGGATGCGCCAGCGGGAAGGCCAGCGCCAGTTCCGGCAGGGTGCAGCCGAGTCCGTCCGCGACCGCCACGAGCTCCTCGACGGCCTCCAGTTTTGCCGCGTTGCCGGGCAGACCCGGGTCGAAGCGCGCCGGGTCGAGCGCGGCGCGACCGGTGCCGAGATCGACCGGCTGCCCCTTGCGGTAGCGCCCGGTGAGGAAGCCCGATGCGAGCGGACTCCAGGTCAGTGCACCCATCCCGAGCCGCTGCACGACAGGCAGCACATGTGCCTCGACGCCCCGGGCGAGCAGCGAGTACGGCGGCTGCTCGGTGTGGAATCGCCGGAGCCCTCGGCGTTCGGCGACATGGTGTGCTTCGACGATCTCCTCGGCGGGAAAGGTCGAGCACCCGAATGCCCGGATCTTGCCTTCCCGCACCAGATCACCCAGCACCGAGAGGGTCTCCTCGATGTCGGTGGTGTGGTCCGGACGGTGCACCTGGTACAGATCGATCCAGTCCGTGCCCAGCCGTCGCAGGCTCTCCTCCACCTCCCGGACGATCCAGCGCCGTGAGTTGCCACCCCGGTTGCGGCCCTCGCCCATCGGGAAGTGGACTTTGGTCGCGAGTACGACGTCGTCCCGGCGGCGCTGCAGGGCCTTGCCGACGATGGTCTCCGACTCGCCCGCGGAGTACATGTCGGCGGTGTCGACGAAGTTGATGCCGTGGTCGAGCGCGGCATGGATGATCCGTACGCAGTCGTCGTGATCCGGATTGCCGACCGTGCCGAACATCATGGCCCCGAGACAGTAGGTACTGACTTCCATGCCCGTGCCGCCGAGGACGCGATAGCGCATGATGAAACCCCTTGATGGTAAACGGATTCGGCGATGTGCAGGCCTGCTCCGACCAGCCCGGCGACGGGAACGCTAGGACCTAGACTCGGCTCTAGATCAAGTGCTGACCAGGGCGGGGGGAACGCTGTGACCGAGCGCGCGGCCGGGCTGAGCATCGGGCAGGTGGCCGAACGGACGGGCCTGAGTGTCCATGCGCTGCGCTTCTACGAGCGCGAGGGCATCCTGCTGAACGGCCCGGTCCGGGATGCCGGCGGACGTCGTGTCTACAGCGAGGACGACGTCGACTGGCTCCGTCTCTGCGTGATCCTGCGCGCCTCCGGCATGCCGCTGCCGGCGATCCGCCGCTACACCGAGCTGGCACGCGCGGGCGCCGGCAACGAGCCCGAACGCCTCGCCCTGCTGCGCGAACACGAGGCGCGCGTGGGCGAGCAGATCGCCGAACTCACCCGTTGTCTGGACCTGATCCGGTACAAGGTCGCGGTCTACGACGACCTGGTGGCCGCCGACAGCCCCGACCACGGCTGCAACCCCCGAGCATGAGCAGGTGAGACGGAGGCGGGTCGCATCCTGGGCCGCACCGTCGACCGGGTCCGAGGGTGACCGCGCGGCGTCAGCCAGCGCGGTCTCATGCGCGACGTGCCCGGCCACGAATCCCGTGAGCTGGGCGAACACCTCCGGCTTCGCCGCTCCGTCCAGCCCGGTGGGCCGCAAGGCGGAGAGCGCGCGTTCCATGAAAGCCAGCACGTTCGAGCCGGGGGAGCGGCGGGTGGACAGGGCGGTGGACAGCCAGGGATGCCGCAGCATGAGGGCCCGCTGGAGGTGGGCGATGTCCGCGAGGTCGGCGCGCCAGTCGCCGGACAGGGGCCCCGTCGCCGGCAGTTCGCCGCTGACGTGGTCGATCACCAGCGCCGGCAGCGTCTCCTTGTCGGGGGCGCAGCTGTAGAGCGACATGACACCGGCTCCGACCTGTGCGGCGCCCCGTCGCATCGTCACCGCTTCGAGCCCTTCGGCGTCCGCGAGGGCGACGGCCGCCGAGGTGATCGCCTCGCGACCGAGGCGCCCGTGACCGACTGACGCGCAGGGGAGGCCGACCCTGCGCCCTGGTCCGCAGCGTCGCTCCGATCGCGCGGGGAGTCGCTCAAGCGGCGGCCGACGGACCCGGTCCGCTGCGGGCGAACGCCGCTGGGGATCCGGCGCCGACTGTGTTTGGGTGTCGATATGGAGATCTTGGTTCTGGGCGGAACAGCTTGGGTGGGCCGTGAGTTGTCGCGCCAGGCGCTCGCGCGCGGCCATCGGGTGACCTGCCTCGCCCGCGGCGAGAGCGGAGCCATGGCGGACGGAGCGGCCCTGGTGGCGGCCGACCGGACGGATCCCTCGGCCTACGGGCCACTGCTCGACCGCGCATGGGACGCGGTCGTCGAGGTGTCATGGCAGCCGGGTTTCGTCCGTGGGGCACTGGACGCCCTGGGGAGCCGCGCCCGGCACTGGATCTACGTCTCGTCCGTCAGCGCCTATGCGTCCCATGGTGCATCGGACACGGACGAGTCCACGGCCCTCCTCGCTCCGACCGACCGGAGCGAGGCGGACCGTGAGGTGTACGGCGAGGCGAAGGTCGCCTGCGAGCAGGCGTCGGCGGCCGTGATGGGCGATCGCCTGCTCATCGCACGCGCCGGTCTCATCGGCGGCCCCGGAGACCACAGCGGACGCTCCGGCTACTGGGTGGCCCGTGCCGCACGCGATCGGCGAGGGCCGATGCTGGTTCCCGACGAGCCGGCCATGCCGACACAGGTGGTCGACGTGCGGGACCTCACCGCCTGGCTGCTCGACGCCGCGGAGACGGGAACCACCGGCACCTACGACGCCGTCGGCCCGGTCGTGCCGTTCGGCGAGTGGATCGAGCTGTCCCGCTCGGTCGGCGGACACACCGGTCCGGTCGTCACCGCCGGCTCGGAATGGCTGCGTGCGAACGGCGTGGCCGGGTACATGGGGGCCGAGTCGCTGCCGATGTGGCTGATCGAGCCGGGCTGGGAAGGATGGTCCGCCCGGACCGGCTCCGCCGCCCGCGCCGCGGGGCTCCGCCATCGGCCCCGGGCGGAACTGCTGGCCGACACGCTCGTCTGGGAACGCGAGCAGGGCCTGGACCGGGCACGGCGAGCCGGTCTCAGTGGCCCGCGGGAACGGGAGTTGCTCGCCGCCCTGGCCGACGGCCTCGGCTGATCGGACCGGCTCTCCTCCAGGGGGCCCACGACGCCGGACCCGGCCTGCGCGAGCTCCTGACGGGTCTGAGGATCCCCGTACGTACCTGCTGCCCGCGACGGACGCCGCGCTGCCGGCGCGGACACCGCCTACTAGAGCTTGGAAGACGGCGGGCGCCGCCGGGTCGTACGCCTCGACCCCGCCCTCCTCTGCGGGCGCGCGCCAGCAGGGCCCACTGCAGGCAGTACGCACACTGCAGGGTGCGATTCTTGTGCAGCGCGACCGATCGGGCCTGCTCATCCTTAGTGATGAGTGCCTGGTGGTGAATATGTCAGTGTGGCGGGATCTTCATGCGCTGATGGCGTTCACGTATCAGGGGCTGCATCGTGATGTTATGGCGCGTCGCTATGAGTTCTTCGAGCGGGTGGACGAGGCGATGTCGGTGTTGTGGTGGATCCAGGCCGGTCACCGTCCCAGCTTGAAGGAAGCGGAGCAGCGTCTGGTCCATCTGCGTGAGCACGGTCCCACCCCTACGCTTTCACGCTCCGCATCACCTTCCCGGCGGGCAGGGCCCAAGCCGGGGCCAGCTCTGCCGAAGGAGTGTCATGACTCCTGGTGTGGAAGGCGGAAGGTGCGTCGGTATACCTGGGGCGTGATTCCCAGGCGTCGGGCGAAGTGATGGCGCAGGTTGTCGACGGTGCCGAAGCCGGTCCGTCGGGCGATGGTGGTGATCGCATCGTCGGTGCTCTCCAGGTGGTGCTGGGCGAGGAGGACGCGCTGCGCCGTCAGCCATTGGACGGGGGTGGTTCCGGTTTCCTCCTGGAAGCGCCGGGCGAAGGTGCGGGGGGACAGGTGGGCGTGGTGGGCCATGGCCTCGACGGTCAGGTTCTGGTCGAGGTGGGCTTCGATCCAGGCAAGGACAGGGCTGAGGGAGCCGGTTCCCTCCCGGGGCTGGGGGCGTTCGCGGTATTGGCGCTGGCCGCCTTCCCGGTGCGGAGGAGCGACCATGCGGCGCGCGATGGCGTTGGCGACGGCACTGCCGTGTTCCTTGCGGACCAGGTGCAGGCACGCGTCGACGCCGGCGGCGGTGCCGGCGCCAGTGATGACCGGGTCCTCGTCGACGTACAGCACGTCCGATTCGACCCGGGCCCTCGGGTGGCGGCGGGCCAGTTCCTCGGTGTAGCGCCAGTGGGTGGTGCAGCGCCGTCCGTCCAGCAGGCCCACCTGGCCCAGGAGGAAGGCGCCGGTGCAGATGCTCAGGACGCGGGCGCCGCGTTCAGCGGCGGCACACAGCGCGTCGACCAAGCGGTCCGGCTGCCGCACCGCTATGTCATAGGCCGGGACGCAGATGAGATCCGCGGAGGAGAGTCGGTCCAGGCCATGAGGGGCCTGTACGTCAAAGCCGTGGCGCGTGGGCACGCTGCCGCCCGTTGCCGAGACGAGGGCGAATTCGTAGACGGGCAGTGCTTCGTCGCTGCGGTCGATACCGAAGACCTCACAGAAGATACCCAGCTCGAAGGCATGGCTGCCTTCGAGAGCCAGGACGGCGACATCGCTCAGCATCAGAGCCGGTCTCCCTCACATTCGACACGATGGCAGCAATTTCAGCCTACATGTCATCCCTGCCACTTTCGTCTGGCGCCTGGCCTTGGAAGGCTCGAACCGTTCCGTGAACCACGCAGACAGCTAGGGCATACGATGACCACGAACCTCCCCGTCACCAGCACGGACGCACTTTCGTCGCAGTCTGGACAGGTATTGCGCACCCTCGCGCTCGATGAGGACCTGAAGTGGCGCATCCCGCAAGACCCGATACTGGGCCCCCTGGTCCATAAGGTCGCCAGGCGGTTCGTGGCAGGCGAAAGCCTGACCGATGCGCTAGACCGCGCGAACAGCATCCTTGCGGACGGTCACCGTGTGAGCGTCGAGTACCTAGGGGAAAGCTGCCGCGACCGGCAGCGGGCTGCGACGGAGACCGACGTGTTCCTCGACGCCGCCCGACTGCTGCCACCCGGCTGCTCGATTTCTCTCGACCTGTCCCACATCGGCCTCGCCGTCGACGCAGACCTTGCCCTGGCCAATGCGTCCCGCATTGCGCAGGCCACAGCCGAGACGGGTCTAGAGATGATCATCTCAGCTGAAGGCTCCGACCGCACCGACGCCGTGCTGGCCCTGCACCGCACCTTGTGCGAGCGGTACGACCACGTCGGCATCACGGTCCAGGCGCGACTTCACCGCACGGCCGACGACCTGCGAGAACTCCTCGCGCTCCCTGGCCGTATCCGCCTGGTCAAGGGCGCCTTTCTCGAGCCCGAGACCATCGCCCTACCGCGCGAAGGGTCCGCTCTAACCACCACCTACCTCAACTACGCAGAGCAACTGGCCAACTCAGGCCACCTGTGCTCCTTCGCCACCCATGACTGGGACCTGATCCAGCGCATTGACTCCGACCTCGGAGGGAAGGGCTATGAGACCGCTCTCTGGGAATTCGAAACCCTCCTCGGCCTTGGCCCCGACCGCCTCAACGCCATGGCCGAGAAAGGCCACCCCACCCGCGAATACGTCGTCTTCGGCACCGAATGGTGGCTCTACGTCTGCAACAGGCTCGCCGAAGACCCCAAGCGCCTGTTCCAGGCCCTCATCGACGCCGCTTCCTGAGGGCGGTGTCCGGCAGCGGGGTCCCACTTTGTGATCTGCGTGGTAGTGCGAGGGTAAGCGTGGTGATCAACGAGGCACCGAGGCGCCGACTGAAGGGCGTCGAAGGAGACGTTGAGCCGATCCGTGCGGCGCGACCGCAACTGCGGCCACCGTGCCCTACTAGCCGAGACGGGGGTGGCCGTGGTGGCGGTCCCCGGCGCCCACGGCATGTCGCCGCGCGGCTGGAGGGACTCCAGGGTGCCCGTCACCCCGGGGCGGTTGCGGAGTCCGACGTGCCGGAGGAGCGCGACGGACCCCGTCCGCGGTGGTGAACGCCGCGCCCGCGTCCACGAGGGGGAACGTGGCCGCCGAGGTGTCGGCGGCCACGTGGGTGCGCTGCTTACGGCGCCATCTCGTACGCCCCGGACAGCGCCTCGACACGCTGCCAGACGCGCGCCGAACGGGCCTCGTCCACGACGGGACGGCGCACCGCGCCCAGCGCCCAGCTCTGCTGCTCGGCAGTGGCGGAGTCCTTGCCGTACAGCTCGACCGCGTACGCGGAGAAGTCCCGGACGAGGACGGCGAACAGTTCGTCGAGCACGTCCTCGTCGAGGCCGGTGAGGCGGGCCTGCTCCAGGATCAGCTGGCCGTGCACGACCAGGGCGAAGAGCTGGCCGACGGCCAGGAGCAGGTCGAGGTCGCGGCTCTGCTTCTCGTCGGGGGCGGCGGTGGTGACGAACTCACAGAGCGCGTCGGCCTGTTCGCGGAACCGGGTGACGTTGGGCACATGGGCGTAGCCGTCGTAGGCGGGGCGCCAGTCGTGGAAGCGCACCGAGCCCAGGCCGCGGGCCGGTCCCTGCCGGAAGAGGAACGCGTCGTCGGCGGCGTCCAGTCGCGTCGGCACGGGCTCGTACTCGGCCGGGGCCAGCAGGTGGTTGTGCATGAACTTGAGGATGAGCGCGAGGTTCACGTGGACCGTGCCCTCGAGCTTGGGCAGCCCCCGGATCTCGGAGGCGGCCTGGGCGAAGTAGGTGTCCTTCTCGAAGCCCTTGGCCGCGATGACGTCCCACATGAGGTCGATGACCTTCTCGCCCTCGGTGGTCACCTTCATCTTCGTCATCGGGTTGAACAGCAGGTAGCGCCGGTCGTCGGAGCCGGCGGAGCGGAAGTAGTCGACGGCGCGGTCGCTGAACAGCTTCATGCCGACGAGGCGGACGTACGCGTCGGCCAGCTCACGCCGCACGTGCGGGAACGCGGTCACGGGGCGGCCGTAGAGGATGCGGTTCTGCGCATGGGTGACGGCCTCGTACATCGCGTGCTCGCAGATACCGATGGAGGCGGTGCACAGGTTGAACTTGCCGACGTTGACGGTGTTCAGCGCGGCGTCGAAGGCGGCGCGGCCGGTGTGCAGGACGTCGTCGGGAGCGACCGGGTAGTTCTCGAGGCGGAACTCGCTGACGTACTTGGAGGAGTCGACGACGTTCTTCACCAGGTGGTAGTCCGGGTGGCGGCTGTCCGCGGCGAAGAAGACGTAGCCGTCGGGGCCCTCGATGTCGGTGCGGCGGCCGAACACCGAGACGAGACCGGCTGCGTTGCCGTTGCCGATGTAGTACTTCGAACCGGTGGCCCGGAAACCGCCGTTGCCGTCGGGCTCGAGCAGCATGTCGGTGGAGTAGATGTCGGCGCCGTGCGTCTTCTCGGACAGGCCGAAGGCGAACACCTCGCCCTGGGTGAGGAGTTCGGCCGCACGGCTGCGGGCTGCCGCGTTGTCGCTCTGCCAGACGGGGCCGAGACCGAGGATGGTCACCTGCCAGGCGTACCAGTAGTCGAGCCCGTAGAAGCCGAAGATCTCGTTGAGGGCGGCGATCCGGGCCGTGTCCCACCGTTGGTCCTCGCCGGTCGCGGCGGACGCCGGGGTGAGGAACGTAGCGAAGAGACCTTCCTTGGCGGAGAAGTCGAGGAAGTCCGACAGCCAGGCGCGGGAGCGGTAGTCCTCGATCAGCTTGCGCTTGCCGCGCGCCTCGAACCAGTCGACGGTCGCGCGCAGCAGCCTCCGGGTCTCGGCGTCGAAGTGTGCCGGGTCGTAGGTGCGGGGGTTGAACAGCAGCGGGTCGGCCATGGGTGTTCGCCTTCCGGAGTGTCGGGGGTTGACGGATACGGGGGGACAGGCGGATACGGCGGAAGCGGTTCAGTCGGAACGGTGTGAGGCGGCGAGCCGGTGGAGAGTGGCGAGTACGTCGTCGAGCCAGGCGATCGTCATCCGCTCGTACGCGATACCACCGCGCAGCACCACGTGCTGCAGTTCCTGGCCGGCGTCGAGGGGCGCGGGCGCGTCGGGCCCGGTGAAGTCGCGCGCCTCACCGGCCAGATAGTGCGTGAGCCGGTCGCCGTGCGCCCGGCGGTGGCGCTCGACCTCGCTGATCAGGGCGGCGGGGTCGTCGAAGGCTGCGCCGCGGACCTTCACCGCGAGCTCGTGCCGGACGCTCTCGGGTTCGACCGGCTCGTGCAGCCACCGGGAGAGCTCGGCGCGGCCGGGCCCGGCGACCGAGTACTCCTTCTTGTCCGGCCTGCTCTGCTGCGGCACGTCGCGGACATCGAGCAGGCCCTCGCTCTCCATGCGCTTGAGCACGCGGTAGATCTGCTGGTGGGTGGCGGTCCAGAAGTACCCGATGGACCGCTCGAACCGGCGGGCCAGCTCATAGCCGGAGCCCGGCTTCTCCAGCAGAGAGACGAGGATCGCGTGTTCGAGCGCCATGACGCCGATCTTGCTATGCAACTCGTTGCATAGACAAGAGGCGGCACTCGGATGAGACGGGGCTCACCCGGGCCGCCCGAATCGTTCCGGCGACACCGCGCCGCCGCCCGGCTGCGGGGTGCGTCGACGCGTGCCACGCTGGTACGGCCTGCGTGGCCGCGATGTCTGCCCGGCCCGCACGGCACCTCCCCCGCATCGGCGGTCCGTGGTCGTCGCAGGACGCCGGCCGGCCGTGACCGTCACCGACCGGAAAGGCGGGAATCGGATGAGCGTCAAGCCCGTTCCCGAGGGTTATCCGCGCGTCACCCCCTACCTCTGCGTCGACGGGGCCGCGGAAGCGATCGACTTCTACTGCTCGGTCCTGGGTGCCGTCGAACGCATGAGGATGGGTGCGCCGGACGGCACGATCGGCCACGCCGAGGTGGAGATCGGGAACTCCGTCGTCATGCTCTCGGACGAGTACCCGGAGATGGGAATGCGCGGTCCGAAGTCGGTGGGCGGCACATCGGTGACGCTCTACGTGTACGTCGAGGACGTCGACGCGGTCTTCGCCGCGGCGCTCGCCAAGGGCGCCGTGGAGGTGGACGCGGTCAAGGACCAGTTCTACGGCGACCGCTCCGGTCAGTTCGAGGACCCCTTCGGCCATCGCTGGGCCGTCGCCACCCATGTGGAGGACATTTCGCCCGAGGAGATGGAGAAGCGCGCCAGGCAGGCCATGCAGGGCGGCGGCTGAACCGCTGCGGCCGGCCCCGGCGGCCCTTCGAGCGGCAGCATCGCAGGCGGCGCAAGGCCGGCCTTCGGCGGCGGGGGTCCGCCGTGGGTCGGCGTAGGAGACGAGAAACGCCCAGGACATGACGAGTCAGGCCATCTCCACCCCCATGAAACAGGGCATTCCGCGCTCCGATGTTCCATGGAGTCGATCACGGTTCGCTGCTCAGGGGTGCCGCGTGAATGATCGAAGTGGCATGGGGTTAGCATATGAGCGCCGCCTAGCTCGAAAGATAAACCTGTGACTGTCAACGAGGACTCGTTCACAAACTGGATGAACCGCGAGGAGATCGCGGAGTCGATGATCCCGATCATCGGGAAGCTGCACCGGGAAAGGGACGTCACGGTCCTGCTCCACAGCCGCTCCCTGGTGAACAAGTCGGTGGTCAGCATCCTGAAGACCCACCGATTCGCCCGGCAGATCGACGGTGAGGAACTCTCGGTCACCGAGACCATGCCGTTCCTGCAGGCTCTCACCGCCCTCGACCTGGGCCCCTCCCAGATCGACATAGGCATGCTCGCCGCGACGTTCAAGGCCGACGACCGCGGTCTGTCGGTGGAGGAGTTCACCGCCGAGGCCGTCGCCGGTGCCACGGGTGCCAACAAGATCGAGCGCGCCGAGCCGCGCGACGTCGTCCTCTACGGATTCGGCCGCATCGGCCGCCTCGTCGCCCGCCTGCTGATCGAGAAGGCCGGCTCCGGCAACGGCCTGCGACTGCGTGCCGTCGTCGTCCGTCAGGGCGGCGACCAGGACATCGTCAAGCGCGCCTCGCTGCTGCGCCGCGACTCCATCCACGGCCAGTTCCAGGGAACGATCACCGTTGACGAGGCGAACAGCACCATTGTCGCCAACGGCAACGAGATCAAGGTGATCTACGCGAGCGACCCCTCCGAGGTCGACTACACGGCGTACGGCATCAAGAACGCCATCCTCATCGACAACACCGGCAAGTGGCGTGACCGCGCGGGTCTGTCGAAGCACCTCCGCCCCGGCATCGACAAGGTCGTCCTGACCGCGCCGGGCAAGGGCGACGTCCCCAACATCGTGCACGGCGTCAACCACGACACGATCAAGCCGGACGAGCAGATCCTGTCCTGCGCGTCCTGCACCACCAACGCGATCGTCCCGCCGCTCAAGGCGATGGCGGACGAGTACGGCGTCCTGCGCGGCCACGTGGAGACCGTCCACTCGTTCACCAACGACCAGAACCTGCTGGACAACTACCACAAGGCCGACCGTCGCGGCCGTTCCGCGCCGCTCAACATGGTCATCACCGAGACGGGTGCCGCCTCCGCGGTCGCCAAGGCGCTGCCCGAGCTCAAGGCCCCGATCACCGGCAGCTCCATCCGCGTCCCGGTGCCCGACGTCTCGATCGCGATCCTCAGCCTGCGACTCGGCCGCGAGGCCACCCGTGAGGAGGTCCTCGACTACCTCCGCAAGGTGTCGCTGACCTCGCCGCTGAAGCGCCAGATCGACTTCATCAGCGCCCCCGACGCGGTCTCCAACGACTTCATCGGCTCGCGTCACGCCTCGATCGTCGACGCCGGCGCCACCAAGGTCGACGGTGACAGCGCGATCCTCTACCTGTGGTACGACAACGAGTTCGGCTACTCGTGCCAGGTCATCCGGGTCGTCCAGCACGTCTCCGGCGTGGAGTACCCGACCTTCCCGGCCCCGGTGGTCTGAACCTGACGCACCGTCAGTTCGACGTATGAGCAGGTGGGGCGGCATCCCTGTGCCGCCCCACCAGTCGTATTTCCTGGCGCCGGCCTTCAGGAGGCCGGCGCCCGCCGGAAGCGGAGCCTGCAGATCACCGCGTCGGTTCCCGGCGCAGAAGGGGAGGCTCAGAACTTTTCCGGGAACTTCACGGCGAGGAAGAGGTAGCCGATCAGACCGATCGCGACGACAAGACCTACGACCTTTTCTGCACTCACGGGCCGATCAGCTCCTCTCCGGTTCACCGGTCGGGATTTTCCCCCGGCAGAACCCGCCACAGCCGTGCCCCGGCTTTCCTTGACGCGCTCCATGCGCGAGGATCCCGAACCTTGACGACTTTCTCACGGCCGTGGGTGCGTGGCGTAAGAGAACCGCCAATCCCTCGCTTTTGAAGCGACACGAGTGCGGGTCCGGAACCAGCTTTCTCTCCTGCCGCCGGAGACCGGGACGTCAGTGGCTCGACACCGGCCGGACGTTCCCATCCGTCCGGCTGCCGCGTCTCCGGCGGCCGCTGGTGCCGGGGCCTCGGCACCAGCGGGCAGCTCCGTGCCGTTGCCCGGTGTGCACCGGGCTCCGTGCCGTTATCCCGTGTGCACCGGCCGGACCTCGCGAGCGCTGCCCTGCTCGTTCCTCGCGGGCCGGCCATCCGAAGGCTCCGCTTACCCACGCCCGGTGCGTCCGGGCCGTCGTCGGCGTGTCCGGTCAGGGCCGGGGTCAAGGCGGAGGAGCAAGGGAGACAGGGCCGTGTTCCGCCCCGCGGGCCGCTCCGGGATACTGGAGCGATGCCGCAGTCGCCGCTCGCCGTGGAACCGGAACCCATAACGGCCGATCCGCCTCATGTCGCAGGCGACCCCCTGCTCACCCAGTCGTGGCTCGACTTGGCCTTCCTCCACTGGGCGGTCGACCCCGCGGACGTGGCCCCGTTGCTGCCGGCCGGCACCCGGCCGGACACGCTGGACGGGGTCACGTACGTCGGTCTCGTCGCGTTCCGGATGCACCGCGTCGGATGGTTCAGTCTTCCCGGGATCCCGTACCTCGGCTCCTTCCCGGAGACCAACGTCCGTCTGTACTCCGTGGACGACCACGGCCGGCGTGGCGTGGTCTTCCGTTCCCTCGACGCATCGCGGCTGATCCCTGTCGCGGTCGGACGGGCCGTGTTCCGGCTGCCGTACGCCTGGTCGCGGATGAAGCTCCGTCAGGAGGGCGCGACGGTCACGTACACCAGCACCCGGCGCTGGCCCGGACCGCGCGGCGCGCACAGCAGCCTTGCGATCCGGATCGGGGCGCAGGTCGGCGAACCCACCGAGACCGAGCACTTCCTCACCGCGCGCTGGGGCATGCACAGCGCGTTCTTCGGGCGGCCGCTCTATCTCCCGAACGCCCACCCCCGCTGGCCCCTGCACCGCGCCGAGCTGCTGCGCTGCGACGAGAACCTGGTGACCGCGGCGGGCCTGCCCGCGCCGGTCGGGGCTCCCTCCAGCGTGCTCTACTCGCCGGGAGTCCCGGTCCGGTTCGGACGCCCGCCGCGCACTCCGGCCGGCATCCCCACTCCCTGACCCACGCCGTTACGGCGGAACCCGGAGCCTGGCCGGAACTCGCGGTCTGGGGCCGCTGTCATGGGGGTGACCGAAAGTCGTTGGACCCGCTGCCGCCCTCGTACCGGTCCGTCCGGGCGTCGGGCCCCAGCGGCAAGGGTGAGAGGGGCCGTATTCCGTCGAAGTCGGACGGGACTCATGACACGGGTTGCTTTCCGGTGGCCACCGGCCCTTGGTTTTCCTGCCGAGAACGGTCGGCCGGGTGTACATGACAGAAGATTTCCAGCCGCCATAGGGGTCCAATGTAGGGGTACTGGGGCCATTGGCGCTCTGCTAGACATGGGGACAACGGAACGCGTGTACGGAAGCGGCGAAAGAGTTCGACCAATCGAACCTGCGTGCTGCGTCCGGACCGGAACACGGAGTTTTCATTCCCTTGATCGACAAGCAGAATGCCGACAGCTGGATCCGCCGCTATCATGCCGCGGACGAAAGCCCGATCCGACTGGTCTGCCTGCCGCACGCCGGTGGATCCGCCTCCTTCTACTTCCCCATGTCCCAGGCGCTGACCCCGGCGGTGGACGTCCTCTGCGTGCAGTACCCCGGACGCCAGGATCGCCGGCACGAGCCCGGGATTACCGACATCGGCGTCTACGCCGACACCCTGACCAGCGCAATCGAGCCGTGGCTGGATCGGCCGCTGGCACTGTTCGGCCACAGTATGGGCGCCGTCCTCGCCTTCGAGGTGACACGCCGACTGGAACGCGACCACGGCGTCAAGCCCGTCCGGATATTCGCCTCGGGCCGACGCTCACCGTCGAGTTTCCGCCAGGAAACCGTCCATCTTCGCGACGACGACGGCATTGTGGCCGAAATGCGGGAACTCAGCGGAACCGACGCCGCGATTCTCGGCAACGAGGAGATCCTCCGCATGGTGCTCCCCGCGATTCGGAGCGACTACACCGCGATCGAGAACTACCGGGCCGCACCCCAGGACACGGTGAACACCCCGATCACCGTGCTGACCGGTGACTCCGACCCCCGGACCAGCCGGGAGGAAGCCGAAGCCTGGGAAGGACACACCCACGGCGGATTTGACATCCACCGTTTCCCTGGCGGCCATTTCTTCCTCGCCCGGCAACAGGCGCAGATCTTGAAGATCGTTTCTGAGGAGCTCGCAGCGGCTGCCCGGAAGGGCTGAGCTGCGCGCCGGGGCGGCCGCACGACCAACGGCCGGCCCGACAGCGAGCAGACGAGACGGGTCCCGAGGCCGGGCCGGACCGCCCTCCGTCCACCGGAGCGAGCCGACCCCGCCCGGACACCCGCCCAGTGGGGCGCGAGGAGGCGCGGCGCAGTGCAGTGCACGTCAGGTCCAGACAGTGTGGGGGAAGGAAACACAGTGGTGGGAAGGCTGGTCGAGCGCGAGAAGCAGTGGGAGACGCTGAACGACCTGCTCGGCAGCGCCCGCCGCGGCCGCGGACGCGTCGCCGTCATCAGCGGGCCCATCGCCGGCGGCAAGACGACGCTGCTGGCTCGCTTCACCGAAGAGGCCATCTCCCAAGGCGCGTTAATCCTGGAGGCCGCCGGATCCCGCGCCGAGCGCTACTTGCCCTTCGGCATCCTGCGCCGCATCCTCGACAGCGCCGCGCCGCTCGACCCCGCGGTGCACGCCGAGGCCACCGCACTGCTCGACGGCCTGGGAGGCCAGGCGATGGACACCGGCGACGCCAGGGGCGCGGTCGAGGCCGGCATGCGGGTCCTGCCCCACGTATGCGCCTCGCTCCTGCGGATCGCCCGGGACCGCACCGTCGTCATCGCCGTCGACGACGTCCACCACGGCGACGAACTCTCCCGCGCCTTCCTGCTGTGCCTGGCACGGCGGGTCCGCCAGGCAGGCGTCCTGATCGTCCTCACCGAGGCCGTCCGGCTGCGACCGGCCCAACTCGCCTTCCACGCCGAACTGCAGCGCCAGCCCAACTGCACAAGCATCAGACTGCCGCTGCTCAGCGCGGACGGCACCGGACGCGTCCTGTCCGACCACTTCTCCACCGGCGCCGCCCAGCGGCTGTCCGCCGAATGCCAGGAGGCCACCGGCGGGAACCCGCTGCTTGTCAAGGCCCTGCTGGAGGACGGCCTGGCGGTCCTGGGCGACAGCGAGCCGTTCCAGCCGCTCGCCCCCGCCGAGACCTTCGAACGCGCCGTGCTGGACTGCCTCCACCGCGGCGACCCCGAGATGCTGGCCGTCGCCCGCGGGATCGCCGTCCTCGGCGACGACTGCCCGCCCGGCCTCCTCAGCCGAGTCATCGACGTCCACGCCAAGGCCGTCGAACTGGCCGTCCAGGACCTCAACCGGTGCGGGATCCTGCGCGACGGCGCCTTCCGCGAGGCCGCGACCCGGGCCGCGGTGCTGGCCGCGGCCCCGCCCGGGGCGCTGACCACGCTCCACCAGCGCGCCGCCGGACTGCTGCACCAGGAAGGTGCGGCCTCCCTCGACGTCGCCCGCCACCTCCTCGCCGCGCGTAAGCAGGTGGAGGACTGGGCGATCCCCGTCCTGCAGGAGGCCGCCGAGTATGCCCTCGTCGAGGACGACCCCCAACTCGCCCTGAGATGCGGGGAACTGGCCGTCGAGTCATGCGCCGAGGGCCCCCGCCGCACCGCTCTGAAGTCCCGTCTGGTGAGCATCGTCTGGCGCAGTAGCCCGGTCGCCGCCGAAAGCCATCTGCGCCAGCTCTCCCGGGAGTTCACCGCCGGGGTGCTCACCGACCGCGATCTCCTCCACGCCGTGACCTGCCTGGCGTGGATGGGGGAGGCCCGGCAGGCGGGCGAAGCCGTACGCCGCCTGCAGGCCGCGGCCGAGAAGGCACGGGACGCCGGACAGCCCTTCGCCTACGACCCCGGAACCCTCGCCGCCGCGCAGAGCTGGCTCTCCCTGGTCAGCCCCCCGGTCCGGGAGATGTTCACCAACGCCGGGCCCTCGTACACCGCCCAGCCGGGCGTCCCGCGTGCGACGGCCGCCACGCCGGCGGGCGGCCCGGGCGCCGCCCCCTACGACATGCCCGACGATGCCCACGTCCCCGCCGTCCAGGCCATGCGGACCGCGCTGCGCGGCGGCCAGGGCGAAGCGGCCGTCGCCGAGGCCACCCGGGTGCTCCAGCGGTACCACCTCAGCGACCGCACCCTCACCCCCCTTGTCCTCGCCCTGCTGGCCCTCGTCTACGCAGGCCGCCTCGATCTCGCGCTCACCTGGACCGACCGGCTGCTCGGCGAATGTTCCGCCCGCAACGCGCCCACCTGGCAGGCGGCCCTCGGCGTGCTCAGGGCCGTGGCCTCCCTCCGGCAGGGTGACCTGCCGGGCGCGGCCGCCCAGGCCCGCCGGGCCATGTCCCTGATATCCGTGCAGTGCTGGGGGGTGGGCATCGCGCTGCCGCTGTCCGTCCTCATCGAGGCCGAGACCCAGATGGGCAACCTCGAGGAGGCGATGAACCTGCTCGAACAGCCGGTGCCCGAGATGATGCTGGAGACGCAGATCGGACTCCACTACCTCCGGGCCCGGGGGCGCTGCCACCTCGCCACCGGCCGCTACCACGCCGCCCTGCGCGACTTCCTCGACTGCGGGGAGCTCATGCAGGCCTGGGGCATGGACGCCGCGGAGCCGGCGCCGTGGCGGCTGGACGCCGCCGAGGCCTGGCTGGCCATCGGCAACGTGCCGCGAGCCCGCGAGTACGTCGAGCAGCAGAAACAGCATGAGGCGGGCCCGGCCGGCAGCCGGCCGCGCGGAGCCCTGCTCCTCGCGCTCGCCCGCACCAGCGGTGACCTCACGTACCGACTGAAGCGCCTCACCGAGGCCGTGGAGGCCCTGGAGCAGGGCGAGGACCGGCTCCAACTGTCCAAGGCACTCGGCGAACTGGGCAGTGGTTACCGTGCTGCCGGGGATTTCAACCGGGCCCGTATGCTCGTACGCAAGGCCTGGCACGTGGCCAAGTCCTGCGGGGCGCAGCCGCTGTGCCAGGAGTTCTCGCCGGGGCAGGGGGACGTCGAGCCCGCCGTGGCCGGGCGTGAGGCGGAACCGCTCCGCGAGGCCGAGGTGCTGTCCGAGGCCGAGGCACGGGTGGCCCTCCTCGCCGCCCGCGGTCACACCAACCGGGAGATCGCCACCAAGCTGTACGTAACCGTCTCGACGGTCGAGCAGCACCTGACCAGGATCTACCGCAAGCTGCAGGTCAAGCGGCGCCGGGACCTGCCCGCCCGGCTGTGGGACCTGAGCCTGCCGGGCATCGCCTGAGGCGTGGGCCGGCGTCGGCGCCGACCCCCCGGACGTCCTGGGGCCCGGGTGCCAGGGGCTGAGGTCGACCAGCGCAGGGGGCCGGGGGCGGAGGCCATGGCCCGACACCAGGGATCGGACGCCAGGGCCCACGGACGTCAGGGTTCCGGACGGCCAGGGGGACGTGGACGCTGGGGCGTGGACGGCCCGTGGGCCGCGGATGTCGGGGTTTCGGATGTCCGGGCCAGCGTGCCGGGGGCTGGGCGGTCCATTGCCCGGGCGGTCCATGGCGCGGACGGTCCAGGGCCCGAGGGTGTCGGGGTTCTGGACGGCCCGTGGTCGTGGATGCTGGGGCGTAGACGCCCATGGCCCGCGGAAGTCGGGGTCGGATGTCCGGGCCAGGATGCCGGGGCCTGGGCGATCCAGGGCCCGGACGGCCTGTTGCCCGCGGACGCCGGGCTTCAGGCGACCCGGGCCGGACGCCGGCAACCCAGACGTCCCGAGCCCCTTCACGGGGCGCCCGGCGCCCGTCAGGGCAGCAGCCCCCGCTCCAGAGCCGTGATCACCGCCGCCGTGCGGTCCGACACCGACAGCTTCTTGAACGACCGCAGCAGATGGGTCTTCACCGTCGCCTCGCTGATGAACAGCCGGCGTCCGATGTCCGCGTTGGTCAGCCCCTGCCTGACCAGTTGCAGCACCTCGCACTCCCGCTCGGACAGCACCGGAGCCTCCGGCACCCGGGCCCGGAACAGCTTCGGCGCCAGCGACGGCGTCAGCACCGTCTCACCGCGCGCCGCGGCCTTCACGGCATGCACGAGCTCCTCGCGGGAACTGCCCTTGAGCAAGTAGCCCGCCGCGCCGGCCTCCACCGCGCGCAGGATGTCGGCGTCGTCCTCGTACGTGGTCACGATGACCACCTTGGTCCGCGGCGAATCCCGCAGGATGTGCCCGGTCGCGGCGACCCCGTCCATCGCGCCCATCCGCAGGTCGAGCAGGACGATGTCCGGCCTCAGCCGGGCGGCCTGCAACACCGCTTCCTCACCGGACCCGGCCTGCCCCACGACCCGGATGCCCTCGTCCAGCTCCAGCATGGCGCACAGGCCCTCCCGGACCACCGGGTGGTCGTCGGCGAGCAGCACCCCGATCGGCTCGCGCTCACCCATCGGCCGACTCCTGAGCCACCGGGCCCAGCGGCACCAACACCTCGACGACCGTGCCCGCGCCCGGGCTGCTGTTGACCTGTGTCATTCCGCCGATCTCCTCCACCCGCGCGCGCATCCCGCGCAGCCCGAAACCGTTCCGCTCGCCGTCCGGCTCGCGGTCCCGCACGTCGTCCCGCCCATGGCCCTGACCGTCATCCGCCCGGAAGCCCGCACCGTCGTCACGGACCACGAGCCGTACCGCGTCCGGCGTGTACGCCACCAGCACCTCCACCCTACGGGCGCCCCGAGCGTGCTTGCGCACGTTGGCGAACGCCTCCTGCGCCGACCGCAACAGCACCACGCTGACCGCCATCGGCAGCGGCTGCTCCTCGCCCCGGGCCGTGCACCGCACCGTCAGCCCCGTCTCCTCCATCAGCAGGTCGGCCTGCCGGCGCACGGCCAGCACCAGCGAGCTCTCCCGGAGCGCCGGCGGGGTGAGCGCCGAGACGAAACCGCGGGCCTCGTCCAGGCTGTCCTTGGCGACCCGCCCGGCCAGCCCGAGCCGTGTGCGGGCCCGGTCCGGGTTGTCCACCACCTCCGACTCGGCGGCCTGCACCAGGCTGATGATGCTGGTCAGGCTCTGCGCCAGGGTGTCGTGGATCTCCCGGGCCAGCCGCTCCCGCTCGGCCGAGACACCGGCCTGACGGGACAGCCGGGCCTCACGCTCCTGGCTGCGCCGCAACTCCTCGATCAGTTCGGCCCGGTCGGTGCTCTGCTGCACCACCCGCTTGATCCACTGGCCGAGCAGGACCGACAGGGCGATCCCCAGCAGCGAGGTCGGCAGCACCGAGAGGATGTGGGGATCGAACGCCCCGCCCCGCAGCCACACCACCGTCACCGGCCACAGATTGGCCAGGACGACCAGCACGATCGCGGGAGGCGTCGACAGGCTCATCATGAGCATGGGAACCACCGCGAACAGCGCGAAGGAGCCCGCGAGATCGAGCGTGCTGGAGAAGGCGAACAGCAGGAAGAGCCCGACGCAGAAGACGTTGTTCCGCCGGCCCGTCGTCCGGTCGATCATCGGCCTCCGGCCGAGCCCCGCGTACCAGGGCACGATCAGTGTCAGCGCACCGATGGCGAAGGCGCGGTGGACCTGACTCTCGTCGGAGGTGAACAGCAGCACGACGGTGACGACGTAGGAGATGGCGAAGTAGCCGTCCCACAGACCGAACCAGCGGCTCCCCGAGTCGGGGCGGTGGATCGCGGCCGTCCGCGCGATCTCCCCCTGAGTGTTTATGGACACGCCACCAGTCCTACCACGTGGTTCTCCGGTGTCCATCGATCGGTTGACAGCCGATCCCACCCATCGGTCGTCCCCCGGGCCGGGCCGCCCCGCCTACGTTGGACACAGCGGAAGGAGAACCGCGGCAAAGGACTCTGACGAACTTTCGGAAGGGACGGGTTCGGCCACGTGGGGCAGTTCACAACGGCACTCATCACCAGCGGATCGATCCTTGCCGTCATCCTCGTGACCGATGCCGGCAACCGGCGCATCACCGCCGTGAGGATCGCCGGCCCCACACTGGTGGCCGTCCTCGTCATCGGCGCCTGCGTACACTCCTTTCCGACAGCCGGCAACGACATGTCGCTGCACCTCGCCGGCATCGGTGTAGGTGTGATCTGCGGTCTCGTCGCGGGCTCGCTGCTCTCCGCCCACCGGGACGGTGCGGGGGACATCCGCAGCACCGCCGGACTCGGCTACGCGACGGTGTGGGTCTTCCTCTGCGCCGTTCAGATCCTCTTCGCCTACGGCTGCGAGCACTGGTTCGGCACGCGCATCACCCGGTTCACCACCGACTACCAACTCAGCGGCAGCGAGACACTCGTGGCCTCTCTCGCCCTGACGTCGCTGTCGACGGTTGCGGCCCGCTCGGCCGTCCTGCTGTCCCGGCTGCGCGCCGTACGGGCCGCGACGGCTCCGGCCGGCCATCGGAGCCGGCAGTGGACGGCCGCCGACGGACACCGCACTGAGGACTCCGAGCACCGGACCGACGGTGAGCGGAGAGTGAACTGACCGTAATGCAGTACGAGTTGACCGGCGATGGTTCGACAATGTTCAGGAATTAGGGTGAAGGCAGTGCTACACAACCATGAATTGAGGCTCCGTCCGCCTCGCAACCGCGTGGAGAGCCGTGCGATCGGCTGGTGGACGCTCCAGGCGTCCGTGTTCGCCCTGCCGCTTCCGCTCGTGTTCGGCGTGCTCTACCTCTGCATCCCGCCCGCGCGAACGGTGTTCGGCTGGCTCTTCCTCGCCGCGCTCGTCCCCGGACTCCTCTACATGGCCGTGATGCCCGTCTGGCGCTACCGGGTGCACCGCTGGGAGATGACGGAGGACGCCGTCTACGCCGCCTCGGGGTGGCTCTGGCAGCAGTGGCGAGTGGTCCCGCTGTCCCGCATCCAGACCGTGGACATGCTGCGCGGCCCGCTCCAGCAGATGTTCGGGCTCTCCGGGATCACCGTCACCAGCGCCTCCTCCGCCGGCGCCGTGAAGATCAAGGGGCTGGACCACCGCGCCGCCACCGAACTCGTGGAGCACCTGACCAGGTCCACCCAGGCCGTACCGGGAGACGCCACATGACACCGGACACCGCGGTACGCAGCCCGGCCGACTCCCCGGACGAGTCGTGGGGACGGCTCGACCGCCGTCTGATACTGGTCAACCTGAGCGTATTGGCGGCGCCACTGGCCACGTTCGCCGCCACCTCCGTGCTCACCGGCGGCGAGCTCAACCTCCAGGCCCTGATCACGCTTGCCTCGTTCCTCATCACCTGTCTCGTCATCGCCGGCATCAGCCTCATGCGGCTCGCCACCACCCGCTACCGCGTCACCGACGACCGGGTGGAGATCCACAAAGGACTCCTGTTCCGCAGCCAGCGTTCGGTGCCCGTCGACCGCATCCGCAGTGTGGACCTGACCGCGAACCCCCTCCACCGGATCTTCGGCCTCACCTCCCTGAAGGTCGGCACCGGCGACCAGGGCGACGGGGGCCTGTCCCTGGACGGCCTCGGCGTCCGCGACGCCGCCGCACTCCACCGGCAGCTGACCGAACTCCGGCAGGCCCGCCAGGGCCTGCGACCCGTCGGCTCCGACACCGACACCACCGTCGCCGAACTCGACTGGGCGTGGCTGCGGTACGCGCCGCTGACCGTCTGGGGCGTCGGCGGTGTGTTCATCGCCGTCGGCAGCGCCTACCGCACGCTGCACGAGATGAAGATCGACCCCCTGGAACTCGGCATCGTCAAGGACGTCCAGGCCCGCTTCGGATCCGTACCGCTCTGGTACGGCATCCTGGTGACCGTCGCCGTCATCGTCCTGATCGGTGTCCTCGGATCGACCGCCACCTTCATCGAGGGCTGGGGCGGCTACCGCCTCGACCGTGACGAACCGGGCATGCTCCGCGTCCGCCGTGGCCTGCTCGTCACCCGCTCCGTCAGCATCGAGGAACAGCGGCTGCGCGGCGTCCAGCTGGCCGAACCCCTGCTGCTGCGCTGGGCCGGAGGAGCCCGCCTGAAGGCCGTCGCGAGCGGCCTCGGCGACGAGGACGAGAACAGCAGCCGCAGCCGTCTCACCCCGCCGGTGCCGCTCCCCCTGGCCCGCAGGATCGCCGCCGACGTCCTCGGTGAGACCGTCTCCCCGACGACCGCGGCGGTGCTCGCGACGCACCCCCGGGCCGCCCTGCGGCGCAGGATCAACCGCGCCCTCATGTGCGCGGCCCTGGTGGCCGCGCTTCTCATCGGCTTCGGCCTGTGGCTCACGCCGGTGCTGGTGCACACCGGCTGGATCACCGCCGCGGCCCTGCTGCTCACCGGCGTGGCCTTCGCCTACGACGCCTACCGCAGTCTCGGCCACGCCGTCCACGGCCGCTACCTGGTCACCCGGTCGGGCACCTTCAACCGCCGTACCGTCGCACTCCAGAGGGACGGGATCATCGGCTGGTCCATCACCCGCTCGTACTTCCAGCGCCGGGCCGGCCTGCTCACTCTGGGAGCCGCCACGGCCGCGGGCAACGGCGTCTACAAGGTCCGCGACGTCTCGGTCCCGGAGGGCCTCGCCTGCGCCGAGGAGGCGGTACCCGGGCTGCTCGCCCCGTTCATCGAAAAACGGCCGCCACGCCACTGACCCCCGTCGACCAACTGGCGTACCCCCGGGAGGCGGAGGGGCGGTCCTTGACGACCGCTCCTCCGCCTCTGTCCACGCCCCCGCCATCACGCCTCATCCCTCCGCATCCCTTTCCGTCCGGCCACCGCGCCTCGTCCCCTCCGCCTCCCCCCTGCCTCCCTCCGCTGAGGGCCCCGCCCCACCCTTCGCCTTGAGGGGCTGGTAGGGGATGTGACCGGACGTGAGCGGAACTAGCGTCTGGGCGGACAGGCGCGCCCGTCGGGCGTCAAGGCCCCTGGACGTGTCCGAACACCGTGGCCCCCGTCACGCGGGGCGGGGGAGCCGCACGCATCGAGCCGTCAGGAAGCGCCGCGAGACTGAGGAGCATCGCATGTGCGGCATAGCCGGCTGGATCGCCTACGAACGGGATCTGACCCAGGAGACCAGCACCCTCGACCGCATGGTCCGGACCCTGACGGGGCGGGGGCCCGACGCCGGAGGGACGTGGGTCGAAGGCCCCGCCGCCCTCGGTCACCGCAGGCTCGCCGTGATCGACCTGGCGGGCGGCGTCCAGCCGATGCAGGCCGCCACACCCGACGGCCGCGTCGCGCTGACCTACAGCGGCGAGGTGTACAACTTCACCGAACTGCGCGAGGAGTTGCGGGGACGCGGCCACCACTTCCGGACCTCCAGCGACACCGAAGTCGTACTCAACGCCTACCTGGAGTGGGGCGAGGCGATGGCGCCCCGGCTCAACGGCATGTACGCCTTCGCAGTCTGGGACGCCCGTGTCCGGAAGCTGGTCATGATCCGTGACCGGATGGGCATCAAGCCGCTCTTCTACCACCCCACCGCCGACGGCGTGCTCTTCGCCTCCGAACCCAAGGCGATCTTCGCCAACCCCCTGGCCAGGCCGATGGTCAGCGCCCGCGGCCTGCGGGAGTTCATCGCCTTCAACCGCCCGCCCGGCGAGACCATCTGGGACGGCGTGCTGGAGGTGGTGCCGGGCACCGTCGTCACCGTCGACCAGGGCGGCCTCCGCAGCCACACCTACTGGCGGCTGGAAAGCCGCGAGCACACCGAAGACCTCGACACCACGGTCGAACGGGTCCGGGAGATCCTCGACGACACCGTCGGCCGCCAGCTCGTCGCCGACGTACCCACCTGCGTCCTGCTGTCCGGCGGCCTCGACTCCAGTGCCATCACCGGGCTCGCCGCCGAACGCCGCGCAACCGAGGGCAGGCCGCTGCACACCTTCGCCGTCGATTTCACCGGGGAGTCCACCAACTTCGTACCGACCCACGTGCACGGCAGCCGCGACGCCGACTTCGCCGGCGAGATGGCCCGCCACGCAGGCTCCGAGCACACCGACATCGTGCTCAGCCCGACCTCCCTCGCCGACCCCGAGGTACGCCGCCAGGTCGTCATCGCCCGGGACAGCCCGGCCGGGCTCGGCGACATGGACGTATCCCTCTACCTGCTCTTCAAGGCCATCCGCGAACGGTCCACCGTCGCACTGTCCGGCGAGGCCGCCGACGAGGTCTTCGGCGGTTACGGATGGCTGCACAACCCCGTGGTACAGGAAGGGGACACCTTCCCCTGGATCACCGCGGGCATGATCGGGGCCACCCCCAACACCCAGCCCGCCGAAATGTACAACCTGGACACGCTGATCGCGCTCAACCCGCTGGAGGCCCTCGCCGACAACTATGCGGCCGCCGTCGCCGAGATCGGCCGCATCGACTCCGAGAGCCCGCACGAGCAGCGCATGCGCGAACTGTCCTACCTGCACCTGACCCGCTTCCTGCGGATGATGCTGGACCGCAAGGACCGCATGAGCATGGCCGTGGGCCTCGAGGTCCGCGTGCCGTTCTGCGACCACCGTCTCGTGGAGTACGTCTACAACACGCCCTGGTCGATGAAGACCTACGACGGCCGGGAGAAGAGCCTGCTGCGCGGCGCCACGAAGAGCCTTCTGCCGCAGTCCGTGATCGAGCGGGTCAAGAGCCCCTACCCGGTCATCCAGGACTGGCGCTACGCCGAGGCGCTCCAGCAGCACGCCAAGGACCTGCTCGGCGAGGACGGCCCCGTCTTCCAGATCGTCAGCCGGGACTGGCTCGCCGGAACGGTGGGCGCGGCCCCCGAGAGCCTGACCCCGGCCGCCCGAAACGGCCTGGAGCGGGCCCTGGACACCGCGATCTGGCTGGACGTCTACCGGCCCGAGATCCGTATGTAGGACCGACAGCCGGACGCTGCTGCGGGCCGGCTGGGGTCACCCCGCCGGCCCGCACCTCGTTCTTCTCCCGACAGCGGACAACAACCCACGGAATTCTTGCAATTGCCCATACTCCGAGGGCATGATGATTCGGTCGCACTCGCATATTCGCGCACTTTCCATGGAGTCACCCCACAGGGGTCCATAGGGGATTGTTAGGGGTTTCTGCGGCGCCGCTCCCGTGCCAGGGTCATATCCGGTCTTAGGTTTCTCTGCACGGAGTGATGGAGCGCGCGATGTTGAACGAGTCCCAGGATTTCGCAGCCGAAATCGACGGCGCCCCCGAGGCCGGCGGAACCCAGGACGTCAGCAGCGGCGACGGCCCGGAAGAGTGGCGCGAGCGCCTGGCCGACCTGACCGAAAGCGAACAGCACACCGCACTGCGCGACTGGGTCTCCTCACTGGTGACCGCCGCCCTGCGCGACACCGCACCCGCCGTCCTCGACCCCCACCGCTCCTTCCTCGACCTCGGCTTCGACTCCCTCGCCGCCGTCGACCTGCACGCCCGGCTCGTCGCCGGCACCGGGCTGCGTCTGCCCGTCACCCTGGCCTTCGACCACCCCACCCCCGCCCACCTCGCTCGCCGGATCCACGCCCTGCTCCTGGGCCGGACCGCTCCCGACGAGGCACCCGTCACCCCCGCCGTCAGCAGCGACGAACCGATCGCCATCGTCGGCATCGGCTGCCGATTCCCCGGCGATGTGCATTCCCCCGAAGCGCTCTGGGACCTCGTCGCCGCCGGCACCGACGCCATTTCCGCATTCCCCACCGGACGCGGCTGGAACCTCGACTCGCTCTACGACCCGGACCCCGACCGGGCCGGCACCACCTATGCCCGCGAAGGCGGATTCCTCCACGACGCCGATCAATTCGACGCCGCATTCTTCGGAATATCCCCGCGCGAAGCGCTCGCCATGGACCCCCAGCAGCGCCTTCTCCTGGAAACCTCCTGGGAGGCGTTCGACCGGGCCGGCGTCGACCCCACCGGACTCAGGGGCGGCCGGGTCGGCGTATTCGTCGGCGCCGAAACCCAGGAATACGGCCCCCGGCTGGAGGATGCCACCGACGGGTTCGAGGGATACCTCGTCACGGGCAACGCCGCGAGCGTCGCCTCCGGCCGGATCGCCTACACCTTCGGCTTCGAAGGGCCCACGGTCACCGTCGACACGGCCTGCTCCTCCTCGCTCGCCGCCCTGCACCTCGCCGTCCAGGCCCTGCGCAGCGGTGAGTGCTCCCTCGCGCTCGCCGGCGGCGCCGCCGTCATGGCGAGCCCCGGCTCGTTCATCTCCTTCAGCCGCCAGCGCGGCCTGGCCCCCGACGGCCGCTGCAAGCCCTTCGCGGCCGCCGCCGACGGAACGGCGTGGGGCGAAGGCGTCGGCATGCTGTTGGTGGAACGCCTCTCCGATGCCCGCGCCAACGGCCACCACATCCTGGCCGTCGTCCGTGGCACCGCCATCAACCAGGACGGCGCCAGCAACGGCCTGACCGCGCCCAGCGGCCCCGCACAGCAACGTGTCATCCGCCAGGCACTGGCCAACTCCGGCCTGACGTCGGCCGACGTCGACGCCGTCGAGGCCCACGGCACCGGCACGACCCTGGGCGACCCGATAGAGGCGCAGGCGCTGCTGGCGACGTACGGGCAGCACCGTCCGGCGGACCGGCCGCTGTGGCTGGGCTCCCTCAAGTCGAACATCGGTCACACCCAGGCCGCGGCCGGAGTCGCAGGCGTCATCAAGATGGTCATGGCCATGCGCCACGGGATGCTGCCCAGGACCCTGCACATCGACGAGCCGACCCCGCACGTCGACTGGGAGGCCGGAGCTGTCTCGCTCCTGACCGATGCCGTGGACTGGCCCACGTCGCACACCCCGCGCCGGGCGGGCATCTCCTCCTTCGGCATGAGCGGCACCAATGCCCACGCCATCATCGAGGAGCCGCCGGCCGAGGACCGCGAGGAGGCGGCTGCCGGCCAGCCGTCCGATCAGGAGCCGGGGCAGGCGGGCGGCCGGGACACGGGGCTCGCGGCCGGACACAAGCCGGGGCGCGCGGCTGGTGAAGAAGCAGGGCACGCAGCCGGTCAGGAATCAGCGCACGTGGGCGGTCGGGAATCGGCGCACGCGGCCGGTCCGCTGCCGTGGGCAGTTTCCGCCAGGACGCCCGAAGCCCTGCGGGCCACAGCACGGCGTCTCAGCGCCTGGGTCGACACCCACCCTGACGCCACCTCCCTCGACATCGGCCACTCCCTCACAGCCACCCGCGGCCAATTCGAACAGCGGGCCGTCGTCCTCGGCGACGACCTCACCGCCCTCCAGCGCGGCCTGAACGCCCTCGCCGACGGAACCGACGCACCCGCCGTCGTCCATGCCGAACCCACGGCAGGACGCCTCGCCGTCCTGTTCACCGGGCAGGGGAGCCAGCGGTTGGGCATGGGCCGCGAACTGTACGAGACCCACCCCGTGTTCGCCGACGCCCTCGACGACGCCTGCTGGTACCTGGACGAGCAGCTCGAACACCCGCTGCTCGACGTCCTGTTCGCCGAGGAGGACAGCCCCGCGGCCGCCCTTCTGCACCAGACCGCCTACACCCAGCCCGCGCTGTTCGCCGTCGAGGTGGCGCTGTACCGACTGGTCGAATCGTGGGGACTGCGGCCGGCATTCGTCGCCGGTCACTCCGTGGGCGAGATCGCAGCCGCGCACGTGGCGGGAGTCTTCTCCCTCGAGGACGCGTGCACGCTCGTCGCTGCGCGCGGTCGTCTGATGCAGGCGCTGCCGGCCGGTGGTGTGATGATCGCGGTGCAGGCTACGGAGGACGAGGTCCTGCCGCTGCTGACCGAAGACGTCAGCATCGCGGCGGTCAACGGTCCGCAATCGGTCGTGGTCGCCGGTGACGAGGACGCGGCGGGCGTGATCGCCGAGTTTTTCGAGGCGCAGGGCCGGAAGACCAAGCGACTGACCGTCAGCCACGCATTCCACTCGCCGCACATGGACGGCATGCTGGACGAGTTCCGCCGGGTGACGCAGGTCTTCGACTACGGCACGCCCACCCTCCCCGTGGTCTCCCTCCTCACCGGGACCACGGCCACCGCCGCCGAGCTGACCACCCCTGAACACTGGGTCCGGCACGTGCGCGAGGCCGTGCGGTTCCTCGACGGCGTGCGCACCCTCCAGGCGCGCGGCGCCGACTCCTTCCTGGAGCTCGGCCCCGACCCCGTCCTCACGGCCGCGGCACAGGACTGCCTGGTCACCGAACCGCAGGACACCACGGGCTGCGCCTTCGCCGCCGCGCTGCGTACCGGCCGCCCTGAGACGGCCACCCTGCTCGACGCCGTCGCCCGCATGTTCGTGCGGGGTGCAGAGGTGGACTGGTCCGCCTTCTTCGCCGGTACGGGTGCCGCGCGGGTGGAGCTGCCGACGTATGCCTTCCAGCGGCAGCGGTACTGGATGAACGCACGCACGCCCACCGCCGAGTCGGCCACGGCGCCCGCGCACCGGACCGATCCGGCCGACGACCAGTTCTGGGAGGCCGTCGAACACCAGGACGTGGCCGCACTCGCAGCCACGCTCGAACTCGACGCGGACGGCGAGCAGCCGCTGAGCGAGGTCGTCCCCGCGCTGTCGGCGTGGCGCCGCCGAGTCCGGACCCAGTCCGAGGTGGGCGGCTGGCGCTACCGGGTGTCGTGGAAGCCGCTGACGGACGGCGCGACCGGATCCGGCCCCGGCTTCGGGTCCGATGTGCGGTTGTCGGGGTCGTGGCTGGTGGTGTCGCCTGCGGAGGGCGTGGATGACACGGCCGTGGTGGGTGCGTTGGCGGGGCGTGGTGCTGAGGTCCGTCGGTTGGCTGTCTCGGCCGGTACGGATCGTGCCGGTCTGGCGGGGTTGCTGTCCGGCGCGGGGTCCGTTGCCGGTGTGGTGTCGTTGCTTGCGCTGGATGAGGCTGCGGGTGTGGTTGCGTCGGCTGGTCTGGTGCAGGCGTTGGGTGATGCCGGGGTGGGGGCGCCGCTGTGGTGTGTGACGCGTGGTGCTGTGAGTGTGGGGCGTTCGGATCGGCTGGTGTCGGCGGTGCAGGCTCAGGTGTGGGGTCTGGGTC
>NZ_JBVICA010000027.1:0-102461 GCF_055573115.1 Streptomyces sp. NPDC030222
TGGCGGCCGGTCTGGCCCGTCGCTGCGAGGTCCAGGTCGCGTACGCGATCGGCAAGGCCGAGCCGGTCGGCCTGTTCGTCGAGACCTTCGGCACCAACAACGTCGACACCGAGAAGATCGAGCACGCCATCGGCGAGGTCTTCGACCTCCGCCCGGCCGCGATCATCCGCGACCTCGACCTGCTCCGCCCGATCTACGCGCAGACCGCCGCGTACGGTCACTTCGGCCGCGAACTCCCGGACTTCACCTGGGAGCGCACCGACCGCGTGGACGCCCTGCGCGCCGCCGCGGGTCTGTGATCCGCGAGCTCCGCTGAATCGTTCGAGGCCCGGCCCCTTTCTCGTGGGGCCGGGCCTCGGCCGTGCGAGGCCCGGCTTCGGTCGTGTGGGGGTCGTCCTCGGCCGCACATGGGCAGGGCCCGCTGTCGGTGGCCTCTGGTAGGAATGGGCTGTGAGCAGCGAGAACGAACAGGGGGAGCGGCCCACTGCCGGGCCGCCGGAACAGCTCGCGCTCATTCGGGAGACCGTCCGCAAGTCGAAGGCGCCGCGCGCCAAGCCGCGGACCTGGCGAGGGGCCGCACCGGCGAAGGAGCTGCCCGTCGCCCGTGTGGTGGTGAACAAGGGCGTCCTGCACCTCGACCAGTTCTTCGACTACGTCGTGCCCGAGGAGCTCGACGCCGCAGCGCAGCCGGGGGTGCGGGTCCGGGTCCGGTTCGGTGCCGGAGCGCACCAGGTCCGCGACGGGCGGCGCGAGGGCGGCCGGCTCATCGACGGATTCATCGTGGAGCGGCGCGCGGAGTCCGACTATTCCGGGCCGCTGGCGGCGCTCGCCGACGTCGTGTCACCGGAACCGGTGCTCGACGCCGACCTGCTGGGCCTCGCCCGGGCCGTCGCCGACCGGTATGCGGGCAGCCTCGCCGATGTGCTCCAGCTCGCCGTGCCGCCGCGCAGCGCACGCGCCGAGGCCAAGCCGTCCCCGCAGCCCCTGCCCCCGCCGTCCCCGCCGCAGCCCGGCACCTGGTCGCACTACGGACAGGGAGAGGCCTTCCTGGCCGCTCTGGCCCGCGGGGGCACGCCCAGGGCCGTGTGGACCGCGCTGCCCGGCCCGCACTGGGCCGACGAGATCGCCCGGGCCGTGACGGCGTCGCTCGCCTCCGGACGCGGAGCCCTCGTCGTGGTTCCCGACGGCCGTACCGCCGCCAGGGTGGACGCCGCGCTCACCGGTCTCCTCGGCGAGGGACACCATGCGCTGCTCACGGCCGAGGCGGGGCCGGAGAAGCGGTACCGCCAGTGGCTGGCCGTGCGGCGGGGGTCGGTGCGCGCCGTCGTCGGCACCCGCGCCGCGATGTTCGCCCCCGTCCGCGACCCGGGGCTGGTCGTGCTCTGGGACGACGGGGACGCCAGTCACAGCGAACCCCACGCACCGCTGCCGCACGCCCGTGAGGTGCTGCTGCTGCGCGCTGCGCACGACGGGTGCGGCTTCCTGCTGGGCGGCACGAGCTGCACCGTCGAGGCGGCCCAGCTGGTGGAGAGCGGCTGGGCCCGGCCGCTCACCGCCGACCGCGAGCACGTCCGGGCTGCAGCCCCCCTCGTCCGTACCGTCGGCGACGGCGAACTGGCCCGCGACGAGGCCGCCCGCGCGGCCCGGCTGCCCAGCCTGGCCTGGCAGACCGTCCGGGACGGACTGCGGACCGGCCCCGTGCTGGTGCAGGTCCCGCGCCGCGGATACGTGCCCCGGCTGTCCTGCGAGCGCTGCCGGACGCCCGCGCGCTGCGCGCACTGCGCGGGCCCCCTGGAGGCCCCCGACGAACGGGCACTGCGCTGCGGCTGGTGTGGGCGCGACCCCGACGGCTGGCACTGCCAGGAGTGCGGTGGCAGCAGGCTCCGTGCCCAGATCGTGGGCGCCCGGCGTACGGCGGAGGAGCTGGGCAGGGCGTTCCCCGCGGTGCCCGTCCGCACCTCCGGGCGCGACCACATACTCGACAGCGTTCCCGGGAGCCCAGCCCTCGTCGTGAGCACCCCCGGTGCGGAGCCGGTCGCGGAGGGCGGCTACGCGGCGGCGCTGCTCCTCGACGGCTGGGCGATGCTCGGCCGCCCCGATCTGCGGTCCGGCGAGGAGGCGCTGCGCCGCTGGATCGCCGCGGCATCACTGGTCCGTGGCCAGGAGGAGGGCGGCACGGTCGTGATCGTCGCCGAGCCGACCCTGCGGCCGGTGCAGGCCCTGGTGCGCTGGGACCCCGTCGGCCATGCGCTGCGGGAACTCGCCGAGCGTGCCGAGCTGGGATTCCCGCCCGTCTCCCGGATGGCCTCGGTCACCGGGCGCCCGGAGGCCGTGGCCGCGTTCCTCCAGGCCACGGAGCTCCCTTCCGGCGCCGAGGTGCTGGGCCCCGTCCCGCTGCCGGTCGCGGACCCGGGCAGGCCCCGCCGCCCGGGTGACCCCCCGGCCGGGGAACGCTGGGAACGCGCCCTCGTCCGTGTCCCGCAGGGCGGCGGCGCGGCACTGGCCGCGGCGCTCAAGGCCGCGCAGGCGGCGCGGCTGGCCCGCGGCGGCGGGGAACCGGTACGGATCAGAGTCGATCCGCCGGACATCGGGTGAGCCCCGGGATCCCGCGCATCGCGGATCGGCCCCCGCACGTCGAACGGATCCGGTGCGCCGCGTCCGCCCGTAGCGCCGAGGCGGCGCACGCCGCGCCCCGTACCGCCGAGGCGGCGCACGCCGCGCTCTGCCCATGACGAAGCCGGGACGCGCCGTGCTCGGTGCGTCCCGGCCCGGGGAAGGTCAGCCGTGGCGGGGGCCCGGCAGCGCGCCCGAACGGGGAGAGTCCTCGCACAGGGCGGACGCCGCGGTGCCCGCCGGCTGCTGGGCCGGCATCGAGCGGGCCGCCGGGACGGCCGTGATGCCGGCGGGTACCGGGACGGCACGGGTCACCGTGCCCTCGACCGGCCGGTCGGACTCCCCGGTGGCCCCGGCCGCCGCCGCACGCCTCGCCCCGTAACGGCGGTGCACCGCCTGCTTGGTGACCCCGAGTGCCGAGCCGACGGCGTCCCACGAGAAGCCCAGGGAGCGGTCGAAGTCCACCGCCGCTGTCACCAAGGTCTCGACGCTGTCCCGGAGTTCCTGCGCGAGACGGACGGTCGGGGCGGGTGCCCGGCCGTAGACGACGAACCCCGCGGAGGGGCCGGAGCGCCTCGGCCGGTAGACGTTGCCGAGCTGGGCGGTGAGGGTGCGCAGCGCGTCCACCTGCCGGCGGACCCGCTCGATGTCCCGCACCAACAGGTGCAGACTGGCCCGGGCTTGGGCGTCGTGGGTTGAGTGGTCGGCCATGAACAAGCCTCTCGAACCGGCGTTGGAAGGAGGGCCGCGGCGCGGAGCGCCGACGGTCCGATTAGGTCAATCTGCTTTGACCAACGCCCGACCCGCGGAACTGGTCACGCTGCGGGGGCGAAGGGGCATATGCGTGGGGCACGCAGATATCCGTACGCCCCCAAGGGCAGGGCCACATAGACTGGTGCGCTGCTCGTCGTTCCCGCCCGAGAGGCCATCGGATGAAGCTCGTCTTCGCAGGCACCCCCGAGGTCGCCGTTCCCGCCCTGGACGCCCTGATCGCCTCCGGACGGCACGAGGTGGCCGCCGTGGTCACCCGTCCGGACGCCCCCGCGGGCCGCGGCCGGCGGCTGGTCGCCAGCCCGGTCGCCCATCGCGCCGAGGAGGCGGGCATCGAGGTGCTGAAGCCGGTGAAGCCCCGGGACGAGGACTTCCTGGCACGGCTGCGGGAGATCGCCCCCGATTGCTGCCCCGTCGTCGCCTACGGCGCGCTGCTGCCGAAGGCGGCCCTGGACATCCCCGCCCACGGCTGGGTCAACCTCCACTTCTCGCTGCTGCCGGCCTGGCGCGGCGCCGCGCCCGTGCAGCACGCGCTCCTCTCCGGGGACGAGATCACCGGAGCGTCGACCTTCCTCATCGAGGAGGGCCTGGACTCCGGCCCGGTGTACGGCACCGTGACCGAGCAGGTGCGGCCCACCGACACCAGCGGCGACCTGCTCACCCGGCTCGCCTTCGCCGGCGCCGGGCTGCTCGCCGCCACCATGGACGGCATCGAGGACGGCACCCTGAAGGCAGTGCCCCAGCCCTCCGAGGGGATCACCCACGCCCCGAAGATCACCGTCGAGGACGCCCAGGTCGACTGGGCCACGCCGGCGCTCCGCGTGGACCGGGTCGTCAGGGGCTGCACGCCGGCGCCCGGCGCCTGGACCGTGTTCCGCGGCGAGCGGCTGAAGCTCGTCCACGTGGCGCCCCTGCCGGACCGCGCGGACCTCGCGCCCGGCGAACTGTCGGTCGCCAAGAACAACGTCTACGCCGGCACCGGCTCGCACGCCGTCGAGCTGCTGTGGGTCCAGCCCCAGGGCAAGAAGCCGATGCGGGGAGCGGACTGGGCGCGCGGCGTGCGGATCGCCCCGGGCGAGCGCCTCGGCTAGGGATGTCCGGTGGATCACGGACGGGCCCGGCCCGCCCGGCACCGCGGCTTGCGGCGTTGTCGTCGGTCGCCGATGCTCCGCATGGACTCCCGCATCTCCCCCTGCCTCCGGCGGGGGACCCCCATCCTCCGCCTGGCAATCCACGGCACCAGACGACCCGGGCTGTCCGACCCTGATCCACCGGACACCCCCTGGAAGGCGGCCGACACCTCCCGTCCCTGACGAGGCATCGGGCCGCGCCCCGGTGCGCGGTCCTGTGCCCGTCCCGGACGTGCCGTGCCCGTCCAGCGGCCGCGCTCTGCCCGGAACCCGGGACCCGCACCCGGACCGGCAGCCCAAACCCGCAGCCCCGACCCGTCGCCCGGGAAGGGACTAGGCTGAGAGGGTTCACCACCCTTTTTCCATCAGCGGAGCACCTTTGAACGACCAGGCCGCGCGTCGCCGTCCCCAGAAGGCCCACAAGCCGTACCGCCGCCCCCAGAAGGACCCGGTGCGGATCCTCGCCTTCGAGGCGCTGCGGGCCGTCGACGAGCGGGACGCGTACGCGAACCTCGTGCTCCCTCCGCTGCTGAGGAAGGCCCGGGAGAACGAAGGGTTCGACGCCCGCGACGCGGCCCTCGCCACCGAGCTGGTGTACGGGACGCTGCGGCGGCAGGGTACGTACGACGCGATCATCGAGGCCTGCATCGACCGGCCGCTGCGCGAGGTGGACCCTCCGGTGCTCGACGTCCTGTCGCTCGGCGCGCACCAGCTGCTGGGCACCCGGATCCCCTCGCACGCCGCGGTGTCGGCCAGTGTGGAGCTCGCCCGGGTCGTACTGGGCGACGGACGGGCCAAGTTCGTCAACGCGGTGCTGCGCCGGATCGCCGCGGACGATCTCGACGGCTGGCTGGAGCGCGTCGCGCCGCCGTACGACGAGGACGCCGAGGACCATCTGGCGGTCGTCCACTCGCATCCCCGCTGGGTCGTCAGCGCGCTGTGGGACGCGCTCGGCGGCGGCCGTGCCGGTATCGAGGACCTGCTGGAGGCCGACAACGAACGGCCCGAGGTGACCCTCGTCGCCCGCCCCGGCCGCGCCACCACCGCCGAGCTCCTCGACGCGCTCGGCGCCGGGGACGGGCTTCCCGGCCGCTGGTCCCCGTATGCCGTGCGGATGCCCGAGGGCGGGGAGCCGGGCGCCCTCGAAGCGGTGCGGGAGGGGCGCGCCGGCGTCCAGGACGAGGGCAGCCAGCTCGTCGCCCTCGCCCTGGCCAACGCACCCCTCGACGGACCGGACAGGCGCTGGCTCGACGGCTGCGCCGGCCCGGGCGGGAAGGCGGCGCTGCTCGGCGCACTGGCCGCAGAGCGCGGTGCCGCGCTGATCGCCTCCGAGAAGCAGCCGCACCGCGCGCGGCTCGTCGAGAAGGCCCTGCACGGCAATCCGGGGCCCTACCAGGTGATCGTCGCCGACGGGACCCGCCCGGCGTGGCGTCCGGGCACCTTCGACCGGGTCCTGATGGACGTGCCCTGCTCAGGTCTCGGCGCCCTCCGCCGTCGCCCCGAGGCGCGCTGGCGCCGCCGTCCCGAGGACCTGGAGGGCTTCGCCCCGCTCCAGCGCGGCCTGCTCCGCGAGGCCCTGGGCGCGGTCCGCGTCGGCGGTGTCGTCGGCTACGCGACCTGTTCGCCGCACCTCGCCGAGACCCGCGTCGTCGTCGACGACGTCCTCAAGGGGCGCGGCGGCGCGGCCGTACGGGCCGAGTGGATCGACGCCCGTCCTCTGCTGCCCGGGGTGCCCGCCCTGGGCGACGGCCCCGACATCCAGCTGTGGCCGCATCTCCACGGGACGGACGCGATGTACCTCGCACTTCTCCGCCGCACGGACTGACCGGCCCGCCGTCCCCCGAACGGGTCACGATACGGGCTGCGCGGCCATGACCGACACCGGGGAAGGAAACCCCGGCGGGGCATGGCAGTCTTGGGTCATGGCCGTGCAGATCAATCCCAGCATCCTGTCCTCCGACTTCTCGCGTCTCGCCGAGGAGGCCAGGGCCGTCGACAGCGCCGACTGGCTCCACGTCGACGTCATGGACAACCACTTCGTGCCCAACCTGACCCTCGGTGTGCCGGTGGTCGAGTCGCTCGCACGGGCGACGGACACCCCGCTGGACTGCCACCTGATGATCGCGAACCCGGACCGCTGGGCCCCGCAGTACGTGGAGGCCGGCGCCGGTTCCGTCACCTTCCACGTCGAGGCGGCCGCGGCGCCGGTGCGGCTGGCCCGGGAGATCCGTGCCAAGGGGGCCAGGGCCTCCATGGCGCTCCGGCCCGCCACGCCCATCGAGCCGTACGAGGACCTGCTCCCCGAGCTCGACATGCTGCTGATCATGACGGTGGAGCCCGGCTTCGGCGGCCAGGCCTTCCTGGACATCATGCTGCCCAAGATCCGCCGTACCCGGGAGCTGATCTCCAAGCACGGCCTGGAGCTGTGGCTCCAGGTGGACGGCGGCGTCTCGGAAGCGACCATCGAGATGTGCGCGGACGCCGGAGCCGACGTCTTCGTCGCCGGATCCGCCGTGTACGGGGCCGAGGACCCCGCGAAGGCGGTGCGTGCCCTGCGTACCCGGGCCGAGGAGGCGACCGCCTCGGCGGCCTGGGTCTGCGGCCACTGAGCCCGCGCACAGGCTGTTCGTCCCGAATTAACCGGGCGTGGTCCAACAGGGCTGATCAAGGACGGTTGAATCTGACAGGATGAAGCCGAGCGCCAGAGTGTGAACAGCGCAGTGAGCAGTGAACAGCAGTGAGGAGAGCGCGGTGTCTGCAATGTCGGCGGGACGGCCAGCCCTGCGGATGGGACCCGCGGAGCTGGTGCAGGCGGCGGCCATGGCCCGCCGCTTCTACCTCGAAGGCAAGTCCAAGATCCAGATCGCGGAGGAGTTCGGGGTCAGCCGTTTCAAGGTGGCGCGCGTGCTGGAGACGGCACTCGAACGCGACCTCGTACGGATCGAGATCCGGGTCCCCGCGGAGCTTGACGCGGAGCGCTCCGACGCGCTCCGGGCCCGCTACGGCCTCCGGCACGCCGTGGTCGTCGAGTCCCCGGCCGACACCGCCGAGGAGTCGCCCGACCCGGAGAACCTCGGAGCCGTCGCCGCCGACCTGCTCGGCGAGCTGGTGACCGAGGGCGACGTGCTGGGCCTGGCCTGGGGCCGGTCCACCATCCACATGGCGGCCGCCCTCGACCGGCTGCCGCCGTGCACCGTCGTCCAGCTCACCGGGGTGTACGACGCCGGCACCGCGGAGCGCGGCTCCGTCGAGGCGGTCCGCCGCGCCGCACAGGTCTCCGGCGGCGAAGCCCACCCGATCTACGCCCCCATGCTGCTCCCGGACAGCTCGACCGCGGCCGCGCTGCGCAACCAGACCGGCATCGCCCGCGCTTTCGAGTACTTCGACAAGGTCACCGTCGCGGCCGTGTCCATCGGCTCCTGGGAGCCGGGCATCTCCACGGTCCACGACATGCTCACCGACGAGGAGCGCGCCCACTACGCCTCGCTGGGTGTCGCCGCCGAGATGTCCGCGCACCTGTTTGACAACGATGGCCGTCGCGTCGGCCGCGACCTCGTGGAACGCTGCATCGCCGTCGAGGCCGACCGGCTCCGCCGCATCCCCGAGGTCGTCGCCATCGCGGGCGGCCGCCGGAAGGCCGCGGCGATCGGCGCGGTGCTCCGCTCCGGACTGGTGACCAGCCTGGTCACGGACACCTCGGCCGCCGACTACCTGCTCCACTCCACGGGCCCCGGCCCCCGCCCGGCGCTGGACCGGGCGGACCCGGACGACTGAGAGACCCCGACGACTGACAGCCCCGGACGACCGGGACGGGGCCTCCTCGCCGGCCGAACCGGGCCCGCGGGGCGGCGCCCGCGTCGACCGGTATCGGACGGCCGGGCCGTCCCCCGGCGGGCCGGGTGGAACACGACCACCCGGCCCCTCCGCGTCCCACGGCCTGGAGGATCGCACCAAGGCATCCCCTCTGGCCTGGACGTTTGTCCCGGCACGTCCAGGGCTTCCCCATGGGACAATGAAGTACGTGCGTTTTCCCCCGGCTGTGCCGCCGTGGGGTCACTCCGATTGACTGGGATGTTCTGCACGTGCGTTTCCTCAATGACATCAAGCCGCCGTACGACCTGACGTACGACGATGTGTTCATGGTGCCGAGCCGCTCCGCGGTCGGCTCCCGTCAAGGGGTCGATCTGGCCTCGCACGACGGCACGGGGACGACCATCCCGCTCGTCGTCGCCAACATGACCGCCATCGCCGGCCGACGCATGGCCGAGACCGTGGCCCGGCGGGGCGGGCTCGTGGTGATCCCCCAGGACATCCCGATCGACGTCGTCACCGACGTGGTCTCGTGGGTGAAGACCCGCCACCTGGTGCTCGACACCCCGATCGTGCTGACGCCGCACCAGACCGTCGCCGACGCGCTCTCCCTGCTGCCGAAGCGGGCCCACGGCGCCGGTGTGGTCGTGGACGAGGAACAGCGGCCCGTCGGCATCGTCACCGAGCACGACCTGTCCGGCGTGGACCGGTTCACGCAGCTGTCCGAGGTCATGTCCAAGGACCTGCTGCTCGTCGACGCGGACATCGACCCCCGTGAGGCCTTCCACAGGCTGGACGCCGCCAACCGCAAGCTCGCCCCCGCCGTCGACGCCGACGGCCGCCTGGCGGGCATCCTGACCCGCAAGGGCGCCCTGCGGGCCACCCTGTACACGCCGGCCACCGACGCCGCCGGACGGCTGCGCATCGCCGCCGCCGTCGGCATCAACGGCGACGTCGCGGGCAAGGCCAAGCAGCTCCTCGATGCCGGTGTGGACACCCTCGTCGTGGACACCGCGCACGGCCACCAGGAGTCGATGATCGCCGCGATCAGGGCCGTGCGGGGCCTCGACCCGCAGGTGCCGCTCGTCGCCGGCAACATCGTCGCCGCCGAGGGCGTGCGGGACCTCATCGAGGCCGGCGCGGACATCATCAAGGTCGGTGTGGGTCCCGGCGCCATGTGCACCACCCGCATGATGACCGGTGTCGGCCGCCCGCAGTTCTCCGCCGTCCTGGAGTGCGCCGCCGAGGCGAGGAAATACGGCAAGCACGTGTGGGCGGACGGCGGTGTCCGCCACCCGCGGGACGTCGCCATGGCGATCGCCGCCGGTGCGTCCAACGTGATGATCGGCTCCTGGTTCGCGGGTACCTACGAGTCCCCGGGTGACCTTCAGCACACCGCCGACGGCCGTCCGTACAAGGAGTCGTTCGGTATGGCGTCCGCCCGCGCGGTGCGCAACCGGACCTCCGAGGAGTCGGCGTACGACCGCGCGCGCAAGGCGCTGTTCGAGGAAGGCATCTCCACCTCGCGGATGTTCCTCGACCAGGCCCGCCCGGGTGTCGAGGACCTGATCGACTCGATCATCGCGGGTGTCCGCTCGTCCTGCACCTACGCCGGAGCCGGCTCCCTGGAGGAGTTCGCCGAGAAGGCCGTCGTCGGCATCCAGAGCGCCGCCGGCTACGCCGAGGGCAAGCCGCTGCACGCCAGCTGGAGCTGACCCGCACAGCGCCCCGGACGAGGGCCCCCGCCACCGCGGGGGCCCTCGTCGCATCCCGTCCCGCACCCCTCCGATCAGGTCGTCGCGCAGCGATCGAAAGGGTCGGCGCAACAAAGCACCGTTCGACGGATTTGCGCGCAATAAACGTTCGCTGATACGCATGGTTGCTGCATTACGGGCGGGAACGCGCAACCCATAAAGTTCTCGCCGAAACGTGGAGTGGCGGCGACCGTCAGCTCGGCGGTACCCCCATCCACGGGCTGATCTGTCACGCCCCGGAGCCAGGGGTCGCTTGTCGAGGTCGCCGTCACGCGATGGCAGCGATCAAGGAGCCTCCTGACGTGTTGGACCAGGGCACAGCACCCGTGTCGGCCGGAGCACCGGCCGACGGCCCCCAGCGAGCCGGTTCCCGGCTCATGCGCCGCAAGCCGGTGGAACAGCTGGTCGCCGAGGGTGGCCAGGGTGAGGGCGGCGCCCTCCGCCGTTCGCTCGGCATGTGGCAGCTGACGATGATCAGCATCGGTGCCACGCTCGGCACCGGCATCTTCGTCGTCCTCGGTGAGGCGGTTCCCGAGGCCGGCCCCGCGGTGACGCTCGCCTTCGTGTTCGCCGGCCTCACCGCCCTGTTCTCGGCGCTCTCCTACGCGGAGCTGGCCGGCACCATCCCGGTCTCGGGCTCCTCCTACTCGTACGCGTACGCAACGATGGGCGAGCTCGTCGCCTGGGTCTGCGGCTGGTGCCTCCTGCTGGAGTACGGCGTCTCCGTGGCCGCGGTGGCGGTCGGCTGGGGCGACTACCTCAACGAGCTCCTCGAAGGCACCATCGGCGTCACCCTGCCCGCGGCGCTCTCCGCGCCCCCCGGCGACGGCGGCATATTCAACCTGCCCGCCCTGATCGTGGTCCTGCTGGCGATGCTGTTCCTGCTCGGCGGCGCCAAGGAATCCGCCCGTGCCAACACGATCATGGTCGTGGTGAAGATCGCCGCACTCGTGCTGTTCTGCGCGATCGGCTTCATGGGCTTCAAGTCCGGGAACTTCAGCGACTTCATGCCCCTGGGTGTCGGCAGCGTCGGCGCGGCCGGTGCGGTGCTCTTCTTCTCCTACATCGGCTTCGACGCCGCCTCCACCGCCGGTGAGGAGGCGAAGAACCCCAAGCGCGACCTGCCGCGGGCGATCATGCTGTCGCTGGTCATCGTCACCGCGCTGTACGTCCTCGTCGCGTTCGTCGCCGTGGGCGCCTGGGACTGGAAGAAGTTCGAGGGCGCGGACGCGACCCTCGCGGCGATCATGAACGATGTGACCGGCCAGTCCTTCTGGGGCACGCTCCTGGCCGCCGGCGCGGTCATCTCCATCGCCAGCGTCGTCCTCACCGTGCTCTACGGCCAGACCCGCATCCTCTTCGCGATGTCCCGCGACGGCCTGATGCCGAAGGTCTTCGGCAAGGTCAGCCCCAAGTCGGGCACCCCCCGCGCCAACACCGTGATCGTGTCCGTGCTCTGCGCCGTGCTGGCCGCGGCCGTCCCGCTCGGCGAGCTGGTCAACGCCACCAGCATCGGCACGCTGTTCGCCTTCGCCCTGGTCAACGTCGCTGTCGTGGTCCTGCGCTACACCCGCCGGGACATGGAGCGCACCTTCAAGGTGCCGTTCGGCCCGGTGTTCCCGGTGCTCGGCTTCGTCTTCTGCGGCTACAGCATGTACAGCCTCGACTTGGTCACCTGGAAGGTCTTCGGTTACTGGATGGCCGTCGGCCTCGTGTTCTACTTCCTGTACGGCTACCGCCGCTCCCGTCTGGCCACTGCAGAGAAGTGATCCACCCCCTGTGCGACTGAACGATCTCGACGAACGCATCGTCCACGCCCTCGCCGAGGACGCCCGCCGTTCCTACGCCGACATCGGCGCCATGGTCGGCCTCTCCGCGCCCGCCGTGAAGCGGCGCGTGGACCGGCTGCGGGCGGAGGGAGCCATCACCGGCTTCACCGTCCGTGTCGACCCGGCCGCCCTCGGCTGGGAGACGGAGGGGTTCATCGAGATCTACGCACGCAGCAACACCTCGCCCGAGACCATCCAGCGCGGTCTCGAGCGGTACCCGGAAGTCGCGTCCGCCTCCACCGTCACCGGCGAGGCGGACGCGATCGTCCAGGTCTTCGCGTCCGACATGCGCCACTTCGAGCGTGTGCTGGAACGCATCGCCGGAGAGCCGTTCGTGGAGCGCACCAAGTCGGTCCTGGTGCTCTCGCCGCTGCTCAGACGGTTCTCGTCCGGCTCGCCCGCCTGACCGTCGCCGGCATTCCCTCCGCCGCCCCTGCCGTACCCGGCCGGGGCGGCGGACGCATGACCGGGCCTGCACCGTCAACCGGGCCCGCACCCGGACCGGACGTTCCGGCGGGCGTGGCCCCGTGCACCCGGTAGGGTGCCGGGGCCAGGCAAGCCGCGCAACGAATCGCCGCCGAAGCCCCCGCACGCGCAACGAATCGACCGCAGACGCGCAACAGTGGCGCCTTGTCCTGGGTGTTCGCCGGAACGTACCTTCGATGACGTCCCCCTGACACCCCCGTACCGGTGAGGTCCGCCCATGGCGCCGCTGCGCATCGCCCTGCTCCAGAGCTCCGGCACGCCCGGCGACGTCGCGCACAACCTCAAGGTGCTCGACGAGGCCGCGGGCCGGGCCGCGCAGGCCGGTGCCGGTCTGGTCGTCTGCCCCGAGATGTACCTCACCGGCTACGCCATCGGCGCCGACGTACCGCACCTCGCCGAGGCCGCCGACGGTCCCTCCGCGCAGGCGGTCGCCGAGATCGCGGTCCGTCACGGCGTCGCCGTCGTCTACGGCTACCCCGAGCGCGACGGCGAGACGGTGTACAACGCCGCCCAGCTGGTCGCCGCCGACGGCACCCGCCTCGCGAACTACCGCAAGACCCACATCTTCGGCGACTTCGAGCGCACCTGGTTCACGCCCGGCGAGCACCCCGTCGTCCAGGCCGATCTGAACGGGTTCCGCGTCGGCGTCATGATCTGCTACGACGTCGAGTTCCCGGAGAACGTCAGGGCCCACGCCCTCGCCGGCACCGAACTGCTGCTCGTCCCGACCGCGCTGATGCACCCCTTCCCCGTAGTCGCCGAGTCGGTCGTCCCCACCCGGGCCTTCGAGAGCCAGTTGTACATCGCGTACGTCAACCGGGCCGGAACCGAGGGCGACTTCGAGTTCATCGGGCTGAGCTGCCTCGCGAGCCCCGACGGAACCACCCGGGTCCGCGCCGGACGCGGCGAGGAGCTGTTGTTCGGCGACGCCGACACCGAGTTCCTGCGGTCCTCACGCGAGACCAACACCTACCTCGCCGACCGCCGACCGGGCCTCTACGCCTCGCTGACGGACTGACCTTCCGCAGCCCCCGCCTTCCCCACACGCTTCACCGTTCCGCGCAAGGAGTCCGTACCCCATGACGTCCACGGTTCCCACCGCCGTCCAGCACACCGACGAGCAGCAGCCGCCGATCACCATGTTCGGGCCGGACTTCCCGTACGCCTACGACGACTTCCTCGCCCACCCGGCGGGCCTCGGCCAGATACCCGCGACCGAGCACGGCGCCGAGGTCGCGGTCATCGGCGGCGGCCTGTCCGGCATCGTCGCCGCGTACGAGCTGATGAAGATGGGTCTCAAGCCCGTCGTCTACGAGGCCGACCAGATCGGCGGCCGGCTCCGCACCGTCGGCTTCGAGGGCTGCGAGCCCGAGAACGGCACCGAGCCGCTGACCGCCGAGATGGGCGCCATGCGCTTCCCGCCGTCGTCCACGGCCCTGCAGTACTACATCGACCTGGTGGGCCTGGAGACCAAGGCGTTCCCCAACCCGCTGGCCGAGGCCACCCCCTCGACGGTCGTCGACCTCAAGGGCGAGTCCCACTACGCCGAGACCCTCGACGACCTGCCCGAGGTGTACCGCCAGGTCGCCGACGCGTGGAACGCCTGCCTGGAGGAGGGCGCGGACTTCTCCGACATGAACCGCGCCATCCGCGAGCGCGATGTGCCCCGCATCCGTGAGATCTGGGCGAAGCTCGTCGAGAAGCTCGACAACCAGACCTTCTACGGCTTCCTCTGCGAGTCCGAGGCCTTCAAGTCGTTCCGCCACCGCGAGATCTTCGGCCAGGTGGGCTTCGGCACCGGCGGCTGGGACACCGACTTCCCCAACTCCATCCTGGAGATCCTGCGCGTCGTCTACACCGAGGCTGACGACCACCACCGCGGTATCGTCGGCGGCTCCCAGCAGCTGCCGCTGCGCCTGTGGGAGCGCGAGCCGCAGAAGATCGTGCACTGGCCGCAGGGCACCTCGCTGAAGTCCCTGCACGACGGCGAGCCCCGGACCGCCGTGACCCGGCTGCACCGCACCGCCGGCAACCACATCACGGTGACCGACGCGTCCGGCGACATCCGCACCTACCGGGCGGCGATCTTCACCGCCCAGTCCTGGATGCTGCTCTCCAAGATCCAGTGCGACGACTCGCTGTTCCCGATCGACCACTGGACCGCGATCGAGCGCACCCACTACATGGAGTCGAGCAAGCTGTTCGTCCCCGTCGACCGGCCCTTCTGGCTGGACAAGGACGAGGAGACCGGCCGGGACGTCATGTCGATGACCCTCACCGACCGGATGACCCGTGGCACGTACCTGCTGGACAACGGCCCCGACCAGCCGGCCGTCATCTGCCTGTCGTACACCTGGTGCGACGACAGCCTGAAGTGGCTGCCGCTGTCCGCGAGCGAGCGCATGGAGGTCATGCTCAAGTCGCTCGGCGAGATCTACCCCAAGGTCGATATCCGGAAGCACATCATCGGCAACCCGGTGACCGTCTCCTGGGAGAACGAGCCCTACTTCATGGGTGCGTTCAAGGCGAACCTGCCGGGTCACTACCGCTACCAGCGGCGCCTGTTCACGCACTTCATGCAGGACCGCCTCCCGGAGGACAAGCGGGGCATCTTCCTCGCCGGTGACGACATCTCCTGGACGGCCGGCTGGGCCGAGGGCGCCATCCAGACCGCGCTCAACGCCGTGTGGGGCGTGATGCACCAGTTCGGCGGGGAGACCGACCGCACCAACCCGGGCCCGGGTGACCTCTACGACGAGATCGCCCCGGTCGAACTGCCGGAGGACTGACCCCCTCCTCCCCCCTGACACGCCCCCGGGGCCGGCCGTGATCCGGCCGCCCCCGGGGGCTGCGCAATGTCCGGGCCCGGTCGTGCCGCGCACACCGGCGCCCTGACGGCGCCTCGGGCCGCGCTTGTGGCCGCACCTCGTCGTGTCGCCCCCCCCCGTGGGTCACCGCCACGGGGTGAGCAGGCAGCGCCCGACGAGCCCGACGCCCGCGTCCAGCTGTTCCGTGAACTCCTCGGTGGCCTCCGGAAGATCACGCAGCCGCCACAGCAGCCGCGCCGCCGACCAGGCGGCACCGCGGGCACGCTCCAGACTCCACGAGCCCACCAGATGCGTGAGCGGATCGGCGATCTCCAGCAGGTCCGGGCCCGGCATCAGATCCTCCCGGATCTCTTCCTCCAGCTCGACGAGCGTCTCCCCGACCCGTTCGAAGTCCCCTTCCAGATCAGCGGGTCCGCAGCGCAGCAGCCGGCAGCAGTCGACCACCGCGAGCGCCAGGTCGTGCCCGACGTGCGCATTGATCCCGGCCAGCGCGAACTGCAGCGGCCGCACACCCGGGTGCCGCCGGTACTGGAACAAAGGACGCCAGCAGGCGGGCGGGCGCAGGCCCGCGGCCGCCGTGTCCACCGCCGCCAGATAGCGCTCGGCGAACAGGACGCCGAGCGCGGACGCGGACCGTGCATCGGGGAACACGCCTGTTTCGATACGGCGGCCGATCTCCTCCGTGACCGCCAGATAGACACGGTTGAAGACCGCCACACCGTCGCCGGCGGGCCACAGCGACCGGAGCGCCCGCATCCGCGCCACCACCGCGTCCACGGATGTGCCGGCCGCCGCCGTGCGGTCCGTGAACCGTTCCACATGCGCCATGGGGGCAGGTTCCCAGCCGGGCCCGGAAGGGCGCGGCGACGGGCCGGGGCTTCCCCGGAAGGGGTGAACGGCGGAACGGTGCCGCCCGCCACCGCCGTACGCTCCGGGTCACCTTCGCCCCGGCCCGGGACGCGGGGAGCCCGCGGACGGGACTTCGTGGGTGAGCGTCTCTGATTGGCTTGGTGATCCCCGGTGTTGCTCCGGGATGTGAGCCAAGCGCCTTCGTGCCCCGGTGCTGGACGGCAGGAGCGGACAGCCCTCGTGGCACGTCCCTCCGGACGCCGGTCGGTGAGGTCTCGCGTCACCGAGGAGGGTGCCAGACGTCGCCTGGGCGCCGGGCGTGCAGGTGACAGTCTGTCATGGCGCTGCTACGGATCGCTGATCCGACCGGTGAGCGTGCCCGGAGGCTAGGCTGCGGAGTCGGTCGCGCAGGACCGGGCGGGGGCGCCCGTGGTGTGGGTGCGGCCGGCCGGGCGCAGGACGCCCGCTCCCGCCACCAGTCCCAGGGTGAGCAGGGTGACCAGGCCGAACGAGACGGTCAGCGAGGTCGCGTCGGCCAGGCCGCCGATCGCCGAGGGAGCGATCAGTCCGGAGGTGTAGGTGATCGTCGCCACGCCCGCGATCGCCTGGCTCGCGTTCGGACCGGTCCTCCCGGCCGCCGTGAAGGCCAGCGGGACGATCACCGCGACGCCCAGACCGATCAGCCCGAATCCGGCCACCGCCATCGCGGGGTGGGCCGCCGCGACCACCAGCGCCCCGCCCGCCGCGGCGAGCACTCCGCCGGCGCGTACGGTCCGCACCGGGCCGAACCGGTCGACCACCCGGTCGCCGGCGATCCGGGCGACCGTCATGGTCAGCGCGAACGCCGTGGTGGAGGCCGCCGCGGCACCGGCGGAGGTGCCGAGCACGTCCCGCAGGTACACCGCCGACCAGTCCAGGCTCGCGCCCTCCGCGAACACCCCGCAGAAGGCGATCGCCCCGATCAGCAGCGCCGCTCTCGGCGGCAGGGCGAAGCGTGGCGGAGGCTGCTCGTCAGGGGCGCTGCGCAGGTCCGGTACGCCCTGGCAGGCGATCAGCCCCAGGACGGTCAGCACGGCGGCGGCCAGAGAGTGGTGCAGCCGGGCGTCCGTGCCCAGGTGCGCGGCGACCGTCCCGGCCGCGGAGCCGAGCAGTGCACCCGCGCTCCACATGCCGTGCAGGCCCGACATGATCGACCGGCCGAGACGGTTCTCCACCTCGACGCCGAGGGCGTTCATCGCGACGTCGGACATACCGGCGGTGGCGCCGTAGACGAAGAGCGCCACGCAGAGCGTCAGCAGATCCGGGGCGAACGCGGGGAGGGCGAGGGAGAGCGTCCAGAGGGCGAGCAGTCCCCGCAGCGCGTTCCGCGCGCCGAACCGGTGGGTGATCGCCCCGGACAGCGGCATCAGCAGCGAGGAGCCGATCGCGGGGAACGCCAGGGCCAGCCCCAGCATGCCCGCGGACACCGCGGTGTGTTCCTGGATCCAGGGGATCCGGGTGACGAGGCTGCCGGCGACCATGCCGTGCACACAGAACACGGCGGCCACGGAATACCGCGCCCGCCGGAGCCGCGGGGGACTGTAGGACGTCGACTCGATCGGCATGCGATGCAAACTATCAGGAACCCTGCCTGATGGCTGGGGTGTTTTCCGGCTCGATCTGGAAGGATTCCCGGCATGCCCGCATCACCGAGCACCGCCCGGGCCATCAACGACCGGATGGCCCTGCAACTGCTCCAGCAGGAAGGCCCGTTGACGGCAGGTCAGCTGAAGAAGCTCACCGGCCTGTCCCGGCCCACGGTCGCCGACCTCGTGGAACGGCTCCAGAGCAGTGGTCTCGTCCGGATCGTCGGCGAATCGGGAGCCGAACGCCGGGGCCCCAACGCCCGCCTCTACGGGATCGTCGCCGACCGGGCCCACCTGGCCGCGCTCGACGTCCGCACCCACGGGGTCGCCGTGGTCGTCGCCGACCTGCTGGGTGCGACGCTCGCCGAGGCGGCCGTGCCCATCGGCGCCGAACTGGGAACCGGACCCGCCGTCGAGCAGGCCGTCGACCTCCTCGAACGCACCGTGCGCGAGGCGGGGGTCCGACAGCTGCACAGCGTCGGGATCGGGGCGCCCGGACTGATCGACCCGGTCACGGGCGAACTCCGCGACTCCAGCGGCCTGCCCGCCTGGCATCGCCGGCTCGTCCCCGTCCTCCAGGAGCGTCTCCCCGCATCCGTGCTGGTGGAGAACGAGACCAACCTCGCTGCCGTCGCCGAGCAGCGCGCCGGCGCTGCCCGGGGACGCGACGACTTCGTGCTGCTGTGGCTCGGCCAGGGCGTCGGTGCTGCGGTGGTCCTCGGAGGCCGGCTGCGCCGCGGCGCCTCGGGCGGGGCCGGCGAGATCGGCTTCCTGCCCGTGCCGGGCACCGTCGGCCTGCCCTCGGCCACGGACTGCGGCGGCGGTTTCCACTCGCTCGCGTCGGCGGCCGCCGTCCGGGAACTGGCCGTCCGGTACGGCCTCGACGGCGATCCGGAGCAGGCCGTGCGGGAGGCGGCCACGGAGGGCTCCCACGGTGCCGCCTTCCTGGACGCGCTGGCAGAACGGCTGGCCCTCGCGACCGCGGCCGTCACGGCCGTGCTGGACCCCGGCCTCGTCGTCCTCGGCGGCGAGCTCGGCCACGCGGGCGGTACGGCGCTCGCCGCCCGGGTCGAGGAGCGAGCCGCCGCACTGTCCCCGCTCCGTACCGAGGTCCGCGCCGGCGCCCTGGGTGGATCCGCGGTCCTGCGCGGAGCCCTGCTCGCCGCGCGTGACGCGGCCCAGGACGACCTCTTCTCCACCGCGGCGGCTCCGGTGCGGGTGTGACGCTTGGCCGGGGGCGTGTTCCGGCTCCGGCAGGGGTGTGACGCCCGGCCGGGGATGTGTCCCGGTTCCGGCAGGGGTGTGACGCCCGGCCGGGGGCGTGTTCCGGCTCCGGCAGGGGTGTGACGCCCGGCCGGGGATGTGTCCCGGTTCCGGTGGGGGTGTGACGGCTGGCCGGGAGCACGTCCGGTCCCGCTACTGCTTCCCGCCCGCCAGGGGCCGATGCCTCCCGGACGGAGAACCCCGGGACCGCCGCCGGCGTCGGCTCAGCGCCGGGCGGCCGTCCGCCCGGCGAGGAAGTCCTCGAACGTCGCCTTCCCGACGGCCCGTTCGGGGGTGAGATGGCCGCCGGCGCGGAACGCCGCGAACGTCCTGCCCGGGAGGCGGACCGGCAGCAGGAGCCGCCTCCGCCCGCTCGCGGCGAGCAGGACGCGGGCCAGTTCGCGGAACGTCCGTACCGCCGGGCCGCCCATCCCGGGGACGCGGCCGGCCGGTGCCGCGAGCGCCAGCTCGGCGAGGCGTCCGGCGACCTCCGCGGTCTCCACAGGCTGGACCGGGCAGTCGGGAAACGGCATCACGGGGGACTTCGCCATCGCGTCGAGGATCCGGGACACCAGGTCGTGGAACTGGGTGGTCCGCAGGATCGTCCACGGGACCCCGGACTCCTCGACGATCTTCTCGACCCGGAGTTTCGTCCGGTAGTAGGGAAGCGGGACCCGGTCGACCCCGACGATCGAGATGTAGACCAGATGGCCCACGTCGGCCCGGCGCGCGGCCGCCACGAGGTTGCGGGCCGCCTCGTCGTCCCCGCCGCGCGGGGACGACGCGCAGTGGACGATCGCGTCGGCGCCCTCGACGGCCGCGTCCAGGCCGGTGCCCTCGACCAGGTCGACGGCGTACGGCGGAGCGTGCCTGCTCAGCACCCGCACGTCGTGTCCCTCCGACCGCAGCCGGTCGCACAGCGGACGGCCGAGCGTGCCGGTACCACCGGTCACCAGAATCGTGGTCATCGCAGGATCAGTCCCTTCCGGACGGGAACGTCGGTCACCCGCTATGAACCGGACAGGCCCTCCATCCGTGACAACTGCCGGGCGGCGAATTCCAGTTTCGCGGGACTGACCACCATGCGCACGCCTGTGACCAGGCCGTCCACGATCTCCGGAACCATGATCCCGGCGAGCACGTCCCCGGCCCGCACCAGGAACGCCGGTGCGCCGTTGACCTCGGCGAAGGAGAAGTCCAGGCCCGCCGAGAACCGCCGCATGCCGCCCGCCAGCAGGCGGGCCACCTTGTCGCGGCCGAGGACCGGGCGGAGTGCGGCGCCGACCATGCCTCCGCCGTCCGACCAGTAGGTCACGTCCTCGGCGAGATGCCTTTCCAGCCCGGCGAGGTCGCCCTCCCGGGCCGCGGCGAGGAAGCTCTCGACCAGCGTCCGCCACTGCTCGGACGCGGCCTCGAAGCGCGGGCGTTCCGCGGCCACCCGCTGCCCGGCCCTGCGGTGCAGCTGGCGGCAGTTGGCCTCGGAGAGTTCCAGCAGCTGCGCGATCTCCCGGTGGCTGTACGCGAAGGCCTCGCGCAGCACGTACACGGCCCGTTCCGACGGGGTGAGCCGTTCGAGCAGCACCAGCAGGGCCAACGACACCGCGTCGCGCTGCTCGGCGGACTCCAGCGGCCCGAGGGCCCCGCCCGAGGTGATCACCGGCTCGGGCAGCCATGGACCCGGATACACCTCACGGCGCGCCCGGGCGGAGGTGAGGCGGTTCAGGCAGAGGTTGGTCACCACCTTCGCCAGCCATGCGGAGGGCTGTCCGATGCCGGCGCGGTCGGCCCCGCTCCACCGCACGAAGGCGTCCTGGACGGTGTCCTCGGCCTCGCCGGCCGAGCCCAGCATGCGGTAGGCGAGGCCGAACAGGCGGGGGCGCTGTTCCTCGAACTCGTCGACGTCCGATGTGATCACGCCCCCAGCCTGTCAGAGCCCGACGGGACCGGATCACCGGGTCATGGGCCCGGACGGGGACCCCGTCCGGGCCCGGTGCGATCGTGCGATCGCCCTCTGTGAGGCAGTCCACAGGGAATCACCGGCATGGCTTCACGCGGGGCGTGGCAGACTGACCCTGTACCAGCAGCAGCGCACTCCGGGGTCGGTGTAATTCCGAACCGGCGGTTACAGTCCGCGACCCGTCCGCATCCAGCGGCCGGTTGACCAGGTGAAATTCCTGGACCGACGGTTAAAGTCCGGATGGGAGGCAGTGCGCGGCGGGCGGCCTTCACGGGCCATGCCGGCCGTCGGCTGATCGTCGTACCCGGCGATCGGTCCTCTCGGCCGTACGTATCCCCGTGTGCGTTTCCCGCTTTCTGTCGTCATCGACAGCCCCGGAGTCCGTGCCCGAAGAGGCAGGAGGACCCGGTGGCCACCACAGCCGACATGCACGCCATGCGCCGAGCCATCGGGCTCGCCGCCCGCGGACTCGGCTCCACCAGCCCCAACCCCGTCGTCGGATGCGTCGTCCTCGACGCCTCCGGCGAGCCCGTCGGCGAAGGCTTCCACGAGCGCGCCGGGGGACCGCACGCGGAGATCCACGCGCTGCGCGCAGCGGGCGTACTGGCCCGTGGCGGCACCGCCTTCGTCACCCTCGAACCCTGCAACCACACCGGCCGCACCGGCCCCTGCGCGCAGGCGCTCATCGACGCCGGCGTCAGTCGGGTCGTCTACGCGGTCGCCGACCCCGACCAGCGGGCCACCGGTGGCGCCGCCACGCTCCGCGCGGCCGGCATCGAGGTGGAGTCCGGGCTGCTCGCCGCGGAAGCGGAGGCCGGGAACATCGCCTGGCTGACCTCCGTCCGCCTCGGCCGCCCCCACGTCGTGTGGAAGTACGCCGCCACCCTCGACGGCCGCATCGCCGCCGCGGACCGCACCAGCCGCTGGATCACCTCCGCCGAGTCCCGCGCGGACGTCCACCGGCTGCGCGCCCAGGCCGACGCCGTACTCGTCGGCTCCGGCACCGCCCGCACCGACGACCCGCACCTCGCCGTGCGCGGCGTCGACGACGCCGTCCAGCCGCTCCGGGTCGTCGTCGACACCCGTGCCGACGCCGTCCGGCCCGGCGCGCGGGTCCTCGACGACGCCGCACCCACTCTGGTCGCCGTCGCCGAGGACGCCGTCACCGACCACCTCTCCGGGGTGGACGTCGTACGGCTGCCCCGCACCGCCGCCGGCGTCGACATCCCGGCACTCCTGACCGTCCTGTACGACCGCGGAGTCCGGTCCGTGCTACTCGAAGGCGGGCCCACGCTGGCCGCCGCCTTCGTCGCCGCGGGCGCCGTCGACCAGGTCGTCGGCTATCTCGCGCCCGTCCTGCTCGGAGCGGGCCCGAGCGCCCTCGCCGACGCCGGGATCCACACCATCACCGAAGCGCTGCGGCTCGAGATGACCGAAGCCGTCCGCATCGGCCCCGATCTGCGCATCACCCTCACGTCCGCCGCCACCACAGCCAAGGAGCACTGAGTGTTCACCGGAATCGTCGAAGAACTGGGCGAGGTCACCGCCGTCGAGGACCTCGGCGACGCCTCCCGCTTCCGCCTCCGCGGCCCCGTCGTCACCGACGGAGCCAAGCACGGCGACTCCATCGCCGTGAACGGCGTCTGCCTCACCGTCGTCGACACCGCCGACGGCGAGTTCACCGCCGACGTGATGGCCGAGACCCTCAAGCGGTCCAGCCTCGGCGCACTCGCCCCCGGATCCCGCGTGAACCTCGAACGGCCCATGGCCGTCGGCGGGCGGCTCGGCGGCCACATCGTGCAGGGCCACGTCGACGGCACCGGCACCGTCCTGGAGCGCACGCCCTCCGACAACTGGGAGATCGTCAAGATCTCCCTCCCCGCCGAGCTGACCCGCTACGTCGTCGAGAAGGGTTCCATCACCGTCGACGGCGTCAGCCTGACCGTCGTCGACGCGGGCTCCGACCACTTCACCATCAGCCTCATCCCCACCACCCTCGCGCTGACCACGCTGGGCATCAAGCAGCCCGGCGACCCGGTCAACCTCGAGGTCGACGTCATCGCCAAGTACGTCGAGCGGCTGCTCGGCGCGCGCACCGAGGAGGCCGGCCGGTGAGCGCCCTCGACTGGCTCAACGCCGAGGCCTTCACGGCCTTCGGCCAGCACATCCTGTGGTCCGACATGATCGGCAACGCGGTCGGTCTGGTCGCCCTCGCCCTCGGCTGGCGCCGCTCCATCTGGACCTGGCCCGCGCAGCTCCTGTCCGGCGTCATCCTCGTCGCCGCGTACGCCTCCGCCCAGCTCGGCGGCGGTGTCGGCAAGCAGCTCCTGGTCATCGGTGTCGCCCTGTGGGGCTGGTGGCAGTGGCAGCAGGGCAAGCAGCAGGCACAGGACGGCTCCATCGCCGTACGGTTCGCCTCCTGGCGCGAACGAGCCGCCCTGGCCGGCGGTGCGATCCTCGGCACCCTCGCGGTCGGCGGGCTCTTCACCCTCTACCCGACGCTGTCGTGGAGCCCCTGGGCCGACGCGTACATCTTCGTCGGCACCCTCGTCGCGATGCTCGCCCAGGCCCGCGGCCTCGTCGAGTTCTGGTTCGCCTGGCTCCTGGTCGACCTCGTCGGCGTCCCCCTGGCCTTCAGCAGCGGCCTCGCCTTCTCCGGCCTGGTCTACGTCGTCTACTTCGCGCTCGTCCTGTGGGGGATGCGCGACTGGTGGCTGCGCTCCCGTACGAGCGTCCAGCCCGCCCTGGAAGGAGCAGCCGCATGACACCCACCTGGTTCGCCGAGGACACCGAGTCCCTCGCCCTCGACCCGATCGAGCAGGCCATCCGGGACATCGCCGCCGGCCGCCCCGTCGTCGTGGTCGACGACGAGGACCGGGAGAACGAGGGCGACCTCGTCGTCGCCGCCGAGAAGGCCACTCCCGAGATCGTCGCCTTCATGATGAGCGAGTGCCGGGGCCTGATCTGCGCGCCCATGGAAGGCGACGAACTCGACCGGCTCCAGCTGCCCCAGATGGTCGAGAACAACACCGAGTCGATGCGTACGGCGTTCACCGTCTCCGTCGACGCCTCGGCCGCCCACGGTGTGGGCACCGGTATCTCGGCCGCCGACCGGGCCACCACCCTCCAGCTCCTGGCGAACGGTGAGGCCGAGCCCACCGATTTCGTGCGCCCGGGGCACATCTTCCCGCTCCGTGCCAAGCCGGGCGGCGTCCTGGTCCGCAACGGCCACACCGAGGCCGCCGTGGATCTCGCCCGGCTCGCGGGGCTGCGCCCGGCCGGTGCGATCGTCGAGATCGCCGGTGAGGACGGCGAGATGCTGCGCCTTCCCGAGCTGGTCCCGTTCGCCCGCAAGCACGGCCTGACGATCATCTCCATCGAGGACCTGATCGCCTACCGTCGCAGCTCCGAGCCGACGGTCAGGCGCGAGGCCGCGGTGAACCTCCCGACCGCCTCCGGCGACTTCACCGCGTACGGCTACCGGTCCACGGTCGACGGCGTCGAACACGTCGCCCTCGTCCACGGCGACCTCGGCCACGGCGAGGACATCCTCGTCCGCGTCCACTCCGAATGCCTGACCGGCGACGTCTTCCACTCGCTGCGCTGCGACTGCGGCCCGCAGCTCCAGGCGTCCATGGACCGTATCGCCGAGGAGGGGCGCGGCGTCGTGGTCTACCTCCGCGGCCACGAGGGACGCGGCATCGGACTGATGTCCAAGCTGCGCGCCTACGAACTCCAGGAGCGAGGCCGCGACACGCTGGACGCCAACCTGGAACTCGGTCTGCCCGCGGACGCCCGCGACTACGCGGTCGGTGCGCAGATCCTCGCCGACCTCGGTGTCCGCAGTCTGCGGCTGATGACCAACAACCCCGACAAGATCTCCGCCCTCGTCCGGCACGGCCTCAAGGTCTCCGAACGGGAGCCGATGCCCGTCCAGGCGGGCGAGCACAACCTCCGGTACCTGCGCACCAAGCGGGACCGGATGGGCCACGACCTGCCCGGGCTCGACGCGGCCGCCGCCGCGTCGACCTGCGCCAATCAGTAGGAGCCGGCCCGCGGCACCGCGGAGGGCCCGCCGACGGCGACCGACGCATGCCGGCCGGCGGGCGACCGGGAGCCGGCCGGCGGCACCGGAGACGAACCGCAGAACGCGGACACGAACCGCAGAACAGCAACCAGATCGACCCCGGCGACGGCGGCACCCGCGGCCGGGAGAACCAGCACATCGAGGAGACACGTGAGCGGCAAGGGCGCACCCGAACTGTCCGTACGCAACTGCGGAGACCTCCGCGTCGCGGTCGTCGCGGCGCAGTGGCACGACAAGGTCATGGACGGCCTCGTGGACGGCGCCCTGCGCGCTCTGCGCGAGCTGGGCATCGACGAACCGACCCTCCTGCGCGTCCCCGGCAGCTTCGAGCTGCCGGTGGTCGCGAAGGTCCTCGCCCAGCGCGGCTACGACGCGGTCGTGGCACTAGGCGTCGTCATCAGGGGAGGCACCCCGCACTTCGACTACGTGTGCCAGGGCGTCACCCAGGGTCTGGTCCAGGTGTCCGTGGAGACCGGCGTCCCGATCGGCTTCGGCGTGCTGACCTGTGACACCGAGGAGCAGGCCCTGGACCGGGCCGGCCTGGAGGGATCCAACGAGGACAAGGGCCACGAGGCCGTCACCGCCGCGGTCGCCACCGCTGCCACACTGCGCACGGTCAGCGAACCCTGGCGCTGAGTGGAGGCCGGTACCCCGTACTCTAAGAGCATCATGGCCAACAAAACCTTCGAAGAGCTCTTCACCGAGCTCCAGCACAAGGCCGCCAACGGCGACCCGTCGACGTCCCGCACCGCCGAGCTCGTGGGCAAGGGTGTGCATGCCATCGGCAAGAAGGTCGTCGAGGAGGCCGCCGAGGTGTGGATGGCCGCCGAGTACGAGGGCAAGGAAGCCGCCGCCGAGGAGATCTCGCAGCTGCTGTACCACGTCCAGGTGATGATGGTCGCCCGCGGGATCTCGCTCGACGACGTCTACGCCCACCTCTGAGCCACCCCCCGACCGCAACGATCCTCCCGCTCCGCACAGCACCTCACGCCAAGCGAACAAAGGAACCTCCCCCATGCTGCGCATCGCCGTCCCCAACAAGGGTTCTCTCTCCGGACCTGCGTCGGAGATGCTCCATGAGGCGGGCTACCAGCAGCGCAAGGAGTCGAAAGAGCTGGTGCTCGTCGACCCCGACAACGAGGTCGAGTTCTTCTACCTGCGCCCGCGGGACATCGCCATCTACGTCAGCTCCGGCCGCCTCGACATCGGCATCACCGGGCGGGACCTGCTGCTGGACTCCGGCGCCAACGCCGAGGAGATCCTGCCGCTGGGCTTCGCACGCTCGACGTTCCGCTACGCCACCAAGCCGGGCACCGCCAAGGGCCCCGCGGACTTCGGCGGCAAGACGGTCGCCACGTCCTACGAGGGCATCGTCGCCAAGCACCTGGCCGAACTGGGCGTGGACGCCTCCGTGGTCCACCTCGACGGCGCCGTCGAGACCGCGATCGAACTGGGCGTCGCCCAGATCATCGCGGACGTCGTCGAGACCGGCACCAGCCTGCGCAACGCCGGCCTCGAGGTCATCGGCGAGCCCATCCTCACCTCGGAGGCCGTCGTCATCCGCCGTACCGGCGTGGGCGTCGACGACCCGAAGGTCCAGCAGTTCCTGCGCCGCCTCCAGGGCGTCCTGGTGGCCAGGACGTACGTGATGATGGACTACGACTGCCGCGCCGAGCACCTGGAGCGGGCCGTCGCCCTGACCCCGGGCCTGGAGTCCCCGACGGTCTCCCCGCTGCACAACGAGGGCTGGGTCGCCGTCCGTGCCATGGTCCCCGCCCGCGAGGCCCAGCGCATCATGGACGACCTGTACGAGCTGGGTGCCCGCGCGATCCTCACCACCGAGATCCACGCCTGCCGGCTCTGATCCGCGGGAACCGACCGCCCACGGAACCGGCAGCCCACGGAACGGAAGGACCACACGCGTGTCCGCCCCCGCGCACCAGCCCCAACTCCCCGGCCTCCCCGTCACCTTCAGGCCCACCCGCACCCGGGCGGTCCTGCTGACCGTGGGAGCGGCCATGTTCGCGGTCATCACCGCGATCGCCCTGCTGCTGGAGCGGCTGAGCGCGGGGGAGCGGACCAGTTTCATCGTCACCGCACTGCTGTTCTCCGCCGTGCTCGCCCTGCTGAGCCGCCCCAAGGTGGTCGCCGACGACACCGGCGTCACCGTGGTGAACCTCACCACCAGGCGGCGGCTCGCCTGGGCCGAGATCCTGCGGGTCAATCTGCGCCCCGGCGATCCCTGGGTCTTCCTCGACCTCAGTGACGGCACCAGCCTGCCCGCGCTCGGCATCCAGCCCGGCATCGGCAGGCAGCGCGCCATCCGCGACGCCCGTGCCCTGCGCGCCCTCGCCGAGACCCACGGCACCGGCAGCGACGGCGCGTGAACCCCGCCCCGCCCGCAAGGCGGACGGGACGTTGCGGCGGCGATCGCAATGACTACTCTGGTGGGCGGGACGCAGCATGCGTCCCGCCCCGCGACACTCCGGACGGCCGGACCGCGGGGCTTCCTGCGACACGAGGAGTGACTCCCTCCAGCAATGGACGGATCGTCCGGTAGTACCTGCGCCGCTGCCTCCACCGAGGCGGCGGCATGATCGTCTCCCTGCTGCTGCTCTTCGCGGCATTCCTCCTGATCCTCGCGAACGGCTTCTTCGTGGCCGCCGAGTTCGGCCTGGTCACCGTGGACCGGCCGGATGCGGAGCGTGCCGCGGCCGAGGGCGACCGCCGTGCGCGGACCGTCGTCGAGGCTCTCAAGGAGCTGTCCTTCCAGCTCTCCGGCACCCAGCTCGGCATCACCATCACCTCGCTGGTCGTCGGTATGCTCGCCGAGCCCGCGCTGGCCGGCCTGCTGCACGGCCCGCTCACCGCCACCGGCCTGCCCGAGGGCGTCGTACCGGGAGTGAGCGTGCTGATAGGCATGCTGCTCGCCTCCGCCGTCCAGATGGTGGTCGGCGAACTCGTCCCGAAGAACTGGGCGGTGTCCCGGCCCCTGCAGGTCGCCCGGTTCGTCGCCGGCCCGCAGAACGCCTTCTCCCGGCTGTTCCGGCCGGTGATCGCGCTGCTCAACGCCGTCGCCAACCGGCTCGTCCGGGCCCTGGGCGTGGAACCCACCGAGGAGCTGGCCTCCGCCCGTACCCCCGGTGAACTGGTCTCCCTGGCCCGGCACTCGGCCCGGGCGGGCGCCCTGGAGCAGGACACGGCCGATCTGTTCGTCCGCACCCTGTCGCTCGGGCACCTCACCGCACAACACGCGATGACGCCCCGTGTGAAGGTCAGCGCCCTGCAGTCCACGGCCACCGCCGCCGACGTGCTCAACCTCACCCGGGCCACCGGCCTTTCCCGCTTCCCCGTCTACCGGGACCGGATCGACGAGATCGTGGGCATGGTCCACCTCAAGGACGCCCTGGCCGTGGTCCCGCAGGAGCGGATGCGCACCCCCGTCGGCCGGATCGCCGTGCCGCCGCTGCTGGTCCCCGAGACCCTGCCGGTGCGGCAGCTGCTGGAACGGCTGCGCAGCGAGCAGCCGATCGCCGTCGTGGTCGATGAGTACGGCGGCACGGCCGGCGTGGTCACCCTGGAGGACATCGTCGAGGAACTCGTCGGAGAAGTCCGTGACGAGCACGACGACGAGGGTGCGGAACGGCCCGAGCTCACCGCCGTCGCTGCCGAGGACGGCCACCCCGCATGGGATGCCGACGGCAGCTGCCGCGTCCTCACCCTCCGGCGGATAGGCCTCGATGTGCCCGACGGCCCGTACGAGACCGTGGCAGGCCTCGTCGCCGACCTGCTCGGCCGCATCCCCGCCCCCGGCGACCGGGCCGAACTGCCCGGCTGGCGTCTCTCGGTGCGCCAGGTCGAGAGGTACCGGGCCGAACGCGTCCGGCTGGTGCGCACCGCAGGTGCCGATGAGCTCGTGGAGGCCGCACGGTGAGCGCCGTTCAGCTGATCTTCGCCCTGTTGTTGGTCCTGGCCAACGGCTTCTTCGTGGGCGCGGAGTTCGCCCTCGTGTCGGTGCGCCGCAGCCAGATCGAGCCGCTCGCCGCCGCGGGCTCCGCACGGGCCCGGCAGGTGCTGCACGGCCTGGAGGGCCTGCCCCGGATGATGGCCGCGGCGCAGTTCGGCATCACTGTCTGCTCGCTGACCCTGGGCGCCGTCGCCGAACCGACCGTCGCCGGGCTGCTGGAACCCGTCTTCCACGCCGTCCACGTGCCCGAGGGGCTGATCCACCCTCTGGGCTATGTGATCGCGCTCGCCGCGGTGGTCTTCCTCCACTTGGTGATCGGCGAGATGGTCCCGAAGAACCTCGCCATGGCGGCCCCCGAGAAGACCGCCATATGGCTCGGGCCCGGCCTCGTCGGCTTCGCACGCCTGTGCGGTCCGGTGACGACCGTGCTCGGCGCCTGTGCCCGGCTCGTGCTCGGACTGTTCCGCGTCGAGCCCAAGGACGAGGTGGAGGCCGTCTTCACCAGCGAGCAGCTGAACCGGCTGGTCGAGGACTCCGGCCAGGCCGGACTCCTGGAGCCGGAGGAGCAGGAACGACTGGAGGACGCCCTCGAACTGGGCAGCAGGCCGGTCACCGACGTCCTGCTGGACCGGGCCTCCCTGGTGACCGTCCAGCCGTCCGTCACGCCCCGGCAGATCGAGGAGCTGACCGTACGGACGGGCTACTCCCGGTTCCCGGTGTGCGCGGAGAACGGTGCCTTCATGGGATTCGTGCACGTCAAGGACATCCTCGAACCGGAGGACGCGGAGCGGGCCGTGCCCCAGCACCTGTGGCGGCCGCTCGCCACGCTCCGGGCCGAGCTGCCGCTCGACGACGCCCTGACCGTGATGCGCCGTGCCGCCACCCATCTGGCGCAGGTCATCGACTCCGGCGGGCGGGTCCTCGGCCTGGTCGCCCTGGAGGACGTCCTGGAGATGCTCGTGGGCGAGGTCCGGGACCCCGCCCACCGAGCCGGAGCACCGCTGGTGCCCAGGCTGTCCGAACCCCGCCCCGAACCGGAGCCCGCCCGCCAGGCACTGGCACGCTAGGGGGTGTCCGACCCTGACCGGCCGGACACCCCCTAGTACGCCGGCGGGGCCGTCGGGCCGCGGTCCTCGGGACCGCGGCCCGACAGCACCTCGCCGTAGGCCTGCATCAGATCGGGGAGCCGCAGCGTGGACAGGTCGTCCCGGCCCGGCGTGCCGGGGTACGTCGAGAGCCGCAGGTCCCGGTAGGCACAGCTCTTCTCGTACAGGGTGCGCAGGAACCTGCCGTTGCCGAGCTCGTCGATCCAGCCCTGGTCCACCACATGGCCGCTGATGCTGCGCAGCTCGTCCAGGGCCTCCTCGTCCCACACGTCGCCGTTGTCGGCGGCCAGTACCTCGCCGATCGCGGTCAGCTCCAGCGGCCGGTACGAAGGGAAGTCCACCCGGGTCGTGAACCGCGACGACAGCCCCGGGTTCGCGGCCAGCAGCCGGTCCATGCCCTCCGGGTAGCCGGCGAGGATCACCACGAGGTGGTCGCGGTTGTCCTCGGCGCGCTTGAGCAGCACCTGGAGGGCCTCGTCGCCGTAGGCGTCGCCCTTGCTGTAGCCGCTGTTGGAGAGGCTGTAGGCCTCGTCGACGAAGAGCACCCCGCCGAGAGCGGAGTCGATCAGTTCATTAGCCTTGACCGCGGTCTGGCCGAGGAACTCGCCGACCAGGTCCGCCCGCTGGGCCTCGACCAGATGTTCCCCGCCGAGCAGCCCGAGGGCGTAGAACACCCGCCCGAGGATCCTCGCGACCGTGGTCTTCCCCGTGCCGGATGGCCCGGAGAAGACGAAGTGACGTTTGGGGGGATGCACCGGAAGGCCCTGCGCGGCCCGCAGCCGGGCCATGTTCAGCTGCGCCGACAGCGCCTTGACCTGCCGTTTCACCGGTTCCAGTCCCACCATGCGCTCCAGCTCCGCCAGCGCCTGGGCCAGCAGCGCCGGGTCGGTCGGCCCGGCGGGGAATGGCGGCGGTGCCGGCTGCACGGGGATCACCGCCTTCTGCCGCACGCCGTGGACGGGGGCGGGCCCAGCGGTGCCGCCGGGGGACGGCATCTGGGCCTCGCCGCCGATGCGGGGATCGCGCCCGTCGGCCGGGTCCGCGCCGAGCAGCGGATCGAGGTCCCCGCCCTGTGCCGTCGCGTCCTGGCCGACGCCGCCGAGGGACACCGGTGCGAGGTCCGTCGGGTCGTCGTACCCGTCGCCTTCGGCGATCGCCGCGAGCCGGGCCGCGGTGTCCATGAACGCGGGGTCCACCCGGTGCACCGCGCGGTACAGCGGCAGGGCGGCCGCGGTACGGCCGGTCCCCTCGTGGGCCCGGGCCAGCCAGTAGCGCAGCTCCTTGCGCTGCGGCTGTTCGCTGCGGCAGCGCATCAGGGCGGTCGACAGCAGCGGCTCGGCCTGCCCGTACATCTCCAGCCGCACCCGTGCCATGCCGCCGAACAGGCCCGACTCGATGCCCAGCATCGGGTCGTCGACCAGCGGCTCGGTGTGCCGCACCAGCTGGTCCCAGTCCTTGACCAGGTATGCCCGGCAGGCGTGCAGGAACCGCACCTGAGGGTCGGTGTCCACGGGCGGCAGGCCGGCCAGTGCGCGGTCCAGTTCCGGCACGTGCCGTCCGTCGAGCCAGTGCGAGGCGTGTGCGAGCAGCAGGTCGCGCGGACTCTCCAGCACCGGCTGCACCCACCAGCCCAGCCAGTACCAGGAGTTGAGGGTCCGACGGTGGCGGGCCCGCTGGTCGCCGAAGCGGTCCCGGTGCCGGAACATCCGTAACAGCGCGGTCGTTGTGTCCACCCGCAGCGCGTGCAGTCCGAGCCAGCCGTCGGCCATGCCCGGATCCAGCCGCACGGCGGCCCTGAACTCCTCCTCGGCCTGCGGGTAGGCACCCATCGTGTAGGCGTCCACGCCCCGTAGCCAGGCGAGATCGGCCGGGGCCGGAATGCCCGTCGTGCCGAAATCCATCACGTCCCCCACCAGCCGTGCCCCCATGCCGTGCCGGGCGCACGCCCGACGCGGCCTGCCGAACCGCCATGTCGATGAACCGCCGTGTCGTCAGCGGGAATTGGCCGCTGCCTAGGACAGCCTTCCCCAGTTCGCACCGGCTGCATCGTACCCGTGGGGGGTGTGTCGGCCGAAGGGTGCGTAACGGGGCGATCGTGAGATCGGCGGTGGGCGCCGGGGGGAGCAGTGCCGGGTGATCCGTGACCCTGGGTGAGCGAACGGCTCCCGGGGAGGACGGGCGAAAGTGCTCCGGGCAGAACGAAGCCCCCGATCACGGGGGAACAACCGGGGGCTCCGCGTCTGCGGCGGCTCCGGAAAGCCGCACATTGAGAACGTAAGACCTGTACGGCCCCTGGGTCAAGCGGAGTTGGGCGACTCAGGGGAGCGGTTTTGCGCCGGTTCCGCGCGGTCCCCGAAGCCGGTCACGGTCGGTGAGGGTCAGGTTGGGGCCGGACGTCACTCCAGGCCCGGGAAGCACCTCGTACCCCTCCCGCAACTGGCGCACCAGAGAGTGCGCGAAGGGGCGCGAAGGGTCCTGCGCGAAGTGCCGCACCTCCTCCGCCGTCCACTCGTCCCAGAACACGGAGAGTCCCGCACCGTCCCGGTGCCGGCCCCGCCCCCAGGAGGTGTCCGGGTCCACCTCCATCCAGAAGAGCCGGGCCAGGTCCGGCCGCAGGGCCCGGCGGCCGGCACCCACCCCCTCGACGAGGACGACGTCCGCGGGCTCCAGGACCCTGGCCGCGCCGAAACATCGCAGCGTCCAGTCGTAGGGCAGATAGCGGGCCTCCCCGCCCCGGGCCAGCGGACCGGTGACCTGCGCCTGGAAACGCCCGGTCCAGGAGAAGAACTCCTCGTGCGTGGCGAGATCGTCGAGGTGCAGCACCGGTGCCCCGCCCAGGGCGTCCGCGAGCCGCGCGGCGAAGGTGCTCTTCCCCGACCCCGCGTGCCCGTCCACGGCGACCAGCCGCACCGGACCGCAGGAGGGCGGCAGGGCGCGGAGCTGCGCGGCGAGCTCTTCGAGATCGTCCATGCGCCCACCCTAGGGGCCCGGTCCGCGGCCCGCCCCGGGCAGGACCTGGACCGCAGCCCGCTGCCCCGCCCCGTGGACGCTCATCGCCGTCGGTTCCCGGCGGTGCAGGCCGCGCCAGTGGCCGAGACCAATATTGGTGGGCGCGACGCGTGCGCGGGCGCTGGCCCGGGCGCGCCACGACCGCGATAGTGGGCCCGACCGTCGTGCATCCGTCACCCCGTCCTCACCGCCTGGGGGTACCCGACCATGACCGGAAACGCCTCGCGCAGAACCGTGCTGGCCGCCGCAGTCGCCGCCGCGGGGGCCGCGGCGCTGACAGCGCCCGCCGCGGCGGCCCGCGCCGCCACCCGCACGGTCGACAACCGCAGCTGGACCTCGTACCAGGACTGGCGCCGCGGCTCGGCGGCCGGGACCCGCGCCGTCGCCGGCCGCCGCCCCGGGCTGGTGATCGGCACCCCGGCGGGCACCACGGACTACCTCGACCCGCACACCGGCACGACGTCGTCCTGGGAGTACGGCACCTGGACCTCGCCCGTGCACACCGCCACCGTGCCCGCGACCGAGGTCGTCGCCTCCTGGAACGCGCACACCCCCGCCGGGACCTGGCTCATGGCCGAACTGCGCGGCCGGTACTCCGACGGCACCGACACCCCCTGGTACGTCATGGGCCGGTGGGCGGCCGGGGACGGGGACATCCGCCGCACGTCCGTCGACGGACAGAAGGACGGCAGGAGCACGGTGTGGACCGACACGCTCGCCGTCGACGACCCGGGGAGCGGGCTGCGGGTGGCCACGTACCAGCTCCGGCTGACCCTCCACCGGAAGCCGGGGAGCGGCCTCACCCCGACCGTGTGGCGGCTGGGCGCGATGGCCTCGGACGTCCCGGACCGCTTCACCGTCCCGGCGTCCTGTCCCGGCGTCGCGAAGGAACTGACCGTCCCGCGCTACTCGCAGAACACCCACATCGGCCAGTACCCGGAGTACGACAACGGCGGCGAGGCCTGGTGCAGCCCCACCTCCTCGCAGATGATCGTCGAGTACTGGGGCCGCCGGCCCACCGCGGCGGACCTGGCCTGGGTCGATCCCTCCTACGAGGACCCGCAGGTCTGCCACGCCGCCCGGTTCACCTACGACAGCCAGTACGGGGGCTGCGGCAACTGGCCCTTCAACGCCGCGTACGCGGCCACCTACCGGGAGATGAGCGCGGTCGTCACCCGGCTGTCCTCGCTGACGGACCTGGAGACCCTGATCGCGGCCGGCATCCCGGCCATCACGTCCCAGTCGTTCCGCAAGGAGGAACTGACCGGCGCCGGATACGGCACCGCGGGTCATCTGATGACGGTGATCGGCTTCACACAGCAGGGGGACGTGATCGCCAACGACCCCGCCTCCCCGGACAACCCGTCGGTCCGCCGGGTCTACCGGCGGCGGGAGTTCGAGAACATCTGGCTGCGGACCAAGCGCTACAACGCGAGCGGCAAGGTCGTCTCGGGCACCGGCGGGGTCTGCTACCTCTACTGGCCGGCGTTCCCCAGTGCACGCCAGAAGGCCGCGCTGGCCGCGGTCGGCATCCGCTGACGCACCGCGAGAGCCCCTCCCGTTCCTCCCGTTTCCCCCGGTCCCCGGGACGGGGCTCTCGTCTGCATGTCAGCCGACGGGCTGTGCCTCTCCGTGTGTTCCGGCGCCTTCCGCGTTCCGGAACCGGCTCACGTGGCCGTCGCTCCAGCGGATCACTACGTCGTTGCGGACCCCGTCCTTGGCGAACGCTCCCGTCGTGATGACGTCGGCGGCGCTCCACGGTGATCCGGCGGGCCGGATCCTGTTACCGCCGTGGAAGCCCTTGGCGTCGACTCCGGGGCGGATGGTGGTCTCGCCCTTCCCGCGGACCAGGAGGTCGGCGGGCGACGCCTTGATCGACGCCTACCCCCTGAGCGAGGAGCACCTCGCCACCCTCGCGTCGTGCACTGGTGTGTCGTTCGCCCCCGACCGCCTGGACTGTTTCCTGGAGGTCGAGACCGGCTGAGCCGCTCGGTGCCGGGGCCGGCCTCCGCCTCGGGAGCCCGGCCCCTGCACGGGGAGGGCGAGATCCGCTCGTCCGAGACGAGCCCGGTCACAGCCCGGGCAGGGTGTCCTGATCGACGTCGTGCTGCGGGGGTGCGGGCACGGTGCGGTGCCGGAGCTTGCGACGGCAGTCGGGGCCGAGGCCGTAGAGACGGGCGTCGCGGTCGGTGAGCGGCCGGCCGCAGAGCCGGCAGGTGACGCGGGGGCGCCCCTCCTCGGGTTCGGGTTCGGTGCCGGGAAGCGGCGTCGGTGGGTTCACGACTCCGGTGTAGCAGGCTCCCGCCGGTGGTGGCGATGCCGGCCCGTCCGTCATCACGCGGTCCGGCCGGCCCGGCAGTGTCCTCCGGCCGGGGCGTGACCAACGTCTCGCCTCGAAAGTCCGGTTCGGCTGGCAATGTGGTCGGCATGACTGCGACCACGGCCATTGCGGCACGCCTCCGCCTCCGCGCCCGCACGGGCGGTCCAGACGACAGGGGCCCCGAGCTGCTGGAGCACGTCCTCGGCTGGACGCTCGTCGTCGTGCTCGCCGTGTTCGTCACCCGGGCCGGACTGATGTAGCGGCGGGACCGCGGTCTGCCATACTGCGGGTCCTCCAGAAGGAGACCCGAACCAGTCGGAGGCCAGGGCCCGCAAGTGAATATCATTCAGCAGCGTGGAGCGACCGGACGATCCCAGGTGCGTCGCAACGAACTCCTCGCGATCGGACGCGCGTTGTTCGCCGACACCTCGTACGACGCCTTGTCGATGGACGACATCGCCCAGCGCGCCGGGGTGGCCAAGGGGCTGCTGTACTACTACTTCAAGAGCAAGCGCGGCTACTACCTCGCGATCGTCGAGGACTCCGTCGCCGATCTGCTCGCCCGCGCCGCCTCCGGTACGCACCTGCCGCCCGTCCAGCGGGTGCACCGCACCGTGGAGGGCTATCTCCGGTACGCACAGCGCCACCAGGCGGCCTTCCGCACCATCGTCGCCGGCGGTGTCGGCTTCGACACCGAGGTCCAGGCCATCCGGGACGCCACGCGGGAGGAACTGATCGCCACCATCGCCGAGGGCGCCTACGGCCGCAGGGACGTCCCGCCGACGGCCCGGCTCGCGCTCCTGGGATGGGTCACCAGCGTCGAAGGCGTCACCCTGGAATGGGTCGGGAACCCGGTGCTGCCCCGAGGCGCGGTCCGCGATCTGCTGGCGCGGACCCTGCGCGCCACGCTGGCCACCATCGAGGAGTACGTCCCGGAATGCCCGGCGCCGGACCTCGACTGGGGCCCGGCCCGCTCGGCCGGACCGGCCACTGGATCACGCTGACCGGCCCCGTCCGCCGGCCATCGCGCTGATCGGTCCGTCCGGTCCGCCCGGTCCGGTCCCTCCACTCTGGTCCGTGCCTTCCGGTCCCTCCGCTCGCGTCGCCGCCACCGAGCCCCCAAAGTGGACCGCAGGGATCCACGTGGCCCGGCACCGGGTCGTGCGGGTGCCGTGCGACCCGCACCGTGCGGCATGAACGCGGAACGGTGTCGGGATCGTGGGAAGGGTCGCGGGAAGGCCAGGGGATGATCCGGACCAGCCGGGCCAATGGTTCGGACCGACCCGGCCCCGCTCACGAACGGTCACCGGCACCCCGTGACGGGGCGCCGACGATCGGGCATACTCGACGCGCCGCAGCCGCTGACGTGCCCTTTCCGCGACCCGGGAGGGAACCATCGGCTGGGCTGTTCGACCCCCGGCGTCGCCGCAACACCCGACGCGTGCGACCGCCGTAGCGCCCGACAAGGAGGAGAGCGCCGTAATGCCCGACCGTGCACCGCAGCCGGTGGAGCGTCAGTTGCCCACCGAGGAGTCCCGGGATCTCATCGCGCTGGTACGCGACATCGTGGATCGCGAGATCGCACCCCAGGCCTCGGAGGAGGAGGCGGAGAGCCGCTTCCCGCGCGAGACCTTCCGGCTGCTCTCCGAATCCGGTCTCCTCGGCCTCCCGTACGACTCCGCGCACGGCGGCGGGGACCAGCCCTACGAGGTCTACCTCCAGGTCCTGGAGGAGCTCGCCGCCGCCCGGCTCACGGTCGGCCTGGGCGTCAGCGTCCACACGCTCGCCTGCCACGGCGTCGCCGGCTACGGCACCAAGGAGCAGCGGGAGGAGCACCTGCCCGCCATGCTCGGCGGCGGACTCCTCGGCGCCTACTGCCTCTCCGAGCCGGCCTCCGGCTCCGACGCGGCCTCGCTGCGCACCAAGGCGGTGCGGGACGGTGACGACTGGGTCCTCACCGGTACCAAGGCCTGGATCACGCACGGCGGGATCGCCGACTTCTACACCGTGATGGCCCGCACCGGCGGTGAGGGCTCCCGGGGCATCACCGCGTTCCTCGTCCCGGGCGACGCCGAGGGCCTGAGCGCCGCGGCGCCCGAGAAGAAGATGGGCATGAAGGGCTCGCCCACCGCCCAGCTGAACTTCGACGGGGTCCGGATCCCCGACGCCCGCCGTATCGGCGAGGAGGGCCAGGGCTTCACGATCGCCCTGTCCGCGCTCGACTCGGGCCGCCTCGGCATCGCGGCGTGCGCGATCGGCGTGGCCCAGGCGGCGCTGGACCAGGCGGTCGGATACGCGACCGAGCGGCGGCAGTTCGGCCGCCCGATCGCCGACTTCCAGGGCCTGCGGTTCATGCTCGCCGACATGGCCACCCAGATCGAGGCCGGCCGGTCCCTGTATCTCGCCGCCGCCCGGCTGCGTGACGCCGGACGCCCGTTCTCCAAGGAAGCCGCCATGGCGAAGCTGTTCTGCACGGACGCGGCCATGCGGGTCACCACGGACGCCGTCCAGGTGCTCGGCGGATACGGCTACACCGCGGACTTCCCGGCCGAGCGCTACATGCGCGAGGCCAAGGTGCTCCAGATCGTCGAGGGCACCAACCAGATCCAGCGGATGGTCATCGCCCGCCATCTCGCGGGACCTGAGAGCCGGTGACCCAGCCGGTCCTTCCCGGCCACACCGGGGTCGTCGTGAGCCGGGCCCACTCCAGGTCGCGGCGCCCCGGCAGGGTCCTGCCGAGACACGCCCAGTGGTGCAGCAACTCGCCGTAGATGGGTGGGTCGGAGGGATGCGGAACCGATTCCTCTGACGGCGCCGCCGCATGGCGCCTGGGGCTCACCACGGAGTGCAACAGGCTCATGCCCGGCCAACGTCCGTGGGCGCTCCGGGTCACGCATCGGTGATTTCGTGCGTGCGTTCCCGCGGTACGCGGGGGCGTGCGATGACCCTGCGGTGGACGCGACCACCTACGATGCGTCGGCCTCGTGGTGTGACGGCACCATGGCGCGACGGGTGCACGGCCGCTGCGACGCGATGACCGCACGGCAGAACAGGCAGGCACCGCGGTGCCTGCCCCTTCTGCCGTGTCGTGTGCTGTATTCCGACGGGGTCCGGGTCGTCGCCCCCGCGGACCGGACCGGACGGCGCACCGTGCGGAGACGCAGCTCCCTCAGGCGGCGCGGCGGCGCATCTGCGGTACCTTGATCGGGCGCGAGCCAGGGCCGCCGACGTGCGAGAAGGGCTGGGTCCGCCAGTCGAGTCCCTGGGGCAGCGTCAGCAGCAGGGCGGTGTCCTGCTCCTGGGCCTCCAGCGAGTCGTCCGCGGCAACGGCGTCGGCGGCCGGCCGGCCCGTACCGGCGCACACCGTGAGGACGAACGGGTTCCACGGGCTCGGGCACAGCGCGTGCTCCGGCAGCTCGTCCTCGTCGGCGAGCAGCGCGATCGGCTGCGCGCAGTCCGGGCAGATCACCCGGTACATCTCGAACGTGTCGTAGGCGTCCGGTCCGGACTCGCCGTCGATCGGTTCGACGTGACCAACAGGCTCCGGTTCGTTACGACCGGCGCGCTTCAGGTTCTGCATGGAGAACTCCCCCTTGGGTGGGCCGATCTGACGGATGCGCCAACGGCCACAGCAAGCACTTCCCAGCGCGCACGCGCAATAACCGGACCGGCCAACCTGGACACGGGTGCGAAGCTGTGTCCTTGGTCACATGCCGCCCGAAGGTGCCCGTTCGGGAGCCCGCCGACTGTGCCGCGGGGCCTCCGGGGCAATAGGTTGATCGGCTATGGAGGAGCTGGACCGTCAGATCGTCGATCTGCTCGTCAAGGACGGGCGGATGAGCTACACCGACCTGGGCAAGGCCACGGGCCTGTCCACGTCGGCAGTGCACCAGCGGGTGCGCCGGCTGGAGCAGCGCGGGGTGATCCGCGGCTACGCCGCCGTCGTCGACCCCGAGGCCGTCGGCCTGCCGCTGACCGCCTTCATCTCGGTGAAACCGTTCGATCCCAGTGCCCCCGACGACACCGCGGAGCGACTGGCCGGGGTACCCGAGATCGAGGCATGCCACAGCGTCGCCGGCGAGGAGAACTACATCCTCAAGGTGCGGGTCGCCACCCCGCTGGAACTGGAGCACCTGCTCACCCGTATCCGCCACGACGCAGGCGTCTCCACCCGCACCACCATCGTCCTGTCCACCCCCTACGAGGCACGTCCGCCCCGCGTGCAGTGACCCCGGCGACGGGCGGTGGTCCCGAGGGGCGAGACTGGTCCCCATGACCGAGAGCACTGCCCCGAGCACCGCCCCGCAAAAGGGCACCGACCGGCCGGACGAGCCCGGCACCGTGCTGCTGCGCGGCGGAGACGTCCACAGTCCCGCGGACCCCTTCGCCACCGCGATGGTCGTGGAACGCGGACATGTGGCCTGGGTGGGCTCGGAAGGCGCGGCCGATGCCTTCGCCTCGGGCGTCGACGAGGTGATCGACCTCGACGGCGCACTGGTCACCCCGGCCTTCACCGACGCCCATGTGCACACCACCGCCACCGGCCTCGCGCTCACCGGCCTCGACCTCTCCGGTGCGCGCACCCTCGCCGAGGCCCTGGAGCTCGTCCGCCGGCACGCGGCGGAGCGCCCCGCCGACCGCATCCTCCTGGGACACGGCTGGGACGCCGCCCGCTGGCCCGAGCGGCGCCCCCCGCGCCGCGGCGAACTCGACGAGGCCACCGGCGGCCGCCCGGTCTACCTCACGCGGATCGACGTCCATTCGGCCGTGGTCACCACCGCCCTGATGGACCTGGTGGCGGGGGTACGGGACCTGACCGGCTTCCGCGACGGCGAACCGCTGACCGGCGACGCCCACCACGCCGTACGGGCCGCCGCCCACGCCGCGGTCTCCGCCGCGCAGCGGACCGAGGCGCAGCGCGCCGCGCTCCGGCACGCGGCCTCGCTGGGCATCGGTACGGTCCACGAGTGCGGTGGGCCGGAGATCTCCTCGGAGGACGACTTCACCGGCCTGCTGCGGCTCGCCGCCCAGGAGCCCGGGCCGCGGGTCGTCGGCTACTGGGCGGACCGCGACGTGGAACGCGCCCGCGCCCTGGGCGCCCGCGGCGCGGCCGGCGACCTGTTCGTCGACGGCTCGCTCGGCTCCCACACCGCCTGCCTCCACGAGCCGTACGCGGACGCCGGGCACACCGGCGTCGCCCACCTCGACGCCGACGCCGTGGCCGCCCATGTGATCGCCTGCACCGAGGCCGGACTGCAGGCCGGGTTCCACGCCATCGGCGACGCCGCCGTCACCTCGGTCGTCGACGGGATGCGGGCCGCCGTGGAGAAGCTCGGCCTGTCCCGGGTGCGTGCCGCCCGGCACCGTGTCGAGCACGCCGAGATGCTCGGCCCGGACACCATCGCCGCTTTCGCCGAGTACGGACTCACCGCCTCCGTCCAGCCCGTCTTCGACGCCTTCTGGGGCGGCGACGACGGCATGTACGCCGAGCGCCTGGGCGTCGAGCGGGCCCGCACCCTCAACCCGTACGCCGCCCTGCTGCGCGCCGGGGTGCCGCTGGCCTTCGGCTCCGACAGCCCGGTCACCCCGCTCGACCCCTGGGGCACGGTCCGCGCGGCGGCCTTCCACCGGACGCCGGAGCACCGCGTCTCCGTGCGCGCCGCGTTCACTGCGCACACCCGCGGAGGCTGGCGGGCCGTGGGCCGTGACGACGCCGGTGTGCTGGTGCCCGGCGCGCCGGCCGACTACGCGGTCTGGCGCACCGGCGACCTCGTCGTCCAGGCCCCCGACGACCGGGTCGCCCGCTGGTCCACCGACCCGCGCTCCGGCACGCCCGGACTGCCCGATCTCACCCCCGGCGGCGAACCGCCGGTGTGCCTGCGGACGGTGGTCGCCGGGCATACGGTGCATCTGCGCCCGGACGAGTGACGTCGGGGGATCCCGCGCCGGGGGGACGGGGCCGGACCGGCGGTCCCGTCACCTGCGGATCTTCCGCCCTGACCTGTTGGGGAATGGAATTCGCGCAGGTCAGAGGGGTGTTGACAGATCCGGGGCAGGGGCGGAATGGTTCGGCGGGTCCACCACGGGACGTCCGGTCGGCAAGCCTTGAGGATCCTCCACCCGCGCCTCGGGGGCGAGGGAAGGGTTCAGCCGCTCGGCAGGTGCGACCCGGGTGGGGCCCGGACGCTCAGTAGACAACGGCTCTCGGTCGATCCGCAGCCAGCGGGTCCCAGGCCGGCCCGAAGAGCGCCGGGCCCCGACCCGCAGTGGTTCGCGGCGTCCGTCGCCGGGCTCGGCCGAGGCAGCGACGGCCTCGCCCCGCTTCCCCGGCCTCACCCCCATCCGCCCCGGCGATCGCTATGGTGGTGACCCTGTACGAACCGAAGGGGCAGCAGTGAGGGACGCAGGTCAGAGGCCGTACGGTCCGCTGGGCAAAGCGCTGGTGATCATCCCGACCTACAACGAGGCGGAGAACATCGGTCCGATCGTCGCCCGCGTCCGCGCCGCCGTCCCCGAGGTGGACGTCCTCGTGGCGGACGACAACAGCCCCGACGGCACGGGCAAGATCGCTGACGAGCTCGCCGCCGAGGACGAGCAGATCCACGTCCTGCACCGCAAGGGCAAGGAAGGGCTCGGCGCCGCCTACCTCGCCGGATTCCGCTGGGGCATCGACAACGGCTACGGCGTGCTCGTGGAGATGGACGCCGACGGCTCGCACCGGCCCGAGGAGCTGCCCCGGCTGCTGACCGCGCTCAAGGGTGCGGACCTGGTCCTCGGATCCCGCTGGATCCCCGGCGGGCGGGTCGTCAACTGGCCCAAGTCGCGGGAGTTCCTGTCCCGGGGCGGCAGCACCTACTCCCGTCTGCTGCTGGGCGTGCCGATCCGCGACGTCACCGGAGGGTTCCGCGCGTTCCGCAAGGAGACCCTGGAGGGCCTCGGACTGGAGAACGTCGCCTCCCAGGGCTACTGCTTCCAGGTCGACCTGGCCCGCCGGGCCGTCGAGGCCGGATTCCACGTGGTCGAGGTGCCCATCACCTTCGTGGAGCGCGAGATCGGCGACTCCAAGATGAGCCGGGACATCGTCGTCGAGGCACTGTGGCGGGTCACGGCATGGGGCGTGGAGTCCCGGGCGAACAAGCTGCTCGGCCGCAAGCGCCCCTGATCACCCCCTTGTGCCGGTACGCTCCGGGCCCAGGCACACTGGGTGCATGACGACCGGCGCAACGCCCCCGACCGCCCCGCGGCGCTCCCGCGCCCGCACCTTCGTACCGATCGGCATCGCCGTCTGGCTGGTGCTGGAGATCTGGCTGCTGACCGTCGTGGCCGACGCAGTCGGCGCCGGGACCGTCCTGCTGCTCCTGGCCGCCGGGGTCGTCCTCGGAGCGGTGGTCATCAAGCGGGCGGGCCGCAGGGCGTTCCGTCGGCTGCAGGCGACGTTCCAGCAGCCGGGCGCCGGTGCCGGGGAGACGCCGCTGCCGGATCAGCAGGGCGGCGGCAACGCGCTCACCATGCTGGGCGGTCTGCTGCTCATCCTTCCGGGCTTGGTGTCGGACGCCGCGGGGCTGCTGCTGCTCCTGCCGCCGGTGCGCCGGATTCTCGGACGGTGCGGCCAGCGGACCCTGGAGGCCAGGATCCGCCGGGCCGCGCCCGGAAGCCTGGGCGATGCGTTCCAGCAGGCCAGGATTCACCGTCCGGACGGGAAGGTCGTGCAGGGTGAGGTCATCCGTGACGACGCGCCGTCGCCGGCCGACCCGACGCGCCCGCCCCTCACCCCGTGACACACCACCGAGGGCGTGCCCCGCACCCACCGTCACTCCTGGCGGGGTGGACGCCTGTGGTCGGGCATGCCGCACACGTTTGTGGCGTGCCCCACGCCGGGGAAGCCGACGCGTGCACCGGGCCGCACGCCGCTGAAGCCGGCACGCGTGCGCCGTCTTCAGTGACGCACCTCGCGCCGGGCCGGCGCACACCCGCCGTAGACGTACGCAGACAGGCCGCGGGGTCCGGATACACCAGGTGTTCCGGACCCCGCGGCCTGTGTGCTGTACGCGTTCGCGCGAAATGCCGCTCCGTTACGCGGACTTGCGGCTGTCCCGCGGATGCACGGCGATGTTCATCGCCCCCGAGCGGAGAACCTCGAGGCGCTCCGCGAGAACCTCTTCGAGCTCCTCGCGCGTGCGCCGCTCCATGAGCATGTCCCAGTGCGTACGCGCCGGCTTGCTCTTCTTCTCCTCGGGGCCGTCGCCGTCCACCAGGAGTGCCGTGGCGCCACACGCCTTGCACTCCCACTCCGGCGGGATCTCCGCCTCCACCGAGAACGGCATCTCGAATCGATGTCCGTTCGGGCATGCGTACTCCACCGCCTGGCGCGGGGCCAGATCGATGCCACGGTCGGTCTCGTAGCTGGTCACCACGAGACGCGTGCCGCGGAGAGCTCGCTCACTCATGAATCGTGCCTCCCGGGCTTGTCGCCCACAGGACAGGTGTCGCTGTCGTCGTCATCCGGTCAACGTCCGGTCGGCGGTAAAGATTCCCGTTCCGGGTCATGCGTCGCCCGTCGTGCCGCCCCTTTTTGTACCCACCAGTGCCCGTTTTGTCACATCTGGCAGAAGATGTCACCCAACGTTTGTGCTTCTGCAGCGCGCAGTAACGGTCCGCCTGGCAGGCCAAAGGCGTACACTACCGGCCTTTCACTTCAGCGTCTAAATCCGCTCCGGAACCGGGTTGCCGGCGGCCGCCACGGCGCGCCGTACCGGGACCCCGGCGAGCAGTACGAAACCTACCGCGAAGAAGATCACCAACGAGATGATGGCATCCCGGTAGCTCCCCGTCAGCTGGTATCCGAGACCGAACACCAGTGGCCCGAGCCAGCTCATGCCCCGGTCGCTCATCTCGTACGCGGAGAAGTACTCGGCTTCCTTGCCCGGCGGCACCAGATGGGAGTAAAGGGAGCGCGACAGCGCCTGGCTGCCCCCGAGCACCAGTCCGATCGCCGCCGCCAGTGCGAAGAACCACACCGGCCGCCCGGCGGGCAGGAAGTACCCCGCGCCGATGGTCAGGGTCCACGCCGCGAGCGAACCGAGGATCGTGCGCTTGGCGCCGTACCGGCGGGCCAGCGCACCCATGCCCAGGGCGCCGCCGATCGCCAGTACCTGCACCAGGAGCACAGCGACGATCAGGGTGTCCTGGCCGAGCCCCAGCTCCTCGGAGCCGTACACCGACGCCTGCGAGATCACCGTCTGCACACCGTCGTTGTAGATCAGGTACGCCAGCAGGAACCACAGGGTCAGCGGATGCCGCCGCATGTCCCGCAGGGTGGCCATCAGCTGCCGCCAGCCGGAGCCGACCGCGCCCTCCCCGCCGCCTCGGGGCACGCGCCGGTCGCGCAGCCGCCGCAGCGGCACCAGCGTGAAGGCACCCCACCACAGGCCCGCCGAGGCCAGGCAGATCCGGACGGCCTCGCCCTCGGTCAGCCCGAAGGAATCGTGCCCCGAGTACAGCGCCAGGTTCAGCAGCAGGACGAGCGCGCCCGAGGTGTAGCCGAACGCCCAGCCGCGCGAGGAGACCGTGTCCCGCTCGTCGGGCTCCGCGATCTGCGGCAGGTACGCGTTGTACAGCACCATCGACACGGACAGGGAGGCGTTCGCGACGATCAGCAGCGCCGCTCCGAGCAGGTACCGCTGGCCGTCCAGGAAGAACATGCCCGTGGTCGCGGCCGCCCCGAGGTAGGCGGACGCCGCCAGCAGGGGCTTCTTGCGGCCGGTCCGGTCCGCCGCCGCGCCCACCAGGGGCATGGCCAGGACCGCGAGCACCACCGACGCCGAGACGGAGTAGGCGAACAGCGAACCGGCCCGCACGGGTATCCCGAAGGGATGAACGAAGCCGTCCGCGTCCGCGGCGGACCTGGCGATCGCGGTGAGGTACGGCCCCAGGAACACGGTGAGCACGCTCGTCGAATACACCGAGCATGCGAAGTCGTAGAAGTACCAGCCGCGTTGCTCGCGTCTGCGCCCGGCGGCTTCGGCCGCCCGCTCCTCGGTCTCCGCCGTCACGTCCCCGGTCCCCTCACTCGTCACGCCTGGAGACGCGGCGCGGCCGGGCTCAGTGCCAGGCCCCCCGCTGGGTCATCACCGTGCGGAGCGTCTCGATGTGATCGGTCATGATGCCATCCACCCCGAGATCCAGGAGACGGTGCATCCCCTCGACGTCGTTGATGGTCCACACATGAACCTGGAGGCCCAGCGCGTGCGCGGTCCGCACGAACCGGCGGTCCACCACCCTGATGCCGCCCTGCGCCTCCGGGACCTGAGCGCAGACCGCGCCGCTGCGCAGCGCCGCCGGTATCGAGAACGAGCGCAGCCGCAGACCCAGCACGCCGCGGACCCCGTACGAGGTGGCCAGCTGCGGTCCCGCCATCCGGTGCGCCCTGGCCACCCGGCTCTCCGAGAACGAGCCGACGCACACCCGGTCCCAGGCGTTGGTCCGGCGTATCAGCTCCACGAGCGGGACCAGGGCGGGCTCGGCCTTGATGTCGACGTTCCAGCGTGCGTCGGGGAACGCCTCCAGCAGCTCCTCGAAGAGCGGCAGGGGCTCGCTTCCCCCCACCCGGGCCTGCCGGACCGTGCTCCACGGCAGGTCGGCGATCCGGCCGCGGGTGTCGGTCACCCGGTCCAGGGTCGAATCGTGGAACGCGACGAGCTTCCCGTCCGACGTGGCGTGGACGTCCGTCTCGAAGTAGCAGTAGCCGGCCTTCGTCGCCCGCTCGAAGGCCAGGGCCGTGTTCTCCAGGCCGTCCGCCGCGCCGCCGCGGTGGGCGAACGGGATCGGCGTCGGGTGGTCCAGGTAGGGGTGCAGTTCGTGGGTCACCGCCGCAGTATGGCGCGCCCGGGTGTACGGCCGGCGACCACGGTGCTTCTGCCCTCCGCTCCGGGGATGGCGAAGACCCGCAGGAAGATCTGGGCGAGGGGGCCGATGGCCAGTGCGTAGGCGATCGTGCCCACCCCCACCGAGCCGCCGAGCAGGAACCCGGTCGCGACGACCGCGACCTCGATACCGGTCCGGACGAGCCTGATGGAACGCCCGGTGAGCCGGTGCAGGCCGGTCATCAGACCGTCGCGCGGGCCGGGGCCGAAGCGCGCCGAGATGTACAGCCCGGTGGCCACGCCGTTGAGCACGATCCCCGCCCCCATGACCGGGACCTGCGCCGCGAGTCCGTGCACGTCCGGCGCCACGGCGAGCGTGCCGTCCATGGCGAGGCCGATCACGAACACATTGGACACCGTGCCCAGCCCCGGGAGCTGGCGCAGCGGGATCCACAGCAACAGCACCGCCGCACCGACGGCGATCGACACGACCCCGATCGTCAGTCCGGTCCGTTCCGCCAGTCCCTGGTGGAGAACGCCCCACGGCTCCAGTCCGAGGCCGCCGCGCACGAGCAGTGCGGAGCTCACGCCGTAGAGCGCGAGGCCGGCGTAGAGGTGCACCAGCCGCCGGGTGAGGTGGGTGCGCCGCGGGCCGGCCGTGGTTGCGGCCTCCTGGTGGCCGGCCGTGCCGGTTTCGGCGCCCTGTGGGTCGGCTGTGCCCGGTTCGGTGTCCTGTGGGTCGGCTGTGCCGGGTTCGGTGTCCTGTGGGTCGGCTGTGCCGGGTTCGGTGTCCTGTGGGTCGGCTGTGCCGGGTTCGGTGTCCCGTGGGTCGGCTGTGCCGGTTTCGGTGTCCCGTGGGCCGGCCGTGCCGGTTTCGGCGCCCTGTGGGCCGGACGTGCTGGACAAGAATCTGCCCCCTGTGGTGGCGGTGGACTGACTCATGACACTCTGTGGCTGGGATTCCCGGGCCAACCATGGCCAATTCGAGGAAGGTGGACTGGTTTCGATGGCAGCGTGGACCTCGGCGGTCGGAGCGGCGCAGCTCGCCCGGCAGCTCAGCGCCCAGCAGGCCCGACCCGCGGGGCCGGGCACCCGCAAGCCGCCCGCCTACCGCGCACTCGCGGACGGCATCCGGCTGCTCGTCCTCGAAGGCCGGGTCCCGGTCGCCGCCCGGCTCCCCGCCGAGCGGGAACTGGCGGTCTCCCTGTCCGTCAGCCGCACCACCGTCGCCGCCGCGTACGAGGCGCTGCGCACCGAAGGCTTCCTGGAGTCCCGCAGGGGAGCCGGCAGCTGGACCGCGGTGCCCGCCGGCAACCCGCTGCCCGCGCGGGGACTGGAACCGCTGCCCCCCGAGTCCCTCGGCTCCATGATCGACCTCGGCTGCGCCGCCCTGCCCGCACCCGAGCCCTGGCTCACCCGCGCCGTGCAGGGCGCGCTGGAGGAACTGCCGCCGTACGCCCACACCCACGGCGACTATCCGGCGGGACTGCCCGCGCTGCGCCAGATGCTCGCCGACCGCTATACGGCGTGCGGTATCAACACCATGCCCGAGCAGATCATGGTGACCACCGGGGCGATGGGCGCCATGGACGCCATCTGCCACCTGTTCGCCGGCCGCGGTGAGCGCATCGCCGTGGAGTCGCCGTCGTACGCCAACATCCTCCAGCTGATGCGGGAGGCGGGGGCCCGGCTCGTCCCCGTCGCCATGGCCGAGGGGCTCCGCGGCTGGGACCTGGGCCGCTGGCGTCAGGTGCTGCGGGACGCCGCGCCCCGGCTCGCCTACGTCGTCGCCGACTTCCACAATCCGACCGGTGCGCTCGCCGACGAGGACCAGCGGCGCCAGCTGGTGGACGCGGCCCGCTCGGCGGGGACGGTGCTCGTCGTCGACGAGACCATGTCGGAACTCCACCTGGAAGCGGACATGGAGATGCCCCGCCCGGTCTGCGGCTTCGACCCGGCCGGCAGCACGGTCATCACGGTGGGATCCGCCAGCAAGGCCTTCTGGGCCGGCATGCGCATCGGCTGGGTACGTGCCGCACCCGACGTCATCCGCAGCCTGGTGGCCGCCCGTGCCTACGCCGACCTGGGCACCCCCGTACTGGAGCAGCTGGGCGTCAACTGGCTGATGGGGACCGGCGGCTGGGAGGAGGCGGTCGAGCTGCGCCGGACCCAGGCCCGGGACAACCGTGACGCGCTGGTCGCGGCCCTGCGGCGGGAACTCCCGGCCTGGGGGTTCGAGGTCCCGCGCGGCGGACTCACCCTGTGGGTCCGCGCGGGCGGCCTGTCCGGCTCCCGTCTCGCCGAGGTCGGCGAACGCGTCGGCGTCCGCGTGCCCTCGGGACCCCGCTTCGGTGTCGACGGCGCCTTCGAGGGCTACCTCCGTCTGCCCTTCACGGTCGGCGGCCCCGTCGCGGACGAGGCGGTCGCCCGCCTTGCGGCCGCCGCGGACCTCGTCTCCACCGGCGTCACCACCGGCACGGAGGCCCCCCGCACGTTCGTGGCCTGAGGGCGACGGGGGCGTCCGACGGTGCGGGGCGGGCGTACATCGCATTGGTCGTCGTCGGGACAGGGTTGTACGGCCGAAGGTGGTCGGTCGTCCGGGCGTCGAGAGTGACCGTCGTGGGCGGGGCAGGTGTCTCGGCCGAGGGATGGCCGTCCCAGCCGATGGAAGGCCGCCTGTGGTCGAGGGATGGGAGTCCCGGCCGAGGGTCGTCGTTGCCGAGAGGCGGTCGCGTTGGCCGAGAGGCGGCCGCATCGCCCCCGGTGACAGGCGTCCCGGCCGAGGGTGGTCGGTCGTCCGGGCGGAGAGAATGACCGTCGTGGGCGGGGCAGGGGACGGTCGTTCCGTGCCCCTGCCGGGGCGTGCGCCCCGGCGTCAGGCCACAGGTCAGGACCACAGCGCGGGCCGAGCCTTGCCACGCCGGCGGCCCCCGGAGGCGGTCAGCTCTCCGCGGGGACGGGGCCGGACCGTACGCCCGGGACCGGCTCCGGCTGCGGTCCGGGATCGGCGGGCTCCGGGACCGCCGGCACGTCCTTGTACGCGGGGAGGAGCGCGGTCACGGCGGCGCCCTGGGCCTCGCTCGTCGCGTCGTCGTACGGATCGGGCGTGGCCGGGACCTGCATCCGGAGGACCGGGCCGCCGCCCAGCCGGGCGTAGCCGCGGCCGGGAGGCACCTGTGTCGGCGGGGTGGTGTGGGGCGGCGCTCCGAGCACCACGGTGATCCGGCCGGCGGTGGCGGGGCCCAGCACGACCCGCGCGGGCGTGTGCGCCACCACGGTCTCGTCCAGCATGCCGAGCGCATCGAAGTGCTCGGCCACCACGACGGTGACCTGGACCGCCCTGCCGTGCTGCAACGGCACCCGGAGGAGGCGCTGTGGGTCGGGCTGCTCGTCGGCCGCCGCCAGATGCCCGAGCAGCGTGGGCCGGTCGAGCAGGATCCACAGCGGTCGCCTGACGTCGTCGGGCAGCGGGCAGCCGGTCTGCCGGGCCCGGTTGGCGGCGATGAGCCGGCGTTCCGTCTCATGGGCCGCCCATTCGAGCGCGGCGAGGGACCCCGAGAGCCCGCACTCCACGGCGAGGACGCCGGTCCGGCCGGTCAGGCACGCGTACTCGCCGTTGCCGCCGCCGTCCACGATCACTACGTCGCCGTGCGACAGGGCCTGGAGGGCGATCGAACGGAGCAGGGTGGTGGTGCCGCTGCCGGGCCCGCCCACGGCCAGCAGGTGAGGCTCCGAGGAGCGCGCCCCGGTGCGCCACACCACGGGAGCCGCGTCGCGGCGCCCGTCGGCGTCGGTCACCGGGACGGTGCGCGCCACCGCGTCGGCGTCGGTGAAGCCCAGGACGGTCTCGCCGGGGGCCGTCACGAACCGCTGGGCGGTGATCGAGGTGGGAAGCGCGCCGAGCACCGTCATGACGAGCCTGTTGTCCATCTCGTCCCATTCGAAGCGGTACTCGCGTCCCCGCCCGGACTTCGCCTGCAGAAGCTGCTCGATCCGTGCGCGGGCATCGGCTTCCCCGTCGGTGAAGTACGCCGGATACCTCACCCGGAGCCGGGTGAGCCGCCCGTCGCCGTCGAACGCGAACCCGTCGAACGCGGACTTCCACTCCCCGTCGTGGGCGTACAGCGGTTTCGGGTCCTCGGGGACGGCGAAGTACGGCACCAGCGCCTCGTAGAGCGCCTGGAGCCGCGCCGCCTCCGCCTCGTCGGGCCCGGTACCGGCGGGTGTGCGCACCCGGCCCTTCCAGCCGGCCACGCCCATCAGCGCCACGAGTGCGAGCAGCGGCCCGTACGGGAGGAGTGCGATCACCAGGACGCTCGCCGCGACGAGGAACAGCGTGGGATTGCGCCGCTCCTTCGGTGTCGCGGCCCAGCGTTCCCTGCCGTCGGCGACGAGCACCCGCAGGCCGCGGGTGACGGTGATCAGCGGATGGAGGACATCCGTGGCGCCGTCGGCGGCCGTCCGCGCGAGCTCCCGGCTGCGGGCGATGGTCGCGGTGCTGGTGCTCAGAATGCGGGGGAGTGGTCGCCGGGCCACATCGGTCTCCTGGAACGCTGGGATGGGACACCTCCGATGGGCCCCGGCGGTGGCCGGGGGAGGTGACTGGGTGCCGGGAGGGCCCGGGTCAGAACTTGATGCCGCCGAGGAGGCTGGCGAGGCTCTGGCCGCCGGCCGTGATGCTGGGCGCGATCGCGGTGCCGGCGAGGTAGAAGCCGAACAGCGCGCAGACGACCGCGTGCGACGCCTTGAGTCCGTCCTTCTTGAAGAACAGGAAGACGATGATCGCGAGCAGGACGACGCCTGAGATGGACAGAATCATGAGTATCTCCTGGTCGAGGGGGACAGTCACCATGAGTTGTTCCAGGTTCACGCCAAGTATCTATGCGATAAAAGGTGCAAACGGGTGGTTATTCGGGTTTTTCACTGGAGTGGCGGACAAGAATTCGACACGGTGCCGCCACACTGCCCCGACCGTCCCGGCAGTACCCTGTCGGTTCACTCGTGTGACGACCCCGTCACGCGAGCCGCATCAGACCAGGTCCATGCAGGTCAACGCAGTGAGAGGCGGTCCGTCCGATGAGTGAAGCCCCGGATCCCGAGGTGGTCGAACTGGCGACCCGGATCTTCGATCTGGCGCGCCGGGGCGAGACCGAGGCGCTGGCCGCCTACGTGGACGCGGGCGTGCCGGCCAACCTCACCAACGACAGCGGTGACACCCTGGTCATGCTTGCCGCCTACCACGGGCACGCGGCGGCCGTGACCGCCCTCCTCGACCGCGGTGCCGATCCCAACCGTGCGAACGACCGGGGTCAGACCCCGCTCGCCGGAGCCGTCTTCAAGGGCGAGGACGCCGTCGTCAAGGCGCTCCTGGCCGGCGGCGCCGACCCCGCGGCGGGTACCCCCTCGGCCGTGGACACCGCCCGAATGTTCGACAAGAGAGACCTCCTGGAGCTGTTCGACGGCCATTGAGCGCGCACTGAACGGCAGTTGAACGGTCACCGAACATTCCGTCGCTCGGTACGCCGGAAATGTGGTCGCGGCGGCGAAATGGCTGGGTCATCATGACGTCGAGCCCTCCCCCGGGACCGTCCCGGGGGCCCATCAGGGCCCATGACGAGAGGCAGAGGAAGATGCACTGCACCAAGCAGAAGACGGCGGACGGTCGATCATGCTGCCGCGCGGCCTAGCAAGGCACGAGTCCCGGTTGCGTCGACAGCTTGATGTGAGGCAGTTTCCATGTTCGATCCAGTCATAGCGCCGAGCGGTACCCTGCTCGGCCTGTTGCAGCGGGGCCGCGGCGACGGCACGCTGCACGCGCTGGCGGCACCCCGCGCCGAGGCGCTGGCCGCCCTGAACCACTGCGTCCTGAGCGACCCCAGGCACGACTGGCAGGTGGAGAACCGCTCCCTCTACTACGCACGCCTCTACCTCGACCTCGACGGCAGTCTCCAGGAGATCGAGCGGCACCTCTTCTCGGCCGACGACCTCCTCGACGACGGCGAGGAGCGCACCGGCCTGGCCCTCTCCGTGCTCGGCCACCTCGCCGCATACGGCAGGGACGACGCCCTAGCCCTGCTCCGCCGCTACGCCGCAGCCGGCAGCAACTGGGCCTGGGCGCTGGACGAGCTGGCCCTCCGCGACGACGACGCGGGCCTGCGTGCGCTCGCCGACCCGGTGCTCGCGCGCTTCCCCGACAGCCCCGAAGGCAGGGCCGAGCTGGCCACCGCCGTGCGCGACGCCTTCGAGCCGCGGCCCTGGCGGCTATGGGCCGACGACCCGCGCGACGCCGTGGGCGCCCGGGTGCGGGCCGCGCGGGAACAAGGCTCCTTCGACCGCTGGCAACGTCAGATGCGGCCGACCGGACCCCGTCCCGGGTGGAGCGTCCAGGCCGTCTTCGACTGGGCGCAGGACGGTGCGGACCGCGGGGTGCTGCTGCACCTGCCGGCCGCCCGCTGCCTCACCGCCGTCGCCGGACCCGACGACCGCCCCCTGATCCTCGAAGCCGCGCGCAGCGCCCCGGACGGTGCGCGCTGCGCCGCCCTCCACTACCTCGCCGAAGCCCGCGACCCGGCCGTGCTCGATCTCATCGAGGCCGCTGCGGACGACACCTCCACGACCGTCGCCGAAGCCGCCGTGCAGGCCTTCGAGCGGATGTGCGGCGACGAGGCGCTGGACCGTGCCCGTGGCTGGGTCCACCGCCCCGACGCCCTCGGAGCCTCCGCCGCCGGCGTCCTCGCCTGCCGCGGCGAGGCCCGCGACGCCCAGCTCGTCCTCGGCGCCCTGCGCGAGACCGTACGCGCCGACGGCCCCGACGCGCCCTTGCTGTGGTCGCTCGTCGACGGCACCGGCCGCCTCGGCATCGAGTGCGCCGCGCCCGTGCTCCGCCACGTCTACCGCGAGACCACGTCCTCCCACCTGCGCACCCGCACCGCACGTGCGCTCGCCGCCACCGACCCCTCGTTCGCGACCGGCTTCGCCGTCGAATGCCTCTGGGACTGCGAGGAGACGACCCGCGAAGTCGCCGCCCACCACGCCGAACTCGTCGACGCCCGCGTCGCCGAACGCCTGCGCCGCCTGGCCGCCGACCCGGCGGAGGAAGCCGAGGTCCAGACCGCGGTCCGCAGCCGCATAGGCCCGGACGCGCCGCCCGCCTGACGCCCGCCCAGCCACTGGCCGCCCGACTCCCGGCCGTCGCGTCCCCCGATGGTGGAAGCGGCGGCCTCGGCCTTGGTGGCGCTCGACCGGGTATGGATGCGACGGCCTCGGCGCGGACGCCACAGGCCGCGTACGGAATGCGACGGCTCGGTGTGGGCGGGAGCCACGGTCCGGCGTGGTGGCCTGTGCGGGTGGTCCGGCGCTCGGTCGTACGCCCTGCACAGGTCCGACGCGCGGCGAGGGTGCTCGGCCCACCAGGCGCAACGGCCCGCAGCACATCGCTCGGGACGCGGGCGAACGCTTCGGGGCTCCGGCGCCGGCCCGGAGGTGTCCGCGTTTCTGCCTCCCGGTCGCAGGACGGCTGCGGCGTGTCCGGCAGACCGGACGAAAGCCGCCCACGGCTGTGTCCCCGGTTCCCCCAGGGGGCGAATGCTCACGGGACGTTCCACGCCAGGAAAGATCCAAGTCGGCGGGCCCACTCCGGACGCGACGAGAACACGGGTATGCGTGTCGTCATCGTCACCGAATCCTTCCCGCCCGATGTCAACGGCGTCGCACACTGCACCCTGCAGACCGCGCGTCATCTCGCCGCGCGCGGACACGAGCCGCTCGTCATCGCCCCGGCCGTCGCTCACGGAGGCGACGCCCCCGCCGACACCGACGCCCCCTGCCCGGTCATCCGGGTGCCCTCGCTCCCGCTCCCCGGCTATCCGCAGGTCCGGGTCGCGCTGCCCAGCCGACGGGTCGCCGCGGCCATGGCGGCGCACCGCGCCGACATCGCCCACCTGGCGAGCCCGTTCGTGCTCGGCGTGCGCGGCATGTCGGCCGCGTCCCGGCTCGGCATCCCGGCCGTCGCCGTCTACCAGACGGACCTCGCCGGATACGCCCGCACGTACATGGGAGCGGGCGAGGCCGCGGCCTGGCGGCGGCTGCGCGCCGTGCACGGCGCCGCCGACCGCACGCTCGCGCCGTCGACCGCCGCCGCCCGCGACCTCGCCGAGCAGGGCATCCCCCGGGTGCGGCTGTGGCCTCGCGGTGTCGACACCGAACGGTTCCGGCCCGCACTGCGCGACGAGTCCCTGCGCCGCGAACTGGCCCCTGGCGGCGAACTCCTCGTCGGCTACGTCGGACGGCTCGCCCCGGAGAAGCAGGTGGACCTCCTCGCCGGGGTCTGCAAGCTGCCCGGCGTCCGGGTGGTCGTCGTCGGCGACGGGCCGAGCGGACCGTCCCTCCGTGGCGAACTGCCCGGCGCGGTGTTCCTCGGCCGCCGGACCGGCGACGAACTCGCCCGGATCTTCGCCTCGTTGGACGTGTTCACGCACACCGGCCCGTACGAGACCTTCTGCCAGACCGTGCAGGAGGCCATGGCCGCCGGCGTGCCCGTCGTCGCCCCCGCCGCCGGCGGCCCCATCGACCTCGTCGACCACGGCGAGACCGGCCTGCTCGTCACGCCCGGCGACGCGAACGCCGTGCGCCACGCCGTCGCCGCACTGGCTGCGGACCCCGCGCTGCGCGACCGTTACGGCCGCGCGGGACGGGCGAAGGTCGAGGGCCGCACCTGGTCCGCCGTGGGCGACCAGCTCCTCGGCCACTACGCCGAAGTCCTCCGGGCGCGAACGGCGGTGGCCGCATGACCGCGCACGGAACGGCCGCACCCGACCGGGGACTGCGGATCGTACGGCTCGCCAACTTCGTCACCCCCGCGTCCGGCGGACTCCGTACCGCCCTGCGGGAGCTGGGCCGCGGCTACCGCGCCGCCGGCCACGAGCCGGTACTGATCGTGCCGGGCAGCCGTGCGAGCGATCTCGACACCGCCCAGGGACGCGTCATCACCCTTCCCGGGCCCGTACTGCCCGGCACGGGCGGGTACCGGGTCCTCACCGACCGGCGCCGGGTCCGGCGGCTGCTGGAGTCACTGGCTCCCGACCGGATCGAGGTCAGCGACCGTACGACCCTCCGGTGGACCGGCGAATGGGCACGCCGTGCCCGGGTGCCCTCGGTGATGGTCTCCCACGAGACCGCCGACGGCGTCCTGCGCACCTGGGGACTTCCGGGCAGCGCCGCCCGGCGCGCCGCCGACCGGCTCAACACCCGCAGCGCCTGGGCGTATTCGCGGATCGTGTGCACCACCGAGTGGGCCGAGCGCGAGTTCGTCCGCATCGGCGCCCGCAACGTCGTACGGGCCCCGCTCGGCGTGGACCTGCTCCGCTGCCGCCCGGGCAGACGCTCCGCGGCGCTCCGGGCACGGCACGCCGACGGCGCCTCCCCGCTGCTCCTGCTGTGCTCGCGGCTCTCCGTGGAGAAACGGCCCGGCATCGCCCTCGACGCGCTCGCCGAGCTCCGCGAGCGCGGCGTCCGGGCCAGGCTGGTGGTCGCCGGCGAAGGCCCGCTCGCCGACGGACTGGAGCGCCGCGCCCGGGCGGAGCGGCTGCCCGTCACCTTCCTCGGCCACCTCTCCGACCCCGAGGAACTGGCCGGGCTGCAGGCCGCGGCCGACCTCTGCGTGGCCCCCGGCCCCGCCGAGACCTTCGGGCTCGCGGCGCTGGAGGCCATGGCGTGCGGCACTCCCGTCGTCGCCAGTGCCTCCTCGGCGCTCCCCGAGGTCCTCGGCGGCGCGGGCCTCGCGGCGGTCGACACCCCGGGCGCCTTCGCCGACGCCGTGCAGGCCCTGCTCGCACGGCCCGAGGAGGACCGCCGGAACGCCGCGCGTGCCCGCGCGGAGCTGTTCGGCTGGCAGGCCGCGGTGAACGCCTTCCTCGCCGCCCACGACGCCGCCCCCGGGCCCGCCCGGAACCGCCGGACGGAGGCCGCGGCGATATGACCGCCGAGACGACGCACCGGCCCGCCGCCACGGCCCTGCAGGCCGTGTCCCCGCCCGCGGGGGTGCCCGGACCGCGGGCCGTGATCGCGGCGCGCGGCCCGGCCACGGCCGACGGCACGTCCCTCCCCGCCGTGCGGTTCGCCGCGCTCGGGGACTCGCTCACGGAAGGCGTGGGGGACCCCTTCGAGGGCGGCTGGCGGGGCTGGGCCGCGCTCCTGGCCGAGGGGCTCGCACCGGCGGGGCGGGACGTGGAGTTCCGCAAGCTCGCGGTCAGCGGCGCGCTCACCCGGGACGTCGCCGAACGCCAGACGCCCGACGCGGTGGACTTCGCGCCGCACGTCGCGTCCGTGGTCGTGGGCGTCAACGACACGCTCCGCCACACCTTCGACATCCGCGAGGTGGCGGGGCGACTGGACGCCGCCCTCTCCGCCCTCACCGCCGGCGGAACGGTGGTGCTCACCGCCTGTCTGCCCGACCCCGGGGCGATGCTGGGCCTGCCCGCCCCGCTCGCCCGGCCGCTGGCTCGCCGCCAGCGCGCCGTCAACGCGGTGGTGCACGCCCTCGACCGCCGCCACGGAACGGTGCATCTGCACGCCGCCGACGGCTCCTGGGTCGCGGACCGCCGCATGTGGAGCGCCGACCGGCTGCATCCCGGCGAACGCGGCCACCGCTGGATCGCGCGGGGGTTCCACGAACTGCTCGCCGCACGCGGACTCGCCACCGGGGCGCCGCCCCTCGCGGACCCGCAGTCAGTGCCCCCGGGGACCGCCGCCCGCGTGTTGTGGCTGGCCACCGCCGGCACCGCGTGGGTGGCGCGCCGCTGCACCGACCTGCTGCCGCAGCTCCTCGCCCTCGCCGCGGCCGAGGTCCGCCACACCCTGCGCGGCACCCGCTCCCACCTGGACGCCCGTGCCGCCCGCGCCCTCGACACCGCACTGAGCGCGGTCTCGCTGGACGGGCACGCCGACGCGGCGGCCGCTTCCCTTGCCAGAATGGGTGAATGAGCGGGCGCTGGGAGTTCTGGATCGACCGAGGCGGCACCTTCACGGACGTGGTGGGCCGTCGGCCCGACGGACGGCTGGTCACCCGCAAACTGCTGTCGCACAACCCGGAGCGCTACCGGGACGCCGCGGTCGCCGGCATCCGGCTGATGCTGGGCCTCGGCCCGGACGCCCCGGTGCCCGCGGACCGGGTCGAGACCGTCAAGATGGGGACGACGGTCGCCACCAACGCCCTGCTGGAACGCCGCGGCGAACCCACCGTCCTGGTCGTCACCGAGGGGTTCCGGGACGCCCTGCGCATCGCCTACCAGAACCGTCCGCGGCTCTTCGACCGCCGCATCGTGCTCCCGGAGTCGGTGTACGACCGGGTGATCGAGGTCCCCGAGCGGGTCGCCGCCGACGGCACGGTCGTGCGGCCGCTGGACCTGCCGGCCGTCACCGAGGCGCTCCGCGCCGCCCACGAGGACGGCTTCCGCAGCGCCGCCGTCGTGATGATGCACGGCTACCGCCACCCCGCCCACGAGACCGCCGTCGCCGAGGCGGCCCGCCGGCTCGGCTTCACCCAGGTCAGCTGTTCGCACGAGGTCAGCCCCCTGATCAAGCTGGTGCCGCGGGGCGACACGACCGTCGTGGACGCGTACCTCTCGCCGATCCTGCGCCGGTACGTCGACGACGTGGCCAAGGAACTCGACGGCATCCGGCTGATGTTCATGCAGTCGAACGGAGGCCTGCGCGAAGCAGCCCACTTCCGCGGCAAGGACGCCGTGCTCTCGGGGCCGGCGGGCGGTGTCGTCGGCATGGCGCGCACCGCCGCACAAGCGGGCTTCGACCGGGTCATCGGCTTCGACATGGGCGGCACCTCGACCGATGTGTCGCACTACGCGGGCGAGTTCGAGCGGGTCTTCGGCACCCAGGTCGCCGGGGTGCGGATGCGGGCCCCGATGATGAACATCCACACCGTCGCGGCCGGCGGCGGCTCGGTCCTGCACTTCGACGGACAGCGCTACCGCGTCGGTCCCGACTCTGCGGGCGCCGTTCCCGGCCCGGCCTGCTACCGCCGCGGCGGCCCGCTCACGGTCACCGACGCCAATGTGATGCTCGGCCGGATCCAGCCCGCCCACTTCCCGGCGGTCTTCGGCCCGGACGGCGACCAGCCCCTGGACGCCGAGGCCGTACGGTCCGGGTTCGCGGAACTGGCCGCCCGGACCGGGGGCGGCCGCAGCCCCGAGGAAGTCGCCGAGGGCTTCCTGGAGATCGCCGTGCTCAACATGGCGAACGCCGTCAAGAAGATCTCCGTCCAGCGCGGCCACGACATCACCCGGTACGCCCTCACCAGCTTCGGCGGCGCGGGCGGCCAGCACGCCTGCGCTGTGGCGGACGCGCTCGGCGTCGACACGGTTATCGTGCCGCCGCTCGCGGGTGTGCTGTCCGCGTACGGGATCGGGCTCGCCGACGCCACCGCCATGCGCGAGCAGTCCGTCGAGGCCGAGCTCGACGACACGGCGCTGCGGCGCGTCCGTGAACTCTGCGACGCCCTGGCCGGCCGCACCCGCGCCGAGCTGCGCGCCGACGCCGTCCCGGACAGCGCGATCAGCACCCGGGCGAGGGTGCTGCTGCGGTACGCCGGCACGGACTCGAGCCTCGCCGTCGACCTGGGCACCGTCGCCGGCATGACCGCGGACTTCGAGACCGCGCACCGCGCGCGTTACGCCTTCACCATGGACAAGCCGCTGGTCGTCGAGGCCGTGTCGGTCGAGGCCGTCGGCTCGGCCGGGCCGCACGGCCCGCTGACCGCGGGCGGCGGCGACGGCGCGGGCCCGGTCGCGCCCCGGGCGACGGTCCGGATGTTCGCGGAGGGCCGCCGGCAGGACACCCCGCTCTTCCACCGCGAGGACCTGCGGACCGGGGCCACGGTCGAAGGCCCCGCGATCATCGCCGAGGCCGACGCCACCACCGTCCTCGACCCCGGCTGGAAGGCCACCACGGGGGAGCTCGGGCACCTCCTGCTCGCCCGTTCCCGCCCGCGCCCGGCGCGCACGGCGGTCGGCACCGACGTCGACCCGGTGATGCTGGAGATCTTCAACAACCTCTTCATGTCGATCGCCGAGCAGATGGGCGTCCGTCTGGAGAACACCGCGCACTCGGTCAACATCAAGGAGCGGCTGGACTTCTCCTGCGCCCTCTTCGACGCCGAGGGCAACCTCATCGCCAACGCCCCGCACATCCCCGTGCACCTCGGATCCATGGGCGAGTCGATCAAGGAGGTACTGCGACGCAACGAGGGCGCCATGCGCCCGGGCGACGTCTACGCCATCAACGACCCGTACCACGGCGGCACGCATCTGCCCGACATCACCGTGGTGACCCCCGTCTTCGACGAGGCGGGCGAACGGCTGCTGTTCCTCGTCGCGTCCCGCGGCCACCACGCCGAGATCGGCGGCATCACCCCGGGCTCCATGCCCTCCTTCAGCCGCACGGTGCACGAGGAGGGCGTGCTCTTCGACAACTGGCTGCTGGTACGGGACGGGAGACTGCGGGAGGCCGAGACCCGCGAACTCCTCGCGAACGCCCCTCACCCCTCCCGCGACCCCGACAGCAACCTCGCGGACCTGCGGGCTCAGATCGCCGCGAACGAGAAGGGCATCTCCGAACTGCGCCGGATGGTCGACCAGTTCGGACTGGACGTGGTCCAGGCCTACATGGGGCACGTCCAGGCCAACGCCGAGGAGTCGGTGCGCCGGATCGTCGCCGGGCTGAACGACGGCTCGTACCGCTACGAGACCGACAACGGCGCGGTCATCGAGGTCGCGGTGCGCGTCGACCGCGCGGCGCGCAACGCGGTGCTGGACTTCACCGGGACCTCGCCGCAGCAGCCGGGCAACTTCAACGCGCCCAAGTCCGTGGTGATGGCGGCCGTCCTCTACGTCTTCCGCACGCTCGTCGCCGACGACATCCCGCTCAACAGCGGCTGCCTGGCGCCGCTCGAGGTCCGGGTGCCGGAGGGGTCGATGCTCGCTCCCGAGTACCCCGCCGCCACCGTGGCGGGCAACGTGGAGACCTCGCAGGCCGTCACCGGCGCCCTCTACGCGGCGCTCGGCGTCCAGGCCGAGGGGTCCGGGACCATGAACAACCTCACCTTCGGCAACGACCGGGTGCAGTACTACGAGACGATCGCCAGCGGCTCGGGGGCCGGGGACGACTTCGACGGTGCGGACGCCGTCCAGACCCATATGACCAATTCGCGCCTCACCGACCCCGAGGTGCTGGAGTGGCGCTACCCGGTCCGGGTCGAGAGCTTCGCCGTCCGCAGGGACAGCGGGGGCGCGGGCCGCCGGCACGGCGGGTGCGGCGTCGAGCGGCGCATCCGCTTCCTGGAACCGATGACGCTGGCGCTGCTGACCGGCCACCGCCGGGTCCCGCCGTACGGCATGGCCGGCGGCGCCCCGGGGTCCCTCGGCGAGAACCTCGTCGAACGCGCCGACGGGACGGTGACCCCGCTGGGCGGCTGCGACACGGCCGAGGCGGCGACCGGGGACGTGCTGGTCGTCCGTACTCCTGGGGGCGGCGGCTACGGGTGGCCCGACGGCTCCTGACTCCCCCCACGACGCCTCGGCGCCCTTTGGCGGCGGCGCCGGTCTGCGCTGTTTCGACCGTTGTCGGTGCGAGGACCTAATCTGTGCACCGTGACTTCGCCTGCCGTACGGGATTCCGCTCCGCCCCAGCTCAGCATGGCGTCGCGGCCCGCACCGGGCCCGGCCGCCGACGAGGGCCTGGCGCGGCGGCTCCGTGCGCTCGCCTGCACCGCGCCGCTGCACGACCTCGACGTGCGCAAGGCCAATCTGGCCGGTGAGTACTCGGTGTACGCGATGGCGGAGGTCGCCCTCGCGGCCATCGACCTCGTGACGCTGAACATGGACTTCGACACCGGCGCCGACCACGACCAGATAGTGGCCAGGCTGGTGCCCCGGGTCGCGGCCCAGGCGCCGGACCGCCCGGCCGCCCAGCACGAGCGGGTCGCCCGCTGGGTGCTGGAGAACCTGATCAACGTCGGCAGCGTCGACCGCGGGTTCCGCGCGGTGTACGGCACCTTCGACGCGGACGGGGCGTACGTCCGCAGGGACTACGACTTCAAGCTCGTCGAGGAGGTCCCCGGGCACGGCGGGAGCGTCTACCTGCGCACCACCGACGAGGCGGTCAACGTACTCGTCGGCGCCCTCGACACGGACGTCACGAGCGCCCAGATCGCCGCCGAGGTCAAGCTGGAGGTGCTGATCAGCCGTGGCAGGCTCGCCGACGCGCAGCTCGCCGCCGAGCAGGCCCGCTACCGCACGGTGCAGTACGCCGAGACGCTCCGCAGGACCCTGGAGGCGACCCGGCGCAATGTGCGCGCGGTCGACTGGTTGAACGCCGTGCCCGACATGATCGCCGAGGCGCTCGACCACGTCGCCGACCGGTACCGCCACGAGAACGCGATCCTCACCAACATCCGCAAGGTCCGCGACGAGGCTGAGACCGGCAACGACCCGAGGACGGGCGAGCACAAGCGGCGCGCGGCCGAGCTCGTCGACATAGTCAAGGACTGCATCCGCCGGCACACCCAGCTCCAGTCCCGGCTGCTGGAGGCCGGACCGCTGTTCCGGGCCGAGCAGGACCGGCAGGCATTCGCCCAGCCCACCGTCCGCTCCGGCCTCGATCTCTACGGACAGCTGGTCGCCCCCCTGATGCCGCTTCCCGTGGAGCAGGCCACCCGGGTCACCGACGCGTTCTTCGCCCGCGGCACCGGGCTGCGCACCCCGGTCTCCGTGCGCGTCGCCGACCTCGTCGACATCCTGCTCACGCCGCCGGCCGAGCGGGAGCACCTGGGCGCGGAGATGCCGGAACCGGACCTCATCGCCACACCGGACGACAGCCGGTTCAGCGAGGAGCAGCTCGCCGCGGCCATGGAGCTGCTCGACCTGCCGCACGACGCGCCTCGACGGCTCTCCGGCCTGCTCGCCGAGGCCCGGCGCCGCGACCCCGATCTGCCGTATCTCGTCGCCCTGCTCGCCGTCCACGCCGCCAGCCCGCCGGTCGGCACGGCCTACCGGCAGGGCGAGGAACGGCTGCTCTTCGCCGTCGACGACGGCACGCGGCTGGACGACCCCGAGTTCGGCGGCGCGGACCTGATCGTGGGCACCGCCCTCCTGGACGCGGCCGCGATGGCGGCGGACCGGACGGACGCGGCATGATCATCCCGTCCACGTCGATGATCTTGAAGCAGGACCGGTCCGCGGACGACCGCGTGGACCACCGCACGAACCACCCCGCCGAGGAGCACCAGTGACCGACCAGCAGCACGCCGCCGACCCCGCCGCGCGGGTCGCGTCGGCATTCGATGCGGCTGCTGAGCCGGACTCGGCGCCTGCCTCCGTGGGCCGGGACGGCTCGGACGCCCGGGGCGGCTCGCGGACCGAGGCGGCAGCGGAGGCGCTGTCCGACGGCCTTCCGGCGGAGGCCGTTCCGGCTGTGGCCCCCGTAGCCGGGCCCGGCGATGCCGACATCGACCCCACCGCGCCCGGCGTGCCGACCGTGGACCACGACGAGGACGGGTATGCCGAGGACCGGCCGTCCTCGGGTTCCGAGTCCGCCCGCGGAGGGACGACCGCAGCCCGTTCCGCAGGCGCGGCCGGTGCCCCGCGCGCCGGCGGCATGTCGTGGGCCCGCTCCGGCGGAGGGGCCACCGCACACACGGTGGCCGAGACGTACGGAACGGCCCCCGAAGGCCCCGGAGGGAGCCGGATCACGCCCGCCGACGCCGCGGACGCCGCGCGGCTCGTCGCGTTCGGGCTCCAGCCCAAACTGCTCCCCGCCCGCGACGCCGAGTACGCCGAACTCCTGCGCCGCCACCGCGAGGACCCCGCCTTCGCACGGCTCGCGGACGCCGTCGCGGCGGGCCTCGGACTCGTGGTCCTCGAAGTCTCCCCGCGCGCCGGCATGGCGGTCACCGCAGCCGAGGACTCCGTCTTCGCCGTCCGCATGGGCGACTACGCGCGTCGTGCCGCCACGGACTCCGCCGACCGCTTCCTGCACGGCCTCGCGCACCTGGCCGTCGCTGCCATGGCCTTCCCCCGCCCCGAGGACCTCGCCGACGACGGATATATCGGGCGGATCACCGTCAACGGCGTGGACGCGTTCGTGCGGCAGGCGTGCCGTCGCCTGGAGGAGCGCGCCGAGGAGCTCGGCGAGAACACCGACCCCGAGACCGGTGCCCCGGGACTCGAGGCGGCCTGGCGCACCTACGCCCGGCGCAGCGCCACCGGAGCCACCAAGGACGCCCGGCGGCTGGCCGGTTCCACCACCGGCATCATCGCCAAGGCCGTGGTGTTCCTGACCGACTCCGGATTCCTCCAGCGCACCGGCGACGACGCGGGCGGCACGTACCGCACCACCGCCCGTTACCAGCTCCAGGTCCGCGACATGGCCGGCAGCGCCGCCATGGCCGAACTCCTGGCACTGGGCGTCGTCCCGGTCGGCGACGGCACCGCGACGCTGCTGCCGGCGCCCGACGTCGACGACCTGGAGCTGGCCGCAGACGCCGGCCTGCCCTTCCACGCCTGAGCCACGAGAACGACGAGAGTACGCCGCCATGTACGAGCTGTCCCGGGTCCGCCTCTACTCCATCGGGCCTGCCGGCGCGCGCTACGCCGACACCGTGCTCGACCTGCGCGGAGTCGGCGAGCCGGTGCCCCACCCCGCCCCGGCCCAGGCGGAGTTCTTCGAGGAGGAGCCCGTCGGCCCGCCGCGCCGGCCGGCCCCGGCGGGTGTGCTCTTCCTGGAGAACGGCGGCGGCAAGTCCGTCCTGCTGAAGCTCATCTTCTCGGTGATGCTCCCCGGCCACCGCAACACCCTCGGCGGCGCCAGCTCCGGCGTGCTGCGCAAGTTCCTGCTCGCCGACGACTGCGGCCACGTCGCCCTGGAGTGGCAGCACACCCTCACCGGTGAGCTCGTCGTGGTCGGCAAGGTCAGCGAGTGGCGCGGCCGCCAGGTCTCCAACGATCCGCGGAAGTTCGCCGAGGCCTGGTACTCCTTCCGGCCCGGCCCCGGTCTGAGCCTCGACTCGCTGCCGGTCGCCGAGTCGACCGCCGTCCGCGCGCCCGTCGAGGGGGCCTCCGGTGCACAGGGCCGCCGCCGCACCATGAAGGGCTTCCGGGACGCGATCACCGACGCGGGCAAGGCGTACCCGCACCTCGACGTGCACTGGGAGGAGATCCACGACCGCTGGAACGAACACCTCGGAGAGCTCGGCCTCGACCCCGAACTGTTCCGCTACCAGCGCGAGATGAACGCCGACGAGGGAGAGGCGGCCGGCCTCTTCGCGGTGAAGAAGGACTCCGACTTCACCGACCTGCTGCTGCGCGCCGTCACCGACACCCGTGACACGGACGGCCTCGCCGATCTCGTCGGCGGCTTCGGCAACAAACTCGGCCGCCGTGCCGAACTCACAGCCGAACGGGACTTCACCGCCGGATCCGTCGATCTGCTCGGCCGGATCGTCGAGGCCGCGGAGACCCGGTCCCGCACCCGTGACGTCCACGCCGCGGCCGAACACCGCACCCGGACACTGGCCCGCCGGCTCTCCGCCCGTGCCGGCGTCGAACGCGGCCGCGCCGCCGACCTCGCCCAGCAGGTCACCGCCTCCGCCCACGCCGTCACCGAGGCCGAAAAGGCCCGCGGCCGCAGCGCCCTGATCGCCGCCGAACTCGCCTACCGCAACGCCTCGCTGGCGCTCACCGCCGCGGAGAAGGCGGCGAACGCGCAGCGCCGCGAACTGGCCGACGCACGCACCCTGCACGCCGCCTGGCAGGCCGCCGAGGCCGTGCTGCGGCACCGGGCCGCCGCCGACCGCTCGGTGCGCGTCGCCGCCGCGATCCGCGAGGCCGAGCGGGACGCCGCCCCGGCCCTGGCCGCCCGCGCCAGGGCCGCCGCCGACCTCGTCCGGGCCCTGCACTCCGCCGCCGAGGACGGCGAGCGCATCGCCAACGAACACGAGGAGCGCTCGGCGGCGCTCCAGGAGGCCGGCGAGGCCGCGCACCGCGACGCCACCGCCGCCGCCACCGAGGCCCAGCGCGCCCGGAGCGAGACCGGGCACCTGCGCCAGCGCCTCGCCGAGGTCGAGCAGGAGACCGCCGAAGCCGTGCGGGCCGGCTGGCTCGACGACACGGCCCCCGACGCCGACCCGGCGCGGGCCGCGCTCGCCGCGAGCGACGCCGAGAAGACCGCCGTCGCCGCCTTCGAATCGGCGAAGGACGCGGCCCGCTCGACCACGGACCGGGCCAGGGAGGCCGCCGCGGCCGAGTCCCGCGCCGAGCTCGCCGCCGCCCGCGCGGAGGACGCCGCCCGCGCCGCCGGGAACGCGTACGAGGCCGAGCGCCGAGCCGCCGAGTCGATCGCCTCGGCGGAACGCCTCGCCGAACTCCTCAGCCTCCCGTCGCCGCACCCGGCACCAGCAGGTCCGGGGGTGCCGCACCCCCGCCGCGGCGGCGCCGAGGAACCGGCGACGGGCGACGCCGGGCACCCCGTCGTCCCGGGCCAGGGAACCGGGGACGACGGCCACACCGGCACCGCCGCGGAGCACACCGCGACCGGAGCGGCGGGACGGACGTCCAGCGGCGCGAGCGCCGGCGGGGACGCCCCGCGCATCGTGCGGCCGGCCGCCGGGGGACCGCTCACCGCCCCGGAACTCGACCGGTACGCCGACGAGTTGCGGGAGCTGCTCGACCAGGGCATCGCCTCGGCAGAACGCCAGCTCTTCGATCTGCGTACCGCGGCGGCCGACGACGCCCGCATCCTGGGCGCCCTCGGCGACGGAGGGCTGCTGCCGCCTGGCCCGGACGTCCTCGCCACCGTCGAGTTCCTGGGCGAGCACGGCATTCCCGCCCTGCCCGGCTGGCGCTACCTCGCGCAGGCCGTCGACCCGGCCGACCACGCGTCCGTGCTCGCCGCGCGGCCCGAGCTGGTCGACGGCGTCGTCATCACCGACCCCGCCTCGCACGGCCGCGCCCGCGAGGTGCTGGACGGTGCCGCGCTGCTGCCGCGGTCCGCGGTCGCCGTCGGCACCGCCGCCGCGCTGCTCGCACCAGTGCCGCGCGGCGGCGAGGCGCTCGACGGGGACGTGTTCCTGGTGCCGCCGAACCCGGCCATGCACGACGAGCACGCCGCCGACGAGGAGCGGCAGGCGCTGAGGGCGCGGGCCGCGGCCCGCGACGAGGAGATCCGCCGTCTCGCCGCCCGGCTCGCCGGGGACCGCGCGCTCGCCGCCCGGCTCGGAGCGTGGCGCGCCGACTGCCCGGCCGGCATGCTCGACGAACTGGCCCGGGCCGCCGAGGCGGCGAAGGAGGCCGTCCGTACCGCGGACGAGCAGCTAGCGGAGGCCCGTACGCTCCGTGCCGAAGCCGAGGAGACGGCCGCGGAGGCGGCTCGGGTCCGGGACGAGAGGCAGGAGACGGCCCAGCGCGCCCGCCGCGCCGCCGACGCCCTCGCGGGGCTGGCCTTCCGGCTTCGGGAGCGCGCCGGCTGGCAGCTGCGGCTGCGTGAACTCGCCGAGGAGGCCACCGAGTCCGAGGCCCGGGCACAGGCCTGCCTGGAGCGGGCACGCGCCGCCGACGAGGACCGCCGGGCCGCCCAGCGGGCCGCCGACGACGCGCGGCGCACCTCCCGCGCGCTCCGCGCCGAACGCGCCGAGATCGCCGGAGCCCCGGACCCCCTCCCGGACGAGGACGACGCGACACCGCGCGCTGCGCTGCCCGCCCTGCGCGAGGCGTACCGCGCCGCCAGCCAGGTCTACGAGAAGGTCGGCGTCGGCGCCGATCTGCGGGCCGAGCAGGCCCGCGCCGAGAGCGACGAGAGTGCTGCCCTCGCCGAGCTCGACCGGCTGACCAACAAGGTCCGCACCCGGGCCGAACAGCTCCTGCTGAGCCCCGACGGCGCCGACGGGCCGTCCCGGCAGGCCGCTGCCGCCCGCGCCGAGGCCCTCGTCCAGATGCTGGAGTCGCGGGCGTCGACCGCGTCCGAGCAGCTGGGCCGGCTGCGCGGCGAGGCGGAACGCCTCGCGCCCGGGAACGGCGAGGAGCACACCGCGCTCCCCGAGCAGCTGGTGCCCGCGGACGTCGAGCAGGCGCAGACCCTGCTGCGTACGGCCACCGGTGAACTTGCCTCCCGTACTGACGCGTTGGACACCGCGCGTGCCGTGCACACCGAGCTGCTGCGGGCGCACCGCGCGGCGGAGGACGCCGCCGGGGGCTTCGACGAGACGGCCGCGCTGCTGCGCGACCTGCTCAGGGACCACTCCGCGGACGACGAGAACGCCGAGGCACCCGAGCCGTACCCGGGCGCGCCCGAGGAGGCGCGTACGGCCGCGGCCGAGGCCAGGCGTTCGCTGCGCGGGTGCGCCGCCGACCTGTCCGCCGCCGACGGCGCCGTCCGTGAGGCGTGCGACGTGCTGGTCCGCCACGCCAACTCGACGCGCTACGAGCAGGTGCGCACCCCCGCCCGCCAGCAGATCCGCGAACTGCCCGCGGCCGCGCTGCCCGAGCACGCCGCGAAGTGGGCCGAGGCGTTTGCGCCCCGACTGCGGGTGCTCACAGACGAACTGGCCCAGCTGGAGCGCAACCGCGACAGCATCGTCGACCGGCTGCGCGGCCTGGTCGAGTCGTCGCTCGCGACGCTGCGGTCCGCGCAGCGGCTGTCCCGGCTGCCCGAGGGGCTGGGGGAGTGGTCGGGGCAGGAGTTCCTGCGGATCCGGTTCGAGGAACCCGACCAGGCGGTCCTCGCCGAACGTCTCGGCGAGGTGATCGACGAGGCGACCCGCGCCGCCCTGCGGAAGAACTCCGATCTGCGCAGGGACGGGATGTCACTGCTGCTGCGCGGCGTGCAGGCGGCGCTCCAGCCCCGGGGCGTGGCGGTGGAGATCCTGAAGCCGGACGCGGTGCTGCGCGCGGAGCGGGTGCCGGTCGGGCAGATGGGCGACGTGTTCTCCGGTGGCCAGCTGCTGACCGCGGCGATCGCGCTGTACTGCACGATGGCCGCGCTGCGCAGTAACGACCGCGGCCGTGACAAGCACCGTCACGCGGGCACGCTGTTCCTCGACAACCCCATCGGCCGGGCCAACGCCACGTATCTGCTGGAGCTCCAGCGGGCCGTGTCCGACGCCCTCGGGGTGCAGCTGCTGTACACGACGGGTCTGTTCGACACCACGGCGCTCGCCGAGTTCCCGCTGGTCATCCGGCTGCGGAACGACGCGGACCTGCGGGCAGGACTGAAGTACATCAGCGTCGAGGAGCACCTGCGGCCGGGCCTGCCGCAGCAGAACCCGGCCGAGCAGACGGTGCACGGTGAGATCACCGCGACCCGGATGTTCAAGCGGCCCGCGGAGTCCCCGTCGCGTCCTGCCTGATCATGTCGGCGCACTTCTCGCCGATCATCATGGTGGTGATGCAGGGGTTGACGGTGACGAGCTCCGGCATGACGGAGCCGTCGGCGACGCGCAGTCCGTGGACGCCCTTGACGCGCAGCCGTGCGTCGAGCGGCGCGGACCGGTCGTCGTCGGCGCCCATCTTCACCGTGCACGCAGGGTGGTAGACGGTGTTGTGGGTCCGCTGGATGTAGTCGAGGAGTTCGTCGTCGGTCGTGACGTCCGGGCCGGGGGCGAGTTCCGCGCCCGCCCACGCGGCCATGGCGGGGCGGCCCACGATGTCCCGGGCGAGCCGCAGCCCGAACGTCATCACGCGCACGTCGTGTTCGTGGGTGAAGTAGCGCGGGTCGACCCGCGGCTTGTCCCGGTAGTCGCGGGTGCGCAGCCGGACCGTGCCGCGGGACCGGGCCCGGGTGACGTTCGGGGTCAGACAGAACGCGTTCTCGCTGGTCGGGTAGCCGTGCCGGGCGGTGTTCATGTCGAAGGGCACCGAGCCGTAATGGAACATCAGGTCCGGCCGGTCCAGGCCCGGTTCGGTGTCGGCGAAGACCCCGATCTCCCACCATTGGTCCGAGGAGGTCACCATGGGCCGCTTCGCGTCCCACATGATGACGCCCTCGGGATGGTCCTGGAGGTTCTCGCCGACGCCGGGGGAGTCCACGACCACGTCGACGCCGACCTCGCGGAGGTGCTCCGCCGGACCGATCCCGGACAGCATCAGCAGTTTGGGCGTGTCTATGGAACCGCAGCTGACGATCACCTCCCGGCGGGCCGTGATCCGGCGGGTGTGGACGAGGTCGGGGTCCAGGTACTCCACGCCGGTGCAGCGCCGGTTCTCGTCGAGGAGCAGCTTCTTGGCCCGGATGCCGGTGCGCACGGTCAGGTTGGGCCGCTTGCCCATGACCGGATGGAGGTAGGCGACGGACGAGGACTGACGGATGTTGTTCTCGTCGGAGTTGATCTGGAACCAGTTGGCACCGCGCACCACGGTGCTGCCCGTGTTGAACGGGGTGGTGGGGATGCCTGCCTGGGCGCAGGCCTCCAGCAGGGCGGCGCCGCAGGGGTCCTCGCCCTTGATGGTGCGGAGCCTGACCGGACCGCTGCGGCCGTGGTGTTCGCCGGGTGCGTCGTTGTTCTCCAGCCGTCGGTAGAGCGGGAACGTGTCGGCGGCGCCCCAGCCCGTACAGCCGGCCGCCTCCCAGGCGTCGAGGTCCTCGGCCGGCGCCCAGAAGGCGATGCAGGAGTTGTGCGAGGAGCAGCCGCCGAGCACCTTCGCACGGGCGTGCCGGAGGAAGCTGTTGCCGCTGGCCTGGGGTTCCACCGGGTAGTCCCAGTCGTAGCCGGACTCCAGCAGCCCCATCCAGCGTTCCAGCCGCAGGACGTTGTCGTCGCCGACGTCGGAGGGGCCTGCCTCCAGGATGCAGACGGTGACGGAGGGGTCCTCGCTGAGGCGGGCGGCGACGACGTTGCCGGCGGTGCCGCCGCCGACGACGACGTAGTCGAACTCGTTCATGACTCTCCTTCTCCCGTTCAGGCAGCGGTCCGGTGGTCGGCCGCGTGGTCGGCGAGGACTCCCGTGCGGTGCCGCTGGACGAACCAGTAGTAGGCGAAGCCGCCCAATGTCACGAGCCCCACGAACAGCACCCCGCCCCAGCGCAGGTACCAGTGGTAGGGGGCCGTGGCGTTGTAGACCTCGGCACGCGGCCAGAGGAGGTTCAGCGTCATCCCCGCGCCCCACAGCACGGCGAGGACGTTGACGGGAAGGCCGAAGCGGCCGAGCGAGAAGCGTCCCTGGGCGGGCTGCCAGGTGCCGCGCAGCCGCTGAACCAGCATGGGGAGGGTGACCAGCAGGTACGCCAGATAGATCATGATGATCGCGATGCTGGTGACGACCGAGAAGATCTGCGGCTGTTTGATGTTGACCAGCAGGATCGCGATGGCCACCACTCCGCACACCACGGCGGGGGCGACGGGGGTCTTGAACCGCGGGCTGACCTTGGCGAGGCGCGCGCCGCCGGGCAGGTTGTTGTCGCGGGCCATGGCGAACATCAGCCGGATGCCCGCGGTGTGCACGGCGAGTTCGCACACCACGACGGCGATCACGACGCACCACAGCAGGGCCTGGCCCATCGTGGCGCCGAGGGTGCTGAGCACGACGTACTGCAGTCCGCTGACGGACAGTTCGGGTGCCGACAGGTCCGGGGTGGCGAGCAGCGCGAACAGCAGGATGAGTCCGCCGATGACGAAGGACGCGACCAGCGCCCGCAGGATGGCGCGGGGAGCGTTGCGGCTGGGGTCGAGGGACTCCTCACCGAGGGACGACGCCGTGTCGAAGCCGTACATGACGTATGCGGAGGCGAGCGAGGCGGTGAGGAACGCGCCGAAGTAGCCGAGCGACTGGCCGTCCCCGAGGCCCTGGGTGTCCAGGACCGCGCTGGGTCCGCGGGTGATGTGCGCGGCGAGCAGCACCACCAGGATGACGGCGGCGATCAGCTCGATGAACACGCCCGCGGTGTTGATACGGGCCATCAGCTTCACGCCGAAGGCGTTGACCAGCGTGGTGAACAGGATCAGACCGCAGGCCAGGACCACGGCGTTGGTCGCCGCGTCGTATGTGCCCGTGCCGTCGCCGACGATCTGGAACCACGCCGAGATCTGCGGCAGCGTCAGCTGCAGGGCGAGCGCCACGGCCGAGAGCGACACCATGGTGGCGATCGTCATCATCCAGCCGGCCAGCCAGCCGATGTGCGGGCCGCCGAGCCGCTTCGCCCAGTTGTAGACGGAGCCGGCCACGGGGTAGCGGGCGGCGAGCTCGCAGAAGCACAGCGCCACCATCAGCTGCCCGGCGAACACCAGGGGCCAGGACCACCAGTAGGCGGGCCCGCCGAAACCGACGCCGAAGTAGAACATCTGGAAGGTGCCGGTGAGGATCGAGATGTAGCTGATCCCGGCGGCGAAGGTGTGGAAGTTGCCCAGGGTGCGTTTCAGGCCGGGTCTGTAGCCGAGTTCGGTGAGTGCCTGGTCGTCCGAGTCACCGGTGGGCGGTGGGGGGACCGGAAGTGTCGTGGTCATGACTAATCACTCCTTGTGGGGGGAGGCAGCGGCGTCGCACCGCGCGCGACGGATGCGGGGACGGGAACCGGCCACCGCAGGGGCCCGGGGCCGGCCGGAGGCAGGCTCCCGGGGGTTCGGTCAGTCGAACCAGTGCTGGGGGCGCGGATCCGTGTTGCGCCAGATGTGCTTGATCTCCTGGTACTCGGCGAGCCCGGCCAGGCCCAGCTCGCGCCCCGTACCGGACTGCTTCATCCCGCCCCACTCCGCCTGCGGCACGTACGGGTGGTAGTCGTTGATCCAGACCGTGCCGGCCCGCAGCGCCGCGGCGACCCGCGCCGCCCGCGCCTCGTCACGGGTCCACACCGCCCCCGCCAGCCCGTACTCCGTGCCGTTGGCCAGTGCCAGCGCCTCCTCCTCGTCCCGGAACCGCTCGACCGTCAGCACCGGCCCGAACGACTCCTCGCGGACCACCGACATCGACGCCCGGCACTCGTCGAGCACCGTCGGCAGGTAGAAGTGCCCGCCCGCGAGCGCGGGATCGTCCGGCCGGGCACCGCCGCAGCGCAGCACCGCGCCCTCCGCCACCCCGGCCGCCACATACGCGTCGACCTTCGACAGATGTGCGGCCGAGATCAACGGCCCGGTCTGCGCCCGCTCGTCGAAAGGACCGCCCAGCCGGATGCCCCGCGCCCGGCGCACCACCTCGTCCACGAACCGGTCGTGCAGCGAGTCCTCCACCAGCAGCCGCGCCCCCGCCGAGCACACCTGCCCCGAGTGCAGGAACACCGCAGTCAGCGCATAGTCCACGGCCGTGTCGAAATCCGCGTCCGCGAACACGATGTTGGGGTTCTTCCCGCCCAGTTCCAGCGCGGTGCGCTTCACCGTGGCGGCGGCCGCGGCCATCACCCTCCGGCCGGTCGCCAGCCCGCCGGTGAAGGACACCAGGTCCACCCGATCGTCCTCCACCAGCGGAGCACCCACCGCGGCACCCGTACCGAGGACCAGATTGGCCGCGCCGTCGGGCACGCCCGCCTCGCGCAGCAGCCGCATCAGCATCACGGCCGTGTGCGGTGTCAGCTCGCTCGGCTTGAGGACGAAGGTGTTGCCCGCGCCCAGCGCGGGGGCGACCTTCCACGCCGTCTGCAGCAGCGGATAGTTCCACGGCGTGATGAGCGCGCACACGCCCACGGGCTCGGTCACGGTACGGCTGTCCGCGCCGGGCACGGCCGTCTCGACGGTCCGGCCCGGAGCCTGCGCGGACACCAGGTGCCCGAACCAGCGGAAGCACTCCGCGATGTCCTGCATGTCGTACTCCGACTCGGACAGCCGCTTGCCGGTGTCCAGCGACTCGGCACGGGCGAGCTCCGCCTTGTCGCGCCGGATCATGTCCGCGACCCGCAGCAGCACCCGCGCCCGCTCGGCGGACGGGGTGCGCGGCCACGGGCCGCTGTCGAAGGCCTCCCGGGCCGCCGCCACCGCGGCGGCCGCGTCCTTGGGGCCTCCCTCGTCGACCACGGCGACCAGGCTCCCGTCGGCGGGGCAGCGGATCTCCCTGCTGCCCCCGTCGACGGCGACGGTCCACTCACCGCCGATGTAAAGCTCGGGCATCTGACTCCTACCTCCCGGTCGTGCTTGCGGGCGCGCCTCCCCGGCCGGAGCCGGGTCATGCGGAATGTGACGATCAGCACGTCGTCCGGGGTGGCGGCACGGGCCGGCCCAGCCGCTCGTTCACCCAGTCGTGGAAGGCCCGGATGTGGTGCTCGCTCGGCACCAGCACCCCACCGCCGCGGTAGGCCCGGGAGTCCATCGCGGGCTGGGTCCGCTCACAGGCGTCGAAGTCCTGCACGTTCACCCGGTGGAACAGCTCCACCGACTTGGACAGGTCCGCACCCGACGCGACCACTTCGGAGGCGAACAGCCAGTCGCACTCCACCACCGTGCGGTCCGCCGCCACCGGGAACATCCGGTGCACGATCACGTGGTCCGGCACCAGATTCACGAACACCTGCGGCTTCACGGTGATCGCGTAGTAGCGGCGGTCCTGGTCGTCGCCGATCCCCTCGAGCCGGCCGAAGCCCGCGCTGCCGTCGACCGTGAAGCCCTCCGCGCCCCGGGCGAACTCCGCCCCGTGGCCGACGTAGTACTGCGCGGCGTACCCTCCGGCGAACTCCGGCAGCACACCGGTGAGTTCGGGGTGGATGGTCGCGCAGTGGTAGCACTCCATGAAGTTCTCCACCACGAGCTTCCAGTTCGCGCCCACGTCGTAACGGATGCGGCGCCCCAGGGCCAGGTCCTCGGCCCGGTAGCGCTGCACCGCCGCCGGATCGCCGAGCCGCTCGGCCGCCGCACCGACCACCGTGTCCTCGAACGACGGCGGCTCGTCCGCCAGGCACACCCACGCATAGCCCAGCCACTCGCGCAGTGCGACCCGCACCAGACCGCGTTCCTCGCGGTCGACGTCCGGCATCCTCACCAGGTTGGGCGCGGCGATCAGCTTCCCGTCCAGGTCGTACGTCCACGCGTGGTACGGGCAGCGGAGGCTCCGGCGCACCTCACCCGCCTCCTCCGAGCACACCCGCGCGCCACGGTGCCGGCACACGTTGAGGAACGCCCGCAGCGCGCCCCCGTGGTTGCGCACGACCAGGACGCTCTCCCGCCCGACCCGCACGGTGCGGAAGGAACCGGGCCGGTCCAGCTCCGCTGCGCGCACCGCGCAGAACCACAGCGACTCGAAGATCCGCTCCTGCTCCAGTTCGAACACCGCGGGGTCGGTGTAGCAGTGACCCGGCAGCGTCGCGATCAGACTGGGGGTGAGTTCCGTCGTCATGGGGACGCCTCCTGACCACCCGTGGCGGAGAACCGCTTGGGGTCGAACAGCTCGATGGGGTGGGAGGTGCTGCCGGTGAGCGCGAGATCCGCGGCGATCTCCCCGACCACCGGGACGAACTTGAAGCCGTGCCCCGAGAAGCCGCAGGCCACGGTCACCGTCTCGGGATGGACCGGATGCCGCGTGATCACGAAGTGCTCGTCCGGGGTGTTGGAGTACATGCAGGTGGCGGCGTGCCGGAAGGCGCCGGGCAGGGCCGGGATGTGCCGCCGCACATGGGCGGCCATCTCCTCGATCTCCTCCGGGTGCACCGTCCGGTCGATCGTCTCGGGGCTGCACTCGGCGCCCCTGCGGAAGAAGGCGACCTTGGCGCCGCCGTCCGGGCCGTCGATGGCGGGGAAGCCGTAGACCTGCACCCCGTCGGTGTCCTCCCAGATGTAGACGGGATGCCGCTCGGGAGTGAAGGGGCCGGTTCCGCCGACGGGCCGGAACCAGTACATGACCTGCCGCTCGATCCTGAACGGCACCCCGATGCCGGTGAGCAGCCGCGGTGCCCACGCCCCCGGGCAGATCACCAGCTGACCGGCCGTGTAACTGTTCTCCGCCGTGTGGACGCGCACGCCCCGGCCTCCCGGCACTTCCTCCCAGCGGGTCACCGCTTCTTCGAAGTGCAGCTCCGCCCCGGCCCGGGACGCGCACTGCAGATGTGCGGCGACCGTGTTCTCCGGCCGGACCAGACCCGCACGCGCCTCGTACAGCGCGACCTCGTCGTCCCGGGGAGTCAGGGTCGGGAACCGCCGGCGGATCTCCCGCGAGTCGAGCATCTCGTGGGGCAGGTCCCAGGTCCGGGCCGACAGCAGCGAGCCGGCCACGGTACGGGCGTCCGGGCGGCCCACCATGACCCCGCCGCACAGCACCGCGACCTCCCGGCCGGTGTCGCGCTCCAGCCGCTCGTAGAGCTCGTAACTGCGCAACAGCAGCGGCACGTACGCCGGATCCTCGAAGTACGCCTGCCGGGTGATCCGGGAACCGCCGTGGCTGGAACCGCGGCTGTGCACCGGGCCGAAGCGCTCCAGCCCGAGCACCCGGGCCCCGCGGGCCGCGAGATGGCTCGCCGCCGCCGAACCCATACCGCCCAGCCCGAGAACGATCACGTCGAAGGTGGGTGACACCGGGGCCTCCTGGCGGCTGCTAGCAGCGGATCCGGCTCATCTGCGGGTCGAACAGCGGCTCCTCGGCGACCGTCGCCGGGACCTTCTCACCGAAGTACTCGACGTGCACGGGCGTTCCCGGCCCCAGGGGCGGCAACCACGCGTAGGCGACGCAGCGCCCGACGGCGTACCCGTACGCGGCGCTGGTCACGTAGCCGGCGGGGGCACCGTCGACGAACACCGGCTCCTTGCCGAGGACGACGGAAGCCGGGTCGTCCAGCACGAGACACGTCAGCCGGCGCGACACCCCCTCCGCGGATCGTCCCGCGAGCGCCGCCCGGCCGACGAAGTCGCCCTTGTCCATCCGGACGGCGAAGCCGAGCCCCGCCTCGAAGGGATCGTGCTCGGCGGTCATGTCACGCCCCCACGCCCGGTAGCCCTTCTCCAGCCGCAGGCTCTCGAAGGCGCTGCGGCCCGCCGCGACCACCCCGAGCGCCCGGCCCGCCTCCCACAGGGTGTCCCACAGCCGCAGCCCCAGATCCGCGGTGGTGTACAGCTCCCAGCCCAGCTCCCCGACGTAGCTCAGCCGCAGCGCGGTCACCGGGACGTACCCGAGGTGGGTGCGCCGGGCCCTGAAGTAGCCGAAGCCCTCATGGGAGAAGTCGTCCCGGGTCAGCGGCTGCACCAGGTCCCGGGCGAGCGGGCCCCACACACCGATGCCGCACGTGCCGGAGGTGATGTCCCGGACCTGCACGCCCGGCGGCGCGTGCCGCCGGAGCCGCTCGTGGTCCGCGGCGCTGTTGGCCCCGATCCGGAAACGATCGGGGCCGAGCCGGGCCACGGTCAGATCGCTCAGCACCCCGCCCGCCTCGTCGAGGAGGAGCGTGTACGTCACCGCGCCGGGCTTCTTGGCCAGCTGGTTGGTGGTCATCCGCTGGAGGAACTCCAGCGCCCCGGGACCGGTGACCTCCAGACGCCGGAGCGGGGTCATGTCGTACAGGGCGACCCGTTCCCGGGTCGCCCGTGCCTCGGCCGCCGCGATCGGCGACCAGTAGCGGGCCGACCAGGCGTCCCGGCCGGGCACCGCCGTACCGGCGGCGAGCGGGGCGTTCGCCTCGTACCAGTGCGGCCGCTCCCAGCCGCCCCCCTCCAGGAAGAACGCGCCCAGTTCCCGCTGCCGGCAGTGGAACGGGGAGACCCGCAGCGGACGCGGCTGCTCCGGGGGCTGGAGCGGATGCACGATGTCGTACACCTCGACGAACTGCCGGGCGCCGCGTTCGGCGATGTACGCGGGGGAGAGTTGGGCGCCCTCGAAGCGGTGCGGGTCGCACTCGTGGAGGTCGAGGGACGGCCGGCCGTCGGTCAGCCATTCGGCCAGGGCCCGGGCGGCGCCCGCCGAATGGGTCACCCACACCGCCTCGGCCAGCCAGAAGCCGTGCAGCTCACGGGACTCGCCGAGCAGCGGCATGCCGTCGGGCGTGAAGGAGAAGACGCCGTTGAACGCCTCCTCGATCCGGGCGGAGCGCAGCGCGGGCAGCAGCCGGCGGCAGTCCTCCCAGCTCGGGTCGAAGTCGTCCGGGGTGAACGGCAGGACCGACGGCATCATCCGGGTCTCGTCGTACGCGGGCACGGTGAACGGGTCGACGGGGAGCGGCCGGTGGGCATACGAGCCGATGCCCATCCGGTCGGCGTGCTCACGGACGTAGAGATCGGCGTCCTGCAGGCGCAGGATCGGGCGGCTCGCCTCGGGACGCGGGCCGTGGGCGCCGCCGGGCCCCGGCAGCGGCGTGGTCCGCACGTACTGGTGGGCGAGCGGCTGGAGCGGCACGGTGACCCCGGCCATGCGGCCGATCACCGGCCCCCAGAAGCCGGCCGCGGAGACCACTACGTCGGCGGGGAAGGTGCCGAGGTCGGTGACCACGGCGGTGACCCGGCCCCCGTCCTGCGCGATCGCGGTCACCGTGTGGCGGTCCAGGAACCGGGCGCCGCGGGCCGTGGCGTCGCGGATCTGCGCCCGGCAGGCGGGCAGCGCGCGGGCCAGGCCGTCGTCGGGGGTGTGGAAGCCGCCCAGGACGAGGTGTTCGTCGAGCAGCGGCCAGAGCTCCTTGCAGCGGTCGGGGGGGAGCAGTTCGCCCCGGACGCCCCAGGAGGCGGCGAGACCGGCCTTGCGGTGCAGATCGGCCCAGCGCTCCGGGGTGGTGGCCACCTCGAGGCCGCCGACCTGCAGGAAGCAGGGGAGCCCGTCGACCTCCAGTCCGAGGAACTTCTCGACGGTGCGGGCGGCGAAGGCGGTCATGGTCCGCGACGGGTTCGTCCGGAACACCAGCCCGGGTGCGTGCGAGGTGGAACCGCCGGGGACGTCGAGCGGCCCCTGCTCCAGGACGGTGACGTCGGACCAGCCACGAGCGGTGAGTTCGTCGGCGAGCGAGCAGCCGACGATCCCGGCGCCGATGATCACCACGCGTGCGGTGGTGCGCGGGACGTGCGCAGTGCTTTCAGGCGTGCTGGACATACCCCTCCTCATTGCGGTGCGGAATGCGGGGGCCGTGCCATGTGGGGGGTGGTGCCGAGTGGGGTGTTTGCCGAGCGGGGCGGGTGCCGTGCGGGCGGGTGCGCGGCCGGCGCCCTGGGAGGCGCCGGCCGCACTCAGGCCGCGGGGACGTGCCGGCGTTCGGCGTCGATCGTGGTGTCCTCGCCGTGGCCCGTGTGCACGACCGTGCCGCCGGGCAGGGCGAGGAGCCGCTCGCGGATGGAACGGACGATGGTGTCCGCGTCGGAGTACGAACGGCCGGTCGCGCCCGGGCCGCCGTGGAAGAGGGTGTCGCCGGTGAAGACCCGGCCGAGGGCGGGCGCGTACAGGCAGACCGCGCCCCAGGTGTGTCCGGGAGTGTGCAGCACGTGGAGCGAGGTCCCGGCGACGGTGAGGACCTGGCCGTCGGAGAGTTCCCCGTCGGGTTTGCGTGCCGGGTGGGTGGCCTCCCACAACTCCCGGTCGTCGGGGTGGAGCAGCACCGGGGCACCCGCCGCCGCCGCGAGCGCGGGCGCGGCGCCGATGTGGTCGTCGTGGGCGTGCGTGCACACGACCGCGGTGACGAGCCGTTCCCCGGCGGCCGCGCGGATGGCCTCGGCGTCATGCGCCGCGTCGACGACCAGCACCTCTCGGTCGTCGCCGATCAGCCAGACGTTGTTGTCGACGTCGAACGTCTGCCCGTCCAGGCTGAACGTGCCCGACGTGACCACCCGTTCGACCCGGACGGACCCCACCGCCTCGGGTGCGTCGCTCACAGGACGACCACCGAGCGGAGCACCTCACCGCGGTGCATCTTGGTGAAGGCCTGCTCCACCTGGTCGAGCGCGACGGTCTCCGAGACGAAGCCGTCGAGGTCGAGCCTGCCCGCGAGATACAGGTCGATGAGGGTGGGGAAGTCCCGGCTCGGCAAGGAGTCCCCGTACCAGGACGACTTGAGGGCCCCGCCGCGTGAGAACACGTCGAGCAGCGGCAGGTCGATCCGCATCTCCGGCTCGGGCACGCCCACTTGGACCAACACACCCGCGTGGTCGCGCATGTAGAACCCCTGCCGGTACGTCTCCGGGCGGCCGACCGCCTCGATGACCACGTCGGCACCGAAGCCCCCGGTCAGTTCGCGCACCGCCTCGACGGGGTCGGTCCCGCGGGAGTTGACGGTGTGCGTCGCCCCGAAGCGGGTCGCGCCGTCGAGTTTGGCGTCGTCGATGTCGACGGCGATGATGCGCCGGGCGCCGGCCAGGGCGGCGCCGGCGATGGCGGCGTTGCCGACGCCGCCGCAGCCGATGACGGCCACGGTGTCGCCCCGGCCCACCGAACCGGTGTTGACGGCGGCGCCGAATCCGGCCATCACACCGCAGCCGATCAGGCCGGCGGCCTCGGGGCGTGCGGCGGGGTCGACCTTCACCGCCTGGCCGGCGGCCACCAGGGTCTTCTCGGCGAACGCACCGATGCCGAGCGCGGGGGAGAGCGGCGTGCCGTCCAGCAGTGTCATGGGCTGGGCCGCGTTGCGGCTGTCGAAGCAGTACCAGGGCCGTCCCCTGCGACAGGAACGGCAGGTCCCGCAGGGTGCCCGCCAGGCGATGACCACATAGTCACCGGGCGCCAGGTCGGTCACGCCCTCCCCGACCGCCTCGACGGTCCCGGCCGCCTCATGGCCCAGCAGGAACGGGAAGTCGTCGCTGATCGCGCCTTCCCGGTAGTGCAGATCGGTGTGGCAGACGCCGCACGCCTGTACCGCGACAAGAGCCTCCCCGGGTCCCGGGTCGGGCACGAGAACCGTCTGGACCTCGACCGGCGCGCCCTTCTTCAACGCGACGACGGCGCGGACCTCATGCGACACAGCCTCACCCCTTCTGTTGCGTATTGCACTATTCGTTGCGCGATGTGAGACATCCTCGGGACGGCTTCCGAGAGCGTCAAGGGTGGCGCGTCAATTGGCGCTAAATGACCATCAATCCGGCTGGTCGCAGCTCCTTGCGTCCACATGCCGCCTCCCGGCTGCCCGTCACAGCGCATATCCCATACGCCGGGAGAACTCCCGGGCCGCCTCGACGACACGCTCCGCGACCTCGGGCAGCCGCTCCGCGGCCAGCCGGTACGCCGGCCCGGACACCCCGATCGCGCCGATCACCGATCCGTCGTGGCCGCGTACCTCGGCCCCCACCGCGTTGAGCCCGTTCTCCAGCTCCTCGGTGGTGCACGCATAGCCCTGCTCGGCGACCGCGGCGAGTTCCGTGCGCAGCGTCTGGGCGTCCGTGATGGTGTGTGCGGTGAACCGGGGGAGCGTCCTGGACAGCACTGCCTCGCGCCGCTCCTCCGGCATATGGGCCAGCAGGGCCTTGCCGCCGGCCGTCGCGTGCAGTGGGGTGCGCCGGCCCAGCCAGTTGTGCGCCGTGACGGCCGCCGCTCCGCGCGCCTGCATGATGTTCACCGCCGCATCTCCGTCCGGTACCGCGACATTGGCGGTCTCACCGGTGTCGTCCGCGAGCGCCCGGCAGACCGGGAGGCCCTCCTGGGATATGTCCAGGCGTATCGTGGCCGCGCCGGCCAGCCGCAGCACCCCAGCGCCCAGGCGGTACTTCCCCCGTTCCCCCTCCTGGACGGCCAGGCCGCGGTTCTCCAGTACGCCGAGCAGCCGGAACGCCGTCGACCTGTGCACCCCGAGCGCGCCGGCGATCTCCGTGACACCGGCTTCCCCGTACCGCGCCAGGAACTCCAGCACGCTGATGGCGCGGTCCACCGACTGGACGGCGCTCGCCGCGCCGCGCCGGCTCTCCGTGGTCTCCTCGGCCGTGCCCGTCGTGTCGTCCAAGGGTGCGCTCCCCCACCGTCCGTGACTCGTCCCGAACCGCCGTTCCGGGGGACCCCTGAGGCTCGGGGACACCCCGGTGAGGATTCTGTCGCGCATTGCGTTGCATCACGATGCGTCGTAGGCGAAACAGCGCCTGTGTCCGGCTCGAACGCGCCAGACGGCCGGCGCACGGCATACGGCACCCCGGCGCGGTCCGGCCCCGCCCTACAGGGTCCCGAGCCGCCGAGTCGCCCGACAGGAGCGGGACACAGCGCGGTTCCGGGATGTGCGCCAGCGCGATGTCCGACAGCGCAACGCCCGGCGGCGCGACGCACGACAGTGCGCCCCCGAGCCCCGGTGCGGGAAGTCTCCCTGGGCGCCGGGCCCTTCACGCCCCGGCTGAAGCCCGCCCTCGCCGCCGTGCCCCGCCCTCGCCGTCATGCCCGCGAGAGCCGTCCCACCCCGCGGCGTCGTATTCGCGCGGCTTCCCGTTCCTGGGCCCGCGCCGCACGCCGGGCTCTCCGCCGCTCACGCCGCAACTGCCGCGCCGTACTGCTCGGTACCGACACCACGCCGTGGCGCTGGTTCCACACCTGTCGGGTCACCCAGACGTCCAGTACCGCCCAGGTCGCCACCACGGTCCCGGCCACGCTCCCCAGCACGATCGGGAAGCCCAGCCAGGATCCCGACACGGTGAACAGGAAGGCGATCACGGCCAGAACCAGCGTCACCGCCACGATCAGCACCGCCCGGACGGCCGACGTCCGTACCGGATCCGGCATCCTCGGCCGCACCGCGGGCTCTTCGATCCACAACGATCGGTGTCCCTCAGCACTCATGAAGGTTCACTCCCCACCTCGGGGTGTGCCGACGCGCCCCGCGCACCACCCCACTCCGTACACAGAGACGAATGAACGGCCGGAATGATTCCCGCGGAAGGCAGAATTCCAGCCATCCGCCCAGGTGTGGCGAAAGCGTCATGATGGGGTGTCCTCGGCCACACCCAGGGACACCATCTCCGGGAAAAGCAGGTCAAGTCGTGATCGCCCCGAACGCGGGCGGCTGAATTCAGCCCGGACGTCTCTTCGAGTTGTCACCTTGTCAGTAGTAGGCTCGCGCCGTTTGTTGACGGAAGACCACCCCGTCGGACCGGGGCAGCTGGGGGAGGCCATGCGCTTTCGCGGGAAGTCCATCCGCAGGAAGATCGTGGCGCTGCTGCTCGTACCGCTGGTCTCCCTCACCGGTATGTGGGGCTTCGCCACGGTCCTCACCGGGCGCGAGGCCGCCCAGTTGCTCGACGTCGCCCACATCGTCGACAAGATCGGCTACCCCATCGAGGACACCGTCCAGGTCATCCAGCAGGAGCGGCGGCAGACCCTCGTCCACATCGCCGACCCCGGCGCCTCCGACGCTCTGACGAGCCTGCGCCAGAAGCGCGCCGCGACCGACCAGGCCGTCGCCAGGATCAGGGCCAATGCCAAGGACCCCGACGTCAGCGGCGAGATGACCCCCGCGATGGCGGGCCGCCTCACCTCGATCCTCCAGGCCCTCGACGACATCCGGCGGATCCGCGCAGGAGTCGACGGCACCACGCTCAACCGCAGCGAGGCGCTCGACCGCTTCAACCACCTGGTCGATCCCTGCTACAGCTTCATGGCGGCCCTCCACGCCCTGGAGAACGTGGAGATGGACAAGCAGGGCCGCGCCCTCGTCGGCATCGCCCGCGCCCGCGAACTGCTCTCCCGTGAGGACGCGCTCGTCGCCTCGGCCCTCGTCGACGGCAGCATCGACGACGCCGAACTCCACCAGGTCACCACCCTCGCCGCCAACCGCCGGCTGCTGTACGACGTCAACCTGGAGATACTCCCCGCCTCGGAACGCCTCATATTCGAGCAGTACCTGGGCGGCCCGGAGATGTCCCAGCTGGAGAACACCGAGGAGGCCCTCGTCGACGAGGGCCCGGTCAAGCGCTCCGCGATCGGGGCCACCCGCTGGGCGGCGGTGGCGACTCCCGTCGTCGACGGCCTCGCCCAGGAGGACGCCGACGCCGGCCGCCGCTACCAGGACCGTGTCGAACCCGTCGCAGTCAACGTCTTCCTCAAGGCCGCCCTCGCCGGTGTGCTCGGCTTCCTCGCGCTCCTCGCCTCGATCCTGGTCTCCGCACGCATCGGCCGGGAACTGGTCCGGGACCTGTCCCGGCTGCGCAAGGACGCCCACGAGGCGTCCGGCGTCCGCCTCCCCAGCGTGATGCGCCGGCTCGCCGCGGGTGAACAGGTGGACGTCGAGACCGAGGCACCGCGCCTCGAATACGAGAAGGACGAGATCGGCCAGGTCGGCCAGGCCCTCAACACCCTCCAGCGCGCCGCGGTCGAGGCAGCCGTCAAGCAGTCCGAGATGCGCCGCGGCATCTCCGAGGTCTTCGTCAACCTCGCACGCCGCAACCAGGTCCTGCTGCACCGGCAGCTCACGCTCCTCGACACCATGGAGCGCCGTACCGAGGACACCGGGGAACTCGCCGACCTGTTCCGCCTCGACCACCTCACCACCCGTATGCGCCGGCACGCCGAGGGCCTGGTGATCCTCTCCGGCGCGGCTCCCTCCCGGCAGTGGCGCAAGCCGATCCAGCTCATGGACGTGGTCCGGGCCGCCGTCGCCGAGGTCGAGGACTACGAGCGCATCGAGGTGCGCAGGCTCCCGCGGATCGGGGTGAGCGGCCCTGCCGTCGCCGACCTGACCCATCTCATCGCGGAACTCCTCGAGAACGCCACGGTGTTCTCGCCCCCGCACACCGCCGTCCAGGTCCTCGGCGAACGCGTGGCCAACGGCTTCACCCTCGAGATCCACGACCGGGGGCTCGGCATGGCCCCAGACGCCCTCCTCGACGCCAACCTCCGGCTCGCGGAGACACCCGAGTTCGAACTCTCCGACACCGACCGGCTCGGTCTCTTCGTCGTCAGCAGGCTCGCCCAGCGGCAGAACGTCCGGGTCGCGCTCCAGACCTCGCCGTACGGAGGCACCACCGCCGTCGTCTTCATCCCGGCGTCACTGCTCACCGACGCCCCGGAGACCCACGGCACCGGCTTCCGTCTCGACCGCAAGGAGAGCGCAGAACCCGCCGACCGCCGCGTGACGGAGGGCCGCCGGAGCACCGACGGCACTCCCCGCGGCTCGAACGGCCGGCGCGGATCGCTCTCCCCGCTCCCGGTCGGAGCCCCCGCGCCCGCCGTCCTCGACGGCCCCGTCGAGCTGGAAGGCCCCGTCGGCCCGTTCGACTTCGAGGAGCCGGACCGGCTCGGCGTCCTCACCCCGCTCGACGACGGCGGACGCAGCGGACTCCTCGGCGGCGCCAGGCCCGACCCGGCACCGCGCCGTGAACGGCCGAAGCAGATCGACGACGAACCCGTGGAACGCACCGGCACCGTGCTCCCCATGGGCGGCGGCCCGGTTCCACTGCCGACCCGGCGCCGGCAGCCGACCCTGGTGTCCGACCGCGGCCGCCGGGTCGACACGGATGAACCCGCGGCGGGACCGGCGACGCGCACGGCACGGACGGAACGTCGCAGTCAGGGGGACACCGTTCCCCGGGCGGGGGACGGGCCGTCGCCGGGCGACCGTACGCCCCCGTCCGGGGGCCGGACGTCCTCGCAGGCAGCACCGACAGCGGAGGGGACCCCGGCACCCGTGCTCGCCCCCGGAGGCGCACCGCAGGGCGCAGGCCCCGCCGGGGGCCTGCCCCGCCGGGTGCGCCAGGCGAGCCTGGCACCGCAGTTGAAGGACGGATCGGCCGCCCACCGCACCCCGGTCGAGCACCCGGCGCCGCCCGAGACCGAGCGCGACGCCGACGAAGTACGCGACCGTATGGCCTCACTCCAGCGCGGCTGGCAGCGCGGCCGGCGGCAGAACGCCGAGGACGGCGCAGCCGCCGAGACAACACACCGAACCACACCGGAGGGGGACGGTCGATGACCGCACCGCAGTCCGCAGTACACGACGCCACGGGACGCAGCGGCGGAGAGCTCGACTGGCTCCTCGACGAGCTCGTCGACCGGGTCGGCAGTATCCGCAAGGCGCTGGTGCTCTCCAGCGACGGTCTGCCCACGGGCAGGTCGAGGGACCTCACCCGCGAGGACGGCGAGCACCTGGCTGCCGTCGCCTCGGGATTCCACAGCCTCGCCAAGGGCGTCGGCCGCCACTTCGAGGCCGGCCGGGTGCGCCAGACCATGGTCGAGCTGGACGACGCCTTCCTCTTCGTCACCGCCGCGGGTGACGGCAGCTGCCTCGCCGTTCTTTCCGACGCCGACTCCGACGTCGGTCAGGTCGCCTACGAGATGACGCTGATGGTCAAGCGCGTCGGTGCCCACCTGAAGACCGCCCCGCGGAGCGGTCTGCCCGCATGACGGCCGGGGGGAGGGCATGAGCGACGTGGCCCGAGCGCAGAGACCGCACCACTGGTTCGACGACGAGGCCGGACCGGTGGTACGCCCGTACGCGATGACGCGGGGGCGCACCAGCGCGACCGTACGGCACCCGCTCGACCTGATCGCCCTGGTCGTCCCCGAGCCCGCCGCCGACGACCCGGGCAGCGACCACTCGCTCTCCCCGGAACACCTGGAGATCGTCGAGCGGTGCCTGGAAACCCCCCAGTCGATCGCCGAGCTCGCCGCAGGTCTGGACCTCCCCGTCGGGGTGGTCCGGGTACTGGTCGGTGATCTCGTCGCGGACGGACTGGTGCATGTGACCCGACCCGTACCGCCGGCCGAGCTGCCGGACGAAAGCATCCTTCGCGAGGTGATCAATGGCCTTCGGGCGCTCTAGCCGCGGCACGCGGCCCGTCGAGCCGGTGACTCTGAAGATCCTGGTGGCGGGCGGCTTCGGCGTGGGCAAGACCACGCTGGTGGGCGCCGTCAGCGAGATCAGACCGCTGCGCACCGAGGAGACCCTGAGCGAGGCGGGCCGTCCGGTGGACGACACCTCCGGCGTGGAGGCGAAGACCACGACGACCGTCGCCATGGACTTCGGCCGGATCACCCTCCGGGAGGATCTGGTGCTCTACCTCTTCGGGACACCCGGTCAGGACCGGTTCTGGTTCCTCTGGGACGAGCTGGCCCAGGGGGCGCTCGGAGCCGTGGTGCTCGCCGACACCCGGCGTCTCGAGGACTGCTTCGCGGCGGTCGACTACTTCGAGCGCCGCGAGCTGCCGTTCGTCCTCGCGGTGAACTGCTTCGAGGACGCGGACCGCTATCCGGAGGAGACGGTGCGCAACGCGCTGGACCTCGACCCCGACGTCCCTCTGGTGATGTGCGACGCCAGGGAGCGGGAGTCGGTCAAGGAGACCCTGATCACCGTGGTCGAGCACGCCGCCGCCGCGGCCCGTCGCCGCCGCAGTCCGGTTCCGACCTGACCGTCCGGACACGGCCCGTACCCCCGCCGACCGGGGTACGGGCCGTGCGCCCGGAGCCCCGTCCACCCGGGAGCCGGGCGGGCGACGCCGGCGACGCACGTACTGCCGGAACTCTTCCCCTGGCCTGACGAACCGTCAAGCATCCTGCGCGTCCGCGATCCTGTGCCGCGGGGCCGGCCGCCGTCCCTTCCCCCCGACCTGTCCCCCGTCCCGTGGCTCCTCAGCCGGCGCCGGGGCGGATCCGGCCCGGGGCGGGGGCGAGGGCGCCGCGACGGATCTCATGGTTGCCGCCCGCGCGGGCGAGCACCCAGCTCGGTCCCGGCAGCCCCTTCGCCGTCTTCTTCAGCGGCGCCAGACAGGCCGCCGCCTGCATGTGCCCCGCCACGCTGCCCGGTGTGCACACCACGGTCGCGAGGGACAGCGACACCGGCACTCCGCCCGCCGACCACGGTACGTCCAGTACCGCCGCGGCGACCGCCTCCAGCTGCTCCGGGTCCGCGAGGACCAGGAAGTCGTCGCCCCCGATGTGCCCCACCCGGAGCGCTCCCGGCGCCCCGGCGGCCGTCTCGCAGGCGGCCGCCAGCTGCGCCAGCGCCCGGCCCACCCCGCGGATCAGCTCGTCCCCGGCGGCGAAGCCCGCGCCGTCGTTGATCTGCTTGAAGCCGTCGACGTCCAGCCAGCTCAGCGCGAACGGCCGCCCGGCCGCGATCCGGCGGTCCACCTCGCCGTTCACCGAGTCCGTCCCCGGAAGCCGGGTGAGCGGATTGAGCCGCGCCGCCTCCTCCACCCGGCTCTCGGCCAGCGCCCGCACCAGATCGGCGAGCCGTACGACCCCCACCCCGCGGCCCTGCCCGTCGACGACCGCCACGTCGTCGGCGGTCCGGCTACGCTCACCGTCCGCCAAGACGTCCAGGACCTCCCATGCGGTCGCGTGGAGCCCGACGGTGCGCGGGGGATCGGCGAGCCGTGCGGCGGGCCGGTCGGCGTAGAGGGCGTGCCCGTACCGTCCGGACAGCGACATCAGGAAGCGGTCCCGGTCCACCGCGCGGACCGGCACGCCCCGGTCGTCCACCAGCAGCACGCCGGACGCATCCGGTTTCCCGGTCAGCAACGCCCGCACCCGCCCGGACGACGCGGACACCGGCAGCACCGCGGCGGGCCGCAGGAACTCCCTGACCAGCGGCCCCGACGCGGCCGGCGGCCCGTACTCGCCGGCCGCGGGCTGCGGTGGTACGAAGACGTCCGCGGCGGGTATCCGCGACGGCGCCGCGAACAGATGTCCCTGCGCGAGATGGGCGCCTGCCTCGCGGGCCACGGCGTGCTGCCGCTCGGTCTCCACACCCTCGACCGCGAGCAGCGCACCCGTGCCGGCGCACAGCTCCCGCATCGCAGAGATCACCGGCGGATGGGCCAGCAGGGAGGCGTCGAGCTTGACGAGGTCGGGGGCGAGCTCGGCGAGCAGCCGCAGCGGCAGATCCCCGTCGCCGACCCCGTCCATGCTGATCCGGAAGCCGTCCGCCCGCAGCGTGGCGACCGCCTCGCGCAGCGCCGCGTGCGGCACGTGTGCGAAGGGCGGGCCGAGGTCCACCGTGATCTCCCACGGCAGCCGGTCGGCCTCGTGCACGGCGGCCCGCAGCGCACCCAGACCGCCGAGGTCGGCGGCCGTCGCCGCGAACACGTTCACGTGCAGCGGCAGCAGGGTCTCCTTGCGGGCGGCCGACAGCAGGGCGAGTGCGGCCAGTTCGACGTCGAGCTCCGGTTCGCGGCGCGCCCTTGCCAGGACGTCCCCGTTTTCGGGCCGCGCCAGTATCTCCAGGGCGCTCACCGAACCGGTCGCCAGATTGACGACGGGCTGGAACGCGAATCGGAGAGAGGCCGTCCAGGAGCGCACGGCAGCATGATGGCGCGGCGGGCCGTCCCGGCGGGCGGGTTCACACGCTGTTCATGCATCCGTGCGCTGAGTGCCCGTACCCGCCCCGGCCTGCGGGCCGGCCCTTCGGTGCCGCCGCTGACGGACGTCCGGGCCCGTCAGCGGACGGCGATCACGGCGGAGCCATGGCCGAACAGCCCCTGGTTCGCGGTGATTCCGGTCCGCGCGCCGCCGATCTGCCGATTCCCGGCGGTGCCGCGCAGCTGCCGGGTCACCTCGCAGACCTGGGCCAGGGCCTGGGCCGGCACCGCTTCCCCGAAAGAGGCAAGTCCGCCGCTCGGGTTGACGGGGATCCGGCCGCCGAGCGCGGTGGCCCCGTCCCTCAGCAGCTCGGCCCCCTCCCCGGGACCGCACAGACCGATGTCCTCGTACCACTGCAACTCCAGTGCCGTGGAAAGGTCGTAGACCTCGGCGAGCGACAGGTCCTCGGGGCCGATGCCGGCCTCTTCGTACGCGGCACGTGCGATGGAGGACCGGAACGGGACGGTGTCCGCGTGCCCGGCGGGCGCGCTGTCGGTGGCGAAGTCCGGCAGGTCCAGCACGGTGTTCGGATAGGCAGGGGTGACGGTGGAGACGGCCCGGATGCGCACCGGATCGGCGGCGCCGTGACGCCGCGCGAACTCCATGCCGGACAGCACGAGCGCCGCACCCCCGTCGGAGGTGGCGCAGATGTCCAGCAGGCGCAGCGGATCGGCGACCACGGCGGAGGCGGCGACCTCCTCCTCCGTGACGGGCCTGCGGTAGCGGGCGAGCGGATTCAGCGCTCCGGCCGCGGCGTTCTTCACCTTGACGCGTGCGAAGTCCTCGATCGTGTCGCCGTGTTCGGCCATGCGGCGCCGGGCGTAGAGCGCGAAGTACGCCGGGTTGGTCGCCCCGAGCACACGGAAGCGCAGCCAGTCGGGATCGTCCGGGCGGTCGCCTCCCGCCGGCGCGAAGAACCCCTTGGGGGCGGAGTCCGCGCCCACGACCAGAACGACGTCGGCGATCCCGGCGAGGATCTGGGCCCGCGCGGTGGCGATGGCCTGGGCGCCCGAGGCGCACGCCGCGTAGACGCTGGTGACCCGGGCGCCCTGCCAGCCGAGTGCGCGCGCGAACGTCGCCCCGGCCACATAGCCCGGATAGCCGGACCGCACCGTGTCGGCACCGACCACCGACCGGACGTCCCGCCACTCGATGCCGGCGTCGGCCAGCGCCTGGCGGGCGGCGGCCGTGCCGTACTCCACGAAACCGCGTCCCCATTTGCCCCAGGGGTGCATGCCGATGCCGAGGACGGCGACATCGCCGCTCATGACGCCGCTCCCGCCGGTCGCGCGTCCCCGGCCGGACAGGCCGGCCGCCAGTGCCAGGTCGTCCACACCGTGCCCGCTTCCTCGGACAGCACCCCGGGGACGATCTCCATCTCCATGCCTACCGCGAGATCCGCCGCCGTCGTACCCGGCGCGGCCTGGCCGAGCACCACCATGCGTTCGGCCTCCAGCTCGACCGCGACCAGGGTGTACGGCCGCCACTCCGCGTCCGGGTCCGACGGGTACGGCGCCGGCGGCCGGTAGCGCCCGTCGGTGTACGACCAGACGCGGCCGCGTTTCGACAGCGGGACCTCCACGAGCTCGCCGCCGCCGCACGAGGGATTGCGGCAGAAGGAGTCCTCGCGGGGGAAGAACACCGCGCTGCACGCCGCGCAGCGCGTGCCCAGCAGCTGGAAGTCCTCCTCGGCATCCGCGGTGAACCATCCGGCCACCACAGGCGTACGGGTTCCTGGCACGGCACCTCCCCAGCACCGATCTGACGGAACGTCAGAAGTGTGCCACGGTCAGCCGTTCGCGGCGAGCCACTTGGCAGCGGTCTCCGCCAGTTCCCGGTCCCGTCCCGTCAGCATCATCCGGATCATCCGCGCGTCGCCGCGCAGCGACCACGCGGGATGGCCGAAGGTGGCCGGGTTGTTCCTCTCGATCAGGAAGTGCGCGGACCAGGCCGTGCCGTACCCGATCAGGGGAAGCGCCGACGCATAGCGTCTCCTGCCCCGTGCCAGCCCGTACGCGCTCACGGCCAGCCCGGTCAGCGTGCCCGCGAGATGCACCCAGCGGGTGGCGGCCCGGGAATGCATCGCGACGTAGTAGGGCCAGAACTCCTCGTACGAGTCAAAGGTCTGCTGGGGCATAGGAGGCACCGTAACGGCCGCGCGGAGAAGCCGGAACGGACCAGGCAGCACTCCCTGGAATTCCCGGGCGACTCTCGCGCCTACGAGGGCGGCGAACGCGGCCACGGAGGCCACCCCTCCGCGCCGGGCGGAGCGGAAGCGGGTCACGCGGCGGGCGGTACGGCGAGTCACACCACCTCCCTCTACCAGGGGAACGGCAGTGCCGGGAAGGACCATCGACTAGAGTCCGCCGCGTGTCCGCATCCCAGAAACGACCGGTCCGGGACTCCCATTGCGCCTCCTGCGGCGCGCCCTACGCCGACCCGCGAGGATGGCCCCGCACCTGCACCTCCTGCGGCGACACCGCCTATCGCGGACCGCTCCCCGTCGCCGTCGCCCTCCTGCCGGTGACCGACGAGCAGGGCACCGGACTCGTCGTCATCACCCGCACCATCGAACCCCGGCTCGGGGGCGTCGCGCTGCCCGGAGGGTTCATCGACCACGCCGAGGACTGGCGGGAAGCCGTCGTGCGCGAACTCCGCGAGGAAACGGGCATCGAGGCCGACGCCAGGGACGTCCGCCTCGCCGAGGCCCTCGGCTCCCCGGTCCACCTCCTCCTCTTCGGCCTGCTCCCCGCCCGGCGCGCCGAGGAACTGCCGCCCTCCACCGCCACCGCGGAGACCAGCGGCTGGCACGTCCTCCGCGGACCCGCCGAGCTCGCGTTCCCCCTCCACACCGAGGCCGTCCGCTCCTGGTTCGCGGGCCGCTACGGCTGACCGGCCGTCGCCCGCGCCCCGCCCCCACCGCCGCGCACCCTCACCGGGCGGTCCGGCTGGGCGCGCGACCCGTCGTCCAGCAGCCGTTCCACCACCACACGGCCACGCTTCACCCGTGTGGTGAACCGCTCCACCACCGGCTCGTCCCACCCGTCACCGGTGTCCGTGACGAACGCCCCGCCGCCCGTGCGGCCCACGGCGGGCGTCCATACCTCCAGCTCCGCCCCGCCGTCCGGGCCGCGCACCGGTATCACCGAACCGGCCCGCGCCAGCACCGGAATCCTCGACTGCGGGGCCTCCAGCAGCACCTGCCCCGGACCCTCGTGGGCGGCCCCGGTCGCCGTGTCGTACCAGCGGCCCCGCGGCAGCCGCACGGCCCGTCGGTCGGCGCCGCGCTCCAGCACCGGCGCCACCAGCAGCGCGTCGCCCAGCAGGAACGCGTCCTCGCAGTCGCGCAGGGCGCGGTCCGCGGGCGTGTCCCACCACACCGGCCGGACATACGGCGCACCCGTCAGCCGCGCCAGGTGCGACAGCGTCACGAAGTACGGCCGCAGCCGCTCCCGCTCCGCGAGCGCGGCCCGGGCGCCCTCCAGCACCTGCGGACCGAACTCCCACGGCTCGCGCCGCCCCGCCGAGAGCGCCGCGTGCGTACGGAAGAGGGGGAGGTACGCACCGAGCTGGAACCACCGCAGGAACAGCTCCGGCGACGGCGTCCCGTCGAAACCGCCCACATCCGGCCCCGAGTACGGCACACCGCACAGCCCGAGGCCCAGGACCAGCGCCAGCGAGGCCCGCAGCCCGGGCCAGCCGGTCCCCACGTCCCCGGACCACGTCCCCCCGTACCGCTGCATCCCCGCCCAGCCGGAACGGGAGAACTGGAACGGCCGCTCGCCGGGCCGCAGCCGCCGCAGCCCCTCGTAACCCGCCCGCGCCATCAGCAGTCCGTAGACGTTGTGCGCCTCCCGGTGGTCGCCGCCGCGCCCGTCCATCGCGTGCCGCGCCGAGCGGGGCAGCGACGGATCACCGAACGGCGCGAACGACACGGGCTCGTTCATGTCGTGCCACACCCCGGAGAACCCCTGGCGAAGCCGCTCCTCGTACAGCGACCCCCACCAGTGCCGTACCTCCGCATCGGTGAAGTCGGGGAACGCGCACTCCCCGGGCCACACCACGCCCCGTACCTCCTCGCCCCGTGCGTCCCTGACGAACGCCCGGGCCTTCCGGCCGCTGTCGTACACCGCGTTCCCGGGTTCGGCGGGCACCGCGGGGTCGACGATCGACACCAGCCGTACCCCCTCCTCACGCAGATCCGCCGCCAGCCGGGGCAGTTCAGGGAAGCGCTCCCGGTCGACGCTGAACACCCGGTGCCCGTCGTAGTGGTCGATGTCCAGGTGCAGCACCGACAACGGCAGCCCCCGCTCCCGGTACCCGGCCACGACCCGCCGCACCTCGGTCTCGCTGCCGAACCCCCAGCGCGCGTGCTGCGGACCGAGCGCCCAGGCAGGCGGCACCGCCGGCTGCCCGGTGAGTACGGCCCAGCCCTGCAGCACCCGGGCCGGCGTGCCCGTCAGCACCCAGCAGCGCAGCGGGCCGCCCTCCATCCGCAGCTCACTGGTGCCCCGGCGGTCGTGCCCCGAGCCCGCCCCCTCCGCACCCTCGCGCAGCACGAACCGTCCGTCCCACGAGTTGTCGTAGAACGTCATGTGGGTGGCCGCGTCGGAGACCACCAGCTGCACCGGCATGGTGATGTACAGGGGATCGTCACCGGGCGCGAAACTCCCGCCGGGATCCGTGTTCCACAGCCGGTACACCCCGTTCCGCAGCCTGGGCCCGGCGGCGCGCCCGCCGAGTCCGAAGAACCGGGCGTCCGCGGGCACCTCCGACCGCACCGCCCAGCGCACCGCCCGGTCCGGCGCCCCGGGCCCCTCGCAGCCCGGCCCGGGGCCACGGCCTCCGGGCCCGGTGGCGGCGCCCGATCCCGTCCGGACCGCTCCGGCGGGGCCCGATCCGCCCCGGCCGCCCCCGCCGGTGCCCGTGACCGGCTCCCACCAGCGGGGCGGCAGCTCCCGGCGCAGCACCATCCCGCCCGGGGTACGGATCCCGACCGCGCCATGCCGCGACACGGTGACCGTCACCCGCTCCGACACCACCCGCCAGCCGCCGCCGGTGTCCGGCTCCAGCTGGGCACGCGTATCGGGCTCCGGACACACGTCGCCCAGCGCGTACGAGGGCAGGGGGTCCGCCCCGTCCCAGCCCCAGAAGACCGCCCCGCCCGTCGCGACGAACACCCGCAGCCGGGCCCGGGCGAACCGGATCACCCCGCCCCCCGGGCACGGCGCCGCGCCGACCGCCGGACCCGGCACACGCGCCCGCTCCGCGCCGCGGTCCGGCAGATCCCGCGCGTCCGTGCGATACCGCCGCCACGCCGACCGCACCGTCCGCATCCCCTGCAACGAGCCGACCAACCTCACCGAGCGCACCAGATCATGAGCGTCCATGCAGCTCAGCCTGCCATCCATCGGCCCGGCCGGTACGTCCGTTCAACTGCCGTTCATCCGTGGCGGGACCACATGCCGGAGCGCCACGCTATGGAGGGGGCGACCCTGGTGCACAGCCCGATCACATGGCATGGTCCCTGTGAGCCGCGCCCGCGCACACCCTCGCACGTGCGCGGGCCACACGCACACGACGCGTACGCCGTACAGCCGGGAGCCGCCCCATGACCGAAGCAGCGAACACCGCCCCCCTCTGGCAGCCGGACCGGGAGCGTGTCGACCGCGCCCGGATCACCCGCTTCCAGACCTGGGCGGCCGAGCGGTACGGCGCCCCCGCCGCCGGCGGATACCCGGCACTGCACCGCTGGTCCGTCGACGAGCTCGAGACGTTCTGGAAGGCCGTCGCGGACTGGTTCGACATCCGCTTCTCCGCCCCCTACGAGCGGGTCCTCGCGGACTCCGCCATGCCCGGCGCCCGCTGGTTCCCGGGCGCCACCCTGAACTACGCGGAGCATGCCCTCCGCACCGCCGAGGACCCCACCCGGGCCGACGACGCCGCTCTCCTCCACGTCGACGAGACCCACGAGGTCACCCCGATCAGCTGGGCCGAGCTCCGCCGTCAGGTGGGCTCGCTCGCCGCAGAGCTCCGAGCGCTGGGCGTCCGGCCCGGCGACCGGGTCAGCGGCTACCTCCCCAACATCCCCCAGGCCGTCGTCGCCCTCCTCGCCACCGCCGCCGTCGGGGCCGTGTGGACCTCCTGCGCACCCGACTTCGGCGCGCGCAGCGTCCTCGACCGGTTCCAGCAGGTCGAACCGGTCGTCCTCTTCACCGTCGACGGCTACCGCTACGGCGGCAAGCAGCACGACCGCGGCGACGTCGTCGCCGAACTCCGCCGCGAACTGCCCACGCTGCGCGCCGTCGTCCACATCCCGCTGCTCGGCACCGCCGCCCCCGAAGGCGCCCTCGACTGGTCCGCCCTCACCGGAGGCGACGACGAACCCGTCTTCGAGCAGGTGCCCTTCGACCATCCCCTGTGGGTCCTCTACTCCTCCGGGACCACCGGCCTGCCGAAGGCCATCGTCCAGTCGCAGGGCGGGATCCTCCTGGAGCACTTCAAGCAGCTCGGACTGCACTGCGACCTCGGACCCGAGGACCGCTTCTTCTGGTACACGTCCACCGGCTGGATGATGTGGAACTTCCTCGTCTCCGGCCTGCTCACGGGCACCACAGTGGTTCTCTACGACGGCAGCCCCGGCTACCCCGACACCGGCGCCCAGTGGCGGGTCGCCGAACGCACCGGCGCCACGCTGTTCGGCACCTCCGCCGCCTACGTCATGGCCTGCCGCAAGGCCGGTGTGCATCCGGCCCGCGACTTCGACCTCTCCCGCATCGGCTGCGTGGCCACCACCGGCTCACCGCTGCCGCCCGACGGCTTCCGTTGGCTGCACGACGAGTTCGCCGACAGCACGGGCGACCTGTGGATCGCCTCGGTCAGCGGCGGCACGGACGTGTGCAGCTGCTTCGCCGGTGCCGTGCCCACGCTGCCCGTGCACATCGGCGAACTCCAGGCGCCCTGCCTCGGCACCGACCTGCAGGCCTGGGACCCGCACGGCAAGCCGCTCATCGGCGAGGTCGGCGAACTCGTCGTCACGAGCCCGATGCCCTCCATGCCGATCCACTTCTGGAACGACCCGGACGGCAGCCGCTACCGCGACAGCTACTTCGAGATGTTCCCCGGCGTCTGGCGCCACGGAGACTGGATCACCATCACCGACCGTGGTTCGGTGATCATCCACGGCCGCTCCGACTCCACCCTCAACCGGCAGGGCGTCCGCATGGGCTCCGCCGACATCTACGAGGCCGTCGAACGGCTCCCCGAGATCCGTGAATCCCTCGTCATCGGCCTGGAGGAGGCGGACGGCGGCTACTGGATGCCGCTGTTCGTGCACCTCGCCCCCGGCGCGGCCCTCGACGACGCCCTGCGCGACCGCATCAAGCGGACCATCCGCGAGCAGCTCTCGCCGCGGCACGTCCCCGACGACATCATCGAGGTCCCCGGGGTCCCGCACACCCTCACGGGCAAGCGCATCGAGGTGCCGGTCAAACGCCTCCTGCAGGGCAGCCCCCTGGACAAGGCGGTCAACCCCGGCTCCGTCGACAACCTCGAACTGCTGCGTTTCTACGAGGACCTGGCACGGGAGCGCCGCGGCTGAGCCACACCCGTCCGGCGGATCACGGCCCAGCCGGGCCCTGATCCGCCGGACCCGGGGGCCCTAGCCGCCGTACGTGGCCTCGGACTCGCCCAGCACCGCGGCGAAGTCCGAGGCCAGACGTGCGGCGTCGGCCGGCTCCAGGCCCGCCGTGGTGATCCGGACGCCCGGGGGCGACGCGATCCGGAACCGGGCACCTGCCGCGACCCACCAGCCGCGGGACCGCAGCCCGTTCACCACCGCTGACTCGTCGCGCACCGGGACCCAGACGTTCATACCGCTCGCGCCGTGCCCGGTCACACCCCGCTGCGCGAGCTCCGTCAGCAGCGCCCTCCGCCGCTCCCCGTACGCCTCGCCCGCCCGGGTCACGAGCGCCCGGGTCTCCTCTCCGGTCAGCAGTCCGAGCACCGTCTCCTGGAGCAGGTGACTCACCCAGCCCGAGGTCAGCAGCAGCCGCCCGTCATGACGGGCCGCGGTGACGGGATCGCAGGCGGCCACCGCCCAGCGCAGGTCCGTGCCCAGGTACTTCGTCACCGTACGGATATGGGCCCATCGCCCGAGGCCCCCGGCGGCGAGCGAGTACAGCGGCGCCCCCGAGACGTCCGCAACGTGATCGTTCTCGACCGCCAGCACCTCGGGCGCGCCCCGCAGGACGGCCACCAGGTCGTCGCGCCGCCGTTGCGAGAAGCAGCCGCCGTACGGATTCTGCGCCCTCGGGCTGTACACCACGGCCCGCGTTCCGGCGCGCAGGGCCTCCCGCAGGGCGCCGGGCAGCATCCCCTCGTCGTCCACGGCCACGGGAACGGTCCGCAGCCCCATGGACTGCACCAGATCCAGCAGGTGGTGGTAGCCGGGGTCCTCCATGGCCACCACGTCACCGGGCCGCAGCTCCGTCGTCAGCAGCCGCGCCACACAGTCGAGCGCACCATGGGCGAACGTCACCCGGTCCGCCGGTACGCCGTCCGCCGCCAGCCAGTTCCGCGCGGCCTCCTCCAGCGCCGGCAGTCGCGGCGTAGCGCGGTGCGAGCGCGATCCGGGCGAGATGCGCACCAGCGGCAGGAGATCGGGGAGGAACGCCGGGTCGGGATGACCACCGGCCAGATCTCGCAGCCCTTCCGGAACCTTCGGGGGCCGTCGCGAGGCCACCGAAGGCGCGGCCGCGACGACCGTGCCGCCGCGGCCGCGAGTGACCACCACACCCCGTCCGCGCAGCTCCTTGTAGGCCGTGGCCACCGTGCCGGGGCTCACCCCGAGGTCATCCGCGAGCCGGCGGACGGGAGGCAGGGAGTCCCCGGGGCCGAGCGCGCCCTCGGCGACCGCGTGTTCGACGGATTCCGCAATTCCCTTGGCCGTCGTACCAGAGATCGAATATTGTGCTGCCACGAAGAGAATTATGTATCGATACATAAATGGCGTCAAGGGGGAGCCAGTGAGCCTGCCGAGCCGAGCAGCCGCACTGAAAGAACGGGCCGCCCGCATCCCGGGCGGCGTCGACGGCCGCAGAATGCTCTGGGTCGCCCTGGTCGACAAGACCGGCAACGGCCTCTGGGCGGCCACCGCCGCCCTCTACCTCACCTACGTCTCCGGCCTCTCCGTCGTCGAGATCGGCACCCTCATGGGCGTGGCCGGCGCCGTCGGCATCGCAGGATCCCCCGTCGCCGGCCGCATCGCCGACCGGGTCCCCGTCACCCGGCTCCTCATCGCCCTGCAGATCGTCCGAGCACTGGCCGCCCTCGCCCTGCTCACCACCGACGACTACGCACTGCTGCTCCTGTGCACCGCCGCCGGCACCTTCGGCGACCGCGGGGCGAACGTCCTCACCAAGCTCTACGCCGCACGCATCACCGGCTCGGACCGGATCCGCTACCAGGCCCTCCACCGCACCGTCGCCAACGCGGGATGGGCCATCGGCGGACTGGCCGCGGCCGCCGCACTCGCCATCGGCGGCGCCACCGTCTACCGCGTCCTCCTCGTCGGGGACGCCCTCTCCTTCATCGGTGCCGCCCTGATCACCCTGCGCTGCGCCGAACCGCCGTCCACGGGGCGGACCGTCACCGGGTCCGGCACCGCCGCGCCCGGTGCACGCCGCCCCGGGAGCCCCTGGCGGGACCGCACCTATCTGCTGTTCACCCTCACCGAAACCGTCCTCTTCCTCGACGACGCGGTCTTCAGGATCGGCCTCCCGCTCTGGATCGCGCACGCCACCGACGCCCCGCACGGCCTCGTCCCGCTGCTCATGGTCCTCAACAGCGTGATGGTCGTGGTCCTGCAGGTGCCCGTGGCCCGCTTCGGCCCCACCTCGCAGTCATGCCGAGGACTCCTGCTGCCCCTCGCGGCGGTCTTCGTCGCCGGCGGCCTCGCCATGACCGCGTCCGCCCTCGACGGGGCATGGCTCGCGAGCATCGCCGTCACCGTCGCCGCTGCGGTCTTCACCCTCGCCGAGATGCTCCACGCGACGATCTCGTGGGAACTCTCCCTCGCCCTCGCGCCGAGCACCGCCCAGGGCGCCTACCTCGGAGTGCACGGACTCGCCGCGTCCGCCCAGCGAAGCCTCGGCCCCCTCGCCGTGACGGCTGTCATCGCGACAGGACCCGCGGGATGGACCGTGTTCGGCGCCGTCATCGCCGCGACCTGCGTCTTCCAGCACCGACTGGTGCGCAGACGCCTCAGCAACCCCTCACTGTCAGTATCCTCGGTTACGGTGAGTGAGCATTGATCGACCGTGCAGAGGGGGACCCATGCCGCACACCGGCAACAGCAAGACGAACGAGCGGGACAACCTGCGGCGGGAGGTGCCCCACACCCTCGGGCTCCTCGCCGACGAGCAGGACTTCTCGGAGATGCGCAAATACCGCTCGTTCTCCTTCGACGACCACACGGCTTACCTGCGCCACGCCGAGTACCTGCTGGAAACACTCGCCGCTCAGGGCCTGCACACCAGCGTCGCCCTGTTCGACCCCCACGAGTTCGCCGCCTACTGCACCTCGGCCGGACTCGATCCGGACTCCGCCACCAGCCGCACCCGCTTCACCGCGGAGATCGGCGCAAGCGGCGTCCGGCTCACCTACACCGGCCAGCCCATCGACACCCTGATCCCCCTTCTCATCGACGCCGCCGCCCGCAAGGCCACCTGGGACTACGCGACCACGATCCTGTCCGGCCTCGGCACGTGCACCGACTGCGGAGGCGACATCGGGCACGCCGCACAGGACCAGGCCTCCCGGACACTGCTCGCGGTGCTGGCAGCCGCGGGACCCGGTACCCACCAACTGGTCTGCAGCATCCCCGCGGGACAGGAACAGCTCCTGGCCGCCCTCCAGGTGGAATCGGAACCGGACGGCTCCACAGCATCGGCCGACTCCGAGACCGCCGAGTTCGTGACCGTGGTCGCGGTCGGCATCGCTCTCGAGAGCCCGGGTGGGCTCGTCATGAGGACCTCCCGCCCGGGCGCCCCCGACCGCCTCCGAGGCTGGCGCCTGGGGCACGGACGCCTCGTGCCGCTGACCGAGGGAGAGGTGTTCAGCGCCTACTGCACCGACGCCGACACCGGCGAACCCCTTTCTCCGGAACCCGGCGTCGAGTACTGCGCGGGCTTCGCCGTGGACGTGCCCGACGACGGCGGAACCCACCGAAGGAAGCCCTGACAGCCGACGGGCGGCGGTCGGCAGGAACGGCCGAGGGGTCTTCCGCCGGCTTCCGGCGGAAGACCCCCTCGGGCCACGGCACTCACACCCGCAGCGCCGCTACTCGCCGGACAGCACCACCTGCGCCGCGACCCGCGCCTCCTCGGCACTGTCCGCGGCACGCGCCGCAGCCGCCGCACGCCTGCACTGCGCCAGCGTGTACTTCGCCAGCGTCGCCCGGACATAGGGGATGGACGCCGAGCCCATGGAAAGAGAGGTGACGCCCAGGCCCGTCAGCACACACGCCAACAGCGGGTCCGACGCGGCCTCGCCGCACACCCCACAGCTCTTGCCCTCGGCCTGCGCCGCCCCGGCCGCCAGCGCGACCAGGTCGAGCAGCGCCGGCTGCCACGGATCCTGCAGTCGCGAGACGGCCCCGACCTGACGGTCGGCGGCGAAGGTGTACTGGGCCAGGTCATTGGTGCCCAGTGACAGGAACTCGACCTCCTTGAGGATCGACCGCGCCCGCAGAGCGGCGGACGGGATCTCGACCATCGCACCGAACTTCGCGGGGAGCCCCGCATCCCGGCAGGCATCCGCGAACGCCTTGGCGTCCGCCCGGTCCGCGACCATCGGCGCCATGACCTCCAGGTGCACCGGCAGGCCCTCGGCCGCCCGGGCCAGCGCGGTCAGCTGCGTCCGCAGAACCTCCGGATGGTCGAGCAGCGTCCGCAGCCCCCGCACACCCAGCGCAGGATTCGGCTCGTCCGCCGGCGTCAGGAAGTCGAGCGGCTTGTCCGCACCCGCGTCCAGGACCCGCACCACGACGCGCCCCTCGGGGAACGCCTCCAGGACCTTGCGGTACGCATCGATCTGCTTCTCCTCGGACGGCGCGGTCTTGCTGTCGTCGAGGAAGAGGAACTCGGTACGGAAGAGACCCACGCCCTCGGCACCGGCCTCCACCGCGGCGGCGACGTCACCCGGACCACCGACGTTCGCCAGCAGTGGCACCCTGTGCCCGTCCGATGTCGCACCCGGTCCCGTCGAAGCAGCGAGCGCGGCCCTGCGCTCGGCCGCCACCCGCTCCAGCTCCGCACGCTCCTCGGCACTCGGCTCCACGAAGATCTCACCGGTGCTGCCGTCGACGGCGATCACCGTTCCCTCGGCCAGCTCGCACGCCCCCGGCAGAGCGACGACAGCCGGCACACCGAGCGCCCGGGCCAGAATCGCGCTGTGACTGGTCGGCCCGCCCTCCTCGGTCACGAAGCCGAGCACCAGACCCGGGTCGAGCAGCGCCGTGTCCGCGGGAGCCAGATCGCGCGCGATCAGCACGTACGGCTCGTCACTGTCCGGCACGCCCGGCATCGGCACGCCCAGCAGCCGCGCCACGATCCGGTTCCGGACGTCGTCGAGGTCGGCCACCCGCCCGGCCAGGTACTCGCCGGCACCCGCGAGGAGCGCCCGGTAGGCGGCGAACGCGTCGTACACCGCGCGCTCCGCAGTGGAACCGACGGCGATACGCCGCTCCACGTCCGCCATCAGCTCAGGGTCCTGGGCCATCATGGCCTGCGCCTCGAGCACCGCCTGCGCCTCGCCGCCGGCCAGATTGCCCCTGGCGATCAGGTCGGCCGACACGGCGTCCACGGCCTGCCGGGCCCGCCCCTGTTCACGTCCCGCCTCCTCCGGCGGAATCCCCTTGGCGGGCGGCTCCAGGACCGCCGTGCCCATGTGCCGGACCTGGCCGATCGCCACTCCATGACTCACACCCACGCCTCGCAGCGTCGTCTCCATCTCACCCGTCCCCGAATCGGTGCGGCCTGCCGGCCGCCGTCTGTGCATGCCCCTGTCGCCGTCGGCACGGCGAAATGCGACTACTGCCAGCTGAACAGCTCGTCGCCGACCTTCACGTCCCCGTCCTCGCGGAGCCCGCTGAGGGACTCGGCGCCGGCCTCCAGCGCCACGACCGGGCTGATGGGGGACTTGCCCGCCGCCTCGACCGCGGCGGGGTTCCAGCGGATGAGGGCCTGGCCGCGGCTCACGGTGTCCCCCTTGTGCACGAGGAGTTCGAAGCCCTGGCCGCCCAGCTGCACGGTGTCGATGCCGAGGTGCGTGAGCACCCCATGTCCCTCGGGGTCGACGATGACGAAGGCGTGGGGGTGGAGAGAGAGGACGACACCGTCGACCGGAGCGACGGCCTCACACGGCTCTCGCTCGGGATCGATGGCCGTGCCCGGACCGACCATCGCGCCGGAGAAGACGGGGTCGGGCACGGCGGCGAGTCCGATCGCACGTCCGGGGATAGGGGACGTCACGGTGGTCATGGAGCCTCCCAGGGGCGGAGATCAGTGAGCTGCCGTCACTCCCAGTCCTGGACGGCGCACTGATCAGAAGCGTATGTCATATGAAGTCCCGGTTCTTCCGTGATGTCATGGTTTGCGCACCTCGGGACCACCGGAAACGATTTGCCTGGACTACTGACGGCCTGTACTGTCGTACCCCTGCCTACGCGCCGACACGAGTCGTGTCGCGGGAGGCAGTGCCTGCTCTGGCCGAGATACTAACTGGTCTACACCACTGGTCTACACCTCCCGGGCGCATCTGTGTGCCGAGGGTGTGGTCAGAAGGCCGGTGAAGAGCTGATAGAGTCGGCACCCGCCGGAAAGAAAACCGCGAAAGCGGAATTCTTCGCGGCAGCCCGCTCCAGCGGGTGGCGGAAACGGAAATCGGATCTGCTAGGCTGGAAACACGAAATACCGAAGGGAAGCGCCCGGAGGAAAGCCCCAGAGAATGTCGCTGCGGGTGAGTACGAAGGAAGCGTCCGTTCCTTGAGAACTCAACAGCGTGCCA